>JAIRPQ010000086.1 GCA_031256875.1 Eubacteriales Family XIII. Incertae Sedis bacterium | reverse complement strand
AGCGGCAACATAGACCTGGCGGAAACAAACATCCGCGCCGCCTACGACCATCTAGGCGAGCTGACAGGCGAAACCGCAACCGACGACATACTGGATCGCGTATTCTCCCGCTTCTGCGTAGGGAAGTGATAGCGCACCGCACTGAAAATATGCTATAATTACACCCATGAATGAAAAAACAGACCTTTCAAAAATCGCTGCCGTCGTGTTCGATATGGACGGGCTTATGTTTGACTCTGAACGGCTTGCCCGCGAGGGGTGGCATGAGGCTACGCAAAATCACGGCATCGAAATCCCAGACAGCGTTATCGACCAGACCATAGGCCTGACCTGCTCCGAGATGCGAAGCCTTGTCCAGAAATATTTTGACAGCGAGGGCATAGATGTGGATGCCGCCGCACTGCACCGCGAACGCAACGAGCTGGCTACGGACAGGGTTGAGCGCGAGGGCGCGCCTATCAAGCCAGGGCTGTACGAGCTTATCGCGCATATAGAGAAAAAAGGGCTGCGCGCCGCTGTCGCTTCCGCGGCAAGCCCAAGGAGCGTGGAAACCTTGATACGAAAGGCGAACCTCACGGACGCTTTTGAGGAGATAGTCCACGGCGGCGATGCAAAAAACGGCAAGCCAAATCCCGAGATATTTCTGATAACCGCGTCGCGCCTTGGGCTGTCGCCGGAAGAATGTCTGGTGCTGGAGGATTCGGCCAACGGCGTCCTCGCGGCCCACGCGGCGGGAATGCCCGTCATTATGATACCAGACCAGCTGGCGCCGACCGACGAGATACGCGCATTGGCTACGAAGGTACTGCCGACGCTGCACGACGTCATCCCGCTGCTCTAGCTAAAGCGCCGACCACATCGCCCAGACGCTAACCGAAGAACCCAGGCCAGGTCAAATTATTCGACTAGCAGCCGCGCCACCGCGCCGCCGCGTTGCCAAGAGCGCCCACCAAATCGCGCCTGCGTCACCACAGCCCCATGTGAATCCCATAATGGGTGTCGATCAGATACCACCCGATGATCACCACTACAAACGAGACAACCAAATAGACGGTTTTCGCTTTCTCCTTGAATTTTTTTTCGAGCATTGGCACGAGCCATTTCGACGCGATAATGAACGCGAGGGGAATGAGCAGCGAAACCACCATTGCAGCATTTTTATCCATTTATCCCACCCAATACCATCCAGCCACGACTACGAAGCACCCAAAGCTACCACAGCTCCCGCGGCCACGAAGCCATCGAAGCACCGAAAGCCGCCGCTACCGCCACAGCTTTTCAGGGTAAATCCCGCTGTCCTTTAGCGACTGCATGGCGGCGGACACCTGGGCCTTGTCCTCCTTGTATGTGACGCCGTACCAGCGGTCGCCCGACTCCATTACCTTGACCGTTGCCCTGCCGCCCACCAGCAGCTTGTCCACTATGCGAGGCAACAGGTATTCCGATTTCATCGGGTTCGCGGGCACGTCATTCTCAAAAAATTCCGCAATGCCGTTCCTTAGCTCGCCCATGAAGCTCTCCGTGAAGCCCCAGAAATTCATGGACACGGGCTGTTCGGGCAGCATGCCGACCCACTCGCCGCCCTCGTCCTCATACGCGATCGAGTCCCCGCGCCACATGACCTTCAGCCGCTCGTCAATGCCCTCCAAATCGCCGCCCTTGCCGAGCCTGCAGATGCCGCGCGCGACAGAGCCGTTCTCCGTCACCGTGTTCACGAGCCTATACGCGACCATGGCGTATCTGAGCCTGTCGTCGTCCGCGGCCCCTGTGAGATAATCGTGCATGAGCTGGTATGCCGCCGGCCCGTAGTAGTCATCCGAATTGATGACGGCGAACGGCCCGCTCACCGCGCCCGCAGCGGCGAGCACCGCATGCCCCGTGCCCCACGGCTTCTCTCTGCCCTCCGGCACGGCGAAGCCCGCCGGCACATCCTCGATATCCTGAAACACATATTTTATATTGACGCGCTTGCCCGCACCGTTATCCATCAAAGCGCGCACGTCCTGCTCCATCTCTTTTTTGATAATGAAAACGGCGTTCTCGAACCCCGCCATGAGCGCGTCGTAGAGCGAGAAGTCAATGATTATTTCGCCTTGGTCTGTTACGGGATCGATCTGCTTCAGCCCGCCATATCGCGAACCCATGCCCGCCGCCATAATAACAAGTGTAGGTGATTGCATAATAATTTACCTCCAAACCAGAGTTTCCTAAGTATAGCATCAGAGAAAGTATATCAAATAATCGTTATTTTTTCATCTTTTCGCGCCGCGCCCACTCGCGCGCAAAATACGCGTCGAGCTTGACGAGCGTCTTGCCGAGCACCTTCTGTTCCTCCGCCGTAAGCTGCTTCAGCGCGTCCGCCACCATCTTGCGGTGGAACGCGTCGTGGTACTCGAACGCCTCAAACCCGTCTGTGGTGAGGCTGACTTTCACTATCCTGTGATCCTCCGTGTCCCTCTCGCGCCTGACCAGGCCCTTTTTTTCGAGCTTGTTCATCGCGATTGTCAGAGCGCTCACGCTGATTTTCAGGCCCCGCGCCACCTGGGTCATAGTGCGGTCGCGCCCGCCGCCGATTTCCCGCAGCACGTGCAGCTCCGAGATCGACATCTTCCCCTTCGACGATTCGGCGATCGCCCGCTCCTCGACCTTGAAGGTGCTGATGAAAAGCCGCGCGAGAATCGCATCAATGTTCAGTTCGTTTTTTTTCATATTCTCTATAATTCTTATACAATAAAACTATTTAGCAGTAAAACCATTGCAATAATATAATAACACACCTTGCGCAGCTCGGCGCAAGGTACAATAACAAACAATGAATAAAGTAACAATAACGCGGTATTTCGGTACAGGCATCCAGGTATGAGCCGGGCCATATCTGGCTACAATGATTTCCTTACAGCGCCCTCCGCGCAAGAAGCCCGATCGCGCACTCGATGCGCTTGCGTTCCAGGATGCATCCGATTTCGTGCGGCACCATGATATCGCCGTTCACGTGCAAGGCGTTCGCGTGGCAACCGCCGCTGCAATAATAACGCGCCCAGCAGACGCGGCACGCCTCCTTGCTGAAAATATGTGCACGGTTGAAATTCGCGTAGAGCCTGTTGCTGAACGAGCCGTCCGCGAC
>JAIRPQ010000071.1 GCA_031256875.1 Eubacteriales Family XIII. Incertae Sedis bacterium | reverse complement strand
TAGGCGCGAACGGCAATGGCGGTAAAGTGCCACGCGGCAAAGCCGCTGCACTTCTCGCCTGGGACGTACCAGCGACAGCAAGCTGTCGGGTTACGTCCGCAACGCCAGGCGGAAAAAAGACAAGCACATCGGCGTAATAGCAAAGGAGTTAATATGAGACTACACGAACTGAAAGCGCCCCCGGGCTGCAAGAAAGCCCCGAAGCGCAAGGGCAGGGGTACCGCGACGGGACAGGGCAAGACCGCTGGACGCGGCATGAACGGACAGAACTCGCGCAGCGGAGGCGGAGTCCGTCTCGGTTTCGAGGGCGGGCAAATGCCGCTGTATAGGCGCATCCCGAAGCGCGGATTCACGAATATCTGGCGCACCGAGTACGAAACGGTCAACGTATCGGCATTGGACGCGTTCGATGACGGCACGGAGATAACACAGGAGTTGCTCGCGGAAAAAAGGATTATCAGAAGGTCAAAGAACGGCCTGAAAATCCTCGGAGATGGCGAGCTCACGAAGAAGCTCACTGTCAAGGCTGACAAATTCAGTAAGTCAGCAGCCGAAAAAATAGAAGCCGCCGGCGGCAAGGTCGAGCAGGCTGAACAAAAGAAAGGGAAATAAATGGGCGCTCTTGATACTATCATCAAGGCGGTAAAAGTACCTGACATAAGGAAAAAGATCATTTTCACTCTCCTTATGATAGTGGTGTTCCGCCTTGGGGCGAATATTCCGGTTCCTGGCATCAACAGGGAGGTCGTGCAGGAAGCGTTCTCCGGTCAGGGGCTTTTCGAGATATTCGACCTCTTTTCCGGTGGAAGTTTCTCCAATTTCACCATATTCGCTCTGAGCATTACGCCGTACATCACGGCATCTATTATCCTAAATCTGCTTACCATCGCCATACCCGCGCTGGAAGCGCTGTCGAAGGAAGGCATGGAAGGCAGGAAGAAAATAGCGCAGTACACGAGATACCTCACCGTGGTGCTTGCGTTCATGCAGGCGATCGGGCTGTCGCTCGGTCTGTTCCGCAGCGCGCTAATCAGCACTCAGTTCTTTGACGTTGCGGTCATAGTGCTCGCGCTGACAGGCGGTACGGCGTTCCTCATGTGGCTCGGCGAGCAAATCAACGAGTACGGCGTCGGCAACGGCATATCGCTCATCATATTCGCAGGCATCATATGTCGCGCTCCGGCGGCCATAGGCGTCGCTTTCCAGCGCGTAGGCAGGAACGAAGTGAGCATGATGTCCATTCTGCTGTTTGCGCTGTTCGCGCTGTTTGTCGTGATAGGCACTATTATGGTACAGCAGGGTCAGCGGCGCATACCGGTGCAGTACGCGAAGCGCGTGGTAGGGCGCAAGATGTACGGCGGCCAAAACACGCATATCCCCATCAAGGTGAACCAGGCTGGCGTCATCCCCATCATATTCGCGATGTCGCTGTTGCAGTTCCCGATGACCATCACATATTTCATGGATAAGAACAGCGGCTTCTCGCAGTTCGTGCAGAAATGGCTGTCCATGTCAGAGGCGCCCGGCGTTTGGATTTACGTAGCCATCTACGTGATACTGACGATATTCTTCACGTATTTCTACACGGCGGTGACGTTCAACGTCGTCGACGTGTCGGACAACATGAGGTCGAACGGCGGGTTCATCCCGGGCATCAGGCCGGGTCGTACCACGGTCGAATACCTGAACAGGGTCATGACGCGAATCACTTTCGTGGGCGCGCTTTTCCTCGCGGTGATTGCCGCGATGCCCTACCTCATCCAGCAATGGACAAACCTAGACATGAGGTTCGGCGGCACCGCGCTGCTCATCGTAGTGGGCGTCGGGCTTGACACCATGAAGCAGATAGAGAATCAGATGGTCATGCGTAACTATAAGGGGTTCCTCTGATGAAAAAGAAGTTTATCCTACTGGGGGCTCCCGGCTCCGGCAAGGGCACGCTCGCGGAAAAGGCTACTACCAAATACGGCATATTGCAGATATCCACGGGCGACATATTCCGCCAGAACGTGGCGGACGGCACGGCGCTCGGGAAGAAAGCCAAGGAATATATGGACAGGGGCGAGCTGGTGCCGGACGAGCTGGTGCTGGATCTGGTGGCGGACAGGCTCTCGCAGCCTGACGCGCAGAAGGGCTATATGCTCGACGGATTCCCGCGCACCATCGTACAGGCCGAAGCCTTGGACAAGGCGCTCGAAAAGAGCGGTTCGCGTATCGACGCGGTAGTATATCTGAATGTGCCAAGGGATGAGCTCATCCACCGCATTTCAGGACGCAGGCTCTGTTCGGTATGCGGCAAGTCCTACAACGTGGACAACCCCGAGTTTTCGCCCGCCGTACCCGGCATATGCGATGTGGACGGCGGCAATCTGATACAGCGTCCGGACGACACCGAGGAAGTGGCGAAGGGCCGCATAGACGTATACAATGAGCAGACACATCCGCTCGTGGAATATTATCAGGAAGCGGGAATGCTGACGGAGCTGAACGGCATGGACGGCGCGGTACGCAATTTCGAGCTGTTCAGCGCGTTGATAGAAGCCTAGCGGCCGACATGACAGCAGGAAGGGCAGCGGGCGAAGGCTGAATGATATACCTGAAAACGGATGACGAGATAGGCATGATGAAGGTGGCGGGCAAGACCGTCGCAAGCATACTATACGAGCTGCGCGAAATCATAAAGCCGAATATATCCACGAAGGAGATAGGCGACTACATCGAGCGCAGGATACGCGGCGACGGCATGGAGCCGACGTTCCTCGGATACAACGGCTTCCCCGCGAGCGCGTGCATCTCCGTGAACGATGAGGTGGTGCACGGCATACCGTCGGAAGGCCGCATACTGAGCGAGGGCGATATCGTCGGAGTGGACATAGGCGCCACATACGGCGGCTGGGTAGCGGACGCTGCGAGGACATACGCTGTCGGAGAGATTTCGCAGGACGCGGCGGACATCATCAGCGCCTGCGAAGACAGTTTTTTTGAAGGGCTGAAGCACTGCAGCGCGGGAAACCGCCTTGGCGATGTCGGCCACGCGATACAGTCGCTCGCGGAGTCGCGGGGCTACTCGGTGGTCAGGGACTATACCGGCCACGGGATAGGAAAGCAGATGCACGAAGATCCGCAGGTGAAGAACTACGGCGCGGCGGGCAAGGGCGTCAAGCTCATGAACGGCATGGCACTTGCGATAGAGCCGATGATAAACGAAGGCACTTACGAGACGGAGACGCTTGCGGACAATTGGACAGTCGTAACTGCGGACGGAAAACTCTCCGCGCATTACGAGAACACAGTGATTGTTACAGGCAATGGCCCTGAACTGATAACGTTGGACACCAGAGAAGCGTAGAAGCAAGCGAAGGGATTTCGGGAGACAGGTATGGCGAAAAAAGATGTCATAGAAGTGATGGGAACAGTGGTAGAGGCACAGCCGAACGCGATGTTTATCGTGAAGCTGGAGAACGGGCACAAGATACTCGCGCATATATCGGGCAAGATACGCATGAATTTCATACGCATCCTGCCGGGCGACCGCGTCAGAGTAGAGCTCTCCCCCTACGATTTGACCCGCGGCAGGATCACCTGGCGCGACAAATAGCAGGAGCGGCGAACGGCGATATTGCCAAAAAACGCTTGAATGGATGGATTATTTATGGTATTATAATAATTCGCGGTTATTTATAGAAATGAGGAAATAAATGAAAGTGAGAGCATCAGTAAAACCGATTTGCGAGAAGTGTAAAATCATCAAGCGCAAGGGCCGCGTGATGGTTATTTGCGAGAATCCGAAGCACAAACAGCGCCAAGGCTAACAGTGCGAATACTCACGGGATTTGCAGGCGCGGCGGGTTCCCATGTCGAGAGACACGGAATCGCCTGTGAAGCGTGTGGATATAGATTTAATAGCATCAAACAGAATACAGGAAAGAGGTATACTTAGATATGGCAAGAATCGCGGGCGTAGATTTGCCCAGGGACAAGCGAATTGAAATCGGCCTAACGTATATTTACGGAATAGGCAGGACGACTTCGTCGGAAATACTTGCGAAAGCAGGGGTAGACCCGAATATCCGCGTGAAGGATCTCTCCGAGGAAGACGCCGGCAAGATAAGAAAAATCATCGACTCGGACTACAGCGTCGAGGGCGACCTCCGCAGGGATGTCAGCTTGAACATCAAGCGCCTGATGGAGATAGGTTGCTATCGCGGCATCCGGCACAGGCGCGGACTGCCGGTCAGAGGTCAGAACACCAAGACCAACGCGCGTACGCGCAAAGGCCCGAAAAAGACCGTCGGACGCAAGAAAAAGAGCGATTGATTCACGGAGGTAATTGAGCTATGGCAACAGCCAAGAAAACAGTCCGCAAGAAGAAGCGGGAAAGAAAGCATATCGAGAGGGGACAGGCGCATATCCAGTCCACCTTTAACAACACCCTCGTTACGCTGACCGACACTAGCGGCAACGCTCTGGCATGGTCCAGCGCGGGTTCGCTCGGGTTCAAGGGTTCGCGTAAGTCCACACCGTTCGCGGCGCAGATGGCTGCGGAAGCCGCCGCAAAAGGCGCGATGGAGCATGGGCTGAAGAACGTGGAAGTCTATGTGAAAGGCCCAGGCTCGGGTCGCGAAGCCGCGATCAGGGCTTTGCAGTCGGCGGGTCTCACCATCACTATGATAAAGGACATCACTCCTATACCGCACAACGGGTGCAGGCCACCTAAGAGGCGCAGGGTGTAACGAGGAGGAAAAAATGGCAAGATATACAGATGCCGCCTGCAGGCTTTGTAGGCGCGAAAGTCAGAAACTGTTCCTCAAGGGCGAGAGATGTTACAGCCCCAAATGCTCGCTCGAGCGCAGGAACTACGCTCCCGGCCAACACGGTCAGGCAAGGAAAAAACCATCGGACTACGGACTTCAGCTTCGCGAGAAGCAGAAGGCAAAGAGGTTCTACGGCCTGCTCGAAAAGCAGTTCCACAACACATTCCTCAAGGCAGCGCGCAAGAAGGGCATCACAGGCGAGAACCTTCTCGTTATGCTTGAAACGCGGCTTGACAACGTAGTGTTCCGCATGGGATTTGCTTCGTCGCGCAAGGAAGCGCGCCAGCTCGTGAACCACGGTCATTTCCTGGTGGACGGCAAGAAGGTGGATATCCCTTCGTACGGCGTGAAGCCAGGACAGAAAATTGCCGTCAAGAAGCGCAGCGTCAGCTCGCCCAAGTTCAAGGAAATCAAGGATTTCCAGATAACAGCTCCCGAGTGGCTCAGCGTAGACGTTGAAAAGCTGGAGGGTACAGTGTTGAACTATCCCTCGCGCGATATCATTGATACGCCGATAGCTGAACATCTCATCGTCGAGTTGTATTCGAAGTGATGCGCGTTCAAGAAGCATTTATTGGCATTGCAACAGTAAACTTGAAGGAGGAGCTGCTGTGTTAGAAATCGAAAGACCTACAATCGAGTGTATTGATACAGGCGACGAAAATCATGGAAAATTCATCGTCGAGCCCCTCGAGAGGGGGTACGGCACTACGCTTGGAAACAGCTTGCGCCGCATATTGCTGAGCAGCCTTCCGGGTAGCGCGGTAACGTCCGTCAATATCGAGGGCGTGTTGCACGAGTACAGCACCATCAAGGGCATCAAGGAAGATGTCACGGAGATAGTCCTGAACCTCAAGAAGCTCGCCGTACGCATCGACAGCGACGACGAAAAGACTGCGGTGATAGACGCCAAAGGCCCGATGGAGCTGACGGCGGGAGACATACAGGTGGACGCGGACACGGTGATAGCCAATCCCGATCTGCACATCGCGACGCTCGACAGCGGAGCGAGCCTGTATATGGAGATATACCTCGCCAAAGGGCGCGGCTATGTCACTGCCGAGCAAAACAAAACCGAAACGACGCCCATCGGGGTCATACCCGTGGACTCGATTTATACGCCGGTTCGCAAAGCGAATTTCGCGGTCGAGAATACGCGTGTCGGTCAGGTCACTGACTACGACAAGCTGACGCTGGATGTCTGGACAGATGGAAGCGTATCCCCACGCGAAAGCGTGGCGATAGGCGCGAAGATTATGCATGAACACCTGAAGCTGTTCATGGATCTTGACGACAGCGCGAGCGGCGCGGAGGTCATGGCGGAACGCGACGATGCGGGCAAGGATCGTGCGCTCGTGATGACCATCGAGGAGCTGGAGTTGTCGGTGCGCTCGTTCAACTGTCTGAAGCGCGCGAACATCAACACGGTCGAGGAACTTACGCTAAAGACCGAGGACGACATGATGAAGGTTCGCAACCTCGGCAGAAAGAGCCTTGACGAAGTGACAGAGAAACTTGAGGAGCTCGGGCTTGGACTGAAGCCCGATGCCGAATAGACGTTAGGAGTGTATTATGTCGAAAGGATACAGAAAACTTGGGCGCCCGACCGCGCACCGCAAGGCGATGCTGAGAAATATCGTCACCGACCTTCTGCGCGAGGGACGCATCACGACCACGCTGATGAGGGCTAAGGAAGCCCGCCGCATAGCGGAGAAGATGATAACGCTGGGCAAGCGCGGAGATCTGCATGCGCGTCGCCAGGCTCTGGCCTATATCTACAGCGAGACCGTCGTGACGAAGCTGTTCGAGGAAATAGCCCCGAAATACGAGGAAAGGCACGGCGGCTACACGCGCATACTGAAGCTGGGTCCAAGGCGCGGCGACGCGGCCGAGGAAGTATTCCTCGAGCTGGTGTAGTCAGCGCAGGGGCAAGCCCCGCCACAGAGTCAAGCTCCCGCGGGAGCCTGCGGCTGGGCACGTTGAAATACAAACCAAAAAAGCGGCAATATGCCGCTTTTTTTGATATAATTATTTGAAAAGATACAAGATGTTAGGGGGTGTATGCTGGAACTGGAGTGGAGTGTAATATAGGAGAGGAGTGGTGTAATTTATGGATTATGGGATTTTTAGCTTGGTGCCTATCGCTTTGATTATCGTCGTTGCGGTGGTTACGAAGCGGGGTATTGAGGCCCTTGCGCTGGGCGTCATCGTCTGTTACATCATGCTGCACGGAGTCAATTTTTTCGTGCCTATGCTGGAAGAAATGATCGGGGCAATGGGAGACTATGACGCGCTCTGGCTGCTCCTGCTCTGCGTTTTTCTGGGAAGCCTGTCCATCCTGCTGGAGCGGTCGCGCGGCGTGTATGGATTTGCACGCGTGCTTTCAAAGTTCGCCAACACGCCGAAAAAGTCGCTGTTCATGACGTATATTTCAGGAATAATTATCTTCTTCGACGATTATCTCAATATTTTTGTGGTGGGCTCGCTCATGAAAAAGGTGACGGACAGAAATAAGGTGCCGCGGGAAATGCTCGCGTATGTGGTGGACTCGACAGCGGCGCCGGTCTGCCTGGTCGTGCCGATGTCGGCGTGGGTGGTGTATTTCGCCGTCATTCTCGGTGAGGAAAAGGGCTTGGCCAGTCTGGGTTCGGGTATGGAAATCTATTTCGGCTCGATTCCGTACATATTCTACGCCTGGTTCACAATCCTCATCGTGCCGTTGGTAATAATGGGAATTATTCCAAAATTCGGACCCATGAAAAAGGCGTTTGAACGCGCGAAGGCAGGGAAAGTTTTCTCTGACGAGAGCGCGAAGCTCGCGGTCAACAGGGAAGCGAGCAAAGAGGAAAACACGGGCAATCCGTGGGACTTCGGGCTTCCGATTCTGACGGTCGTCGTTATCACGATATGCACGAAAGACATTCTCATCGGGCTCATCGCGGCGAATGCTGTTTGCTTCGTCATGTATTGGCCACGAAAGCTCATGAAGTTCGGTGAGTTTTTCGACAACGTTCTGGACGGGTTCGCGAGCTCGACCCCCCTCGTGGTGATTTGCGTCATCTCCGTGTTCGCCAGAGAAGGCTTCTCGCAGCTGGGAATCGCCGACTACATTATCTCCGTCACAGAGCCCTATCTGTCGGCGAGCCTGTTCCCCGCCATCACGTTCATCATAGTCGCCACGCTCGCCTTCGTCACTGTCAGCTGTTGGGGCATGGTGTCAGTGGCCATCCCCATCCTCATACCGATATCCGTCGCTGCGGGCGCGGACCCGTTCCTGACGGTGGGCGCGATTCTCTCCGGCTCGGGGTTCGGCAGCCACGCTTGCCCGTACGAGGACGCGAGCGTCCTGACCTCGCAGGTTTCGGGTATCAGCTACATGGAACATTTCACCACGCAGTTCCCGTTCGCCGCTATCAGCGCGGGGCTGTCCACGGCCGCATACCTCGTGCTCGGTTTTGTGCTATGATAGTAGGACAGTCAGGAAAGCTTTTGTAGAAAGGAATCAATATGGATCAATACCGTACGCCGCTTTTTGATGCTATTCGCGGATTTATCGATGAGGGGAACGCGCCGCTGCATATCCCGTCCCACAAGCTCGGGCAGGCTATCCACCCGAAATGGAAAGCCTATGCGGGTGATGAAATATTCAAGATGGATCTCTGTGAGGTACAGGGGCTGGATGATTTGCACCAGCCGAAGGGCGCGATACAGGAATCGCAACAGCTTGCCGCGGACGCGTGGGGCGCGCGCGAGAGCTATTTCCTCGTGAACGGGACTTCGAGCGGCATCATAGCTTCCATCTGCACTGTCTGCGGCGAGGGCGACAAGATAATAGTGCCGCGCAACGCACACAAGAGTGTCGTGTTCGGGCTGATTGTCAGCGGCGCCGTGCCGCTCTACGTGAACGCGGAGATAGACAGGGAGCGCGGGCTGGTCGGCGGCTTTCTGCCGAGTGCGCTTGCGCGTGTGCTTGACGAAAACCCAGGCGCGAAGGCTGTCTTTGGCGTCAGCCCGACCTACCACGGCGTGTGCAGCGACATGAAAGGACTGATAGACGCGACGCACGCGCACGGCGGGCTGTTCATCGCCGACGAAGCGCACGGCAACCACGTATATTTCCACGAGGATCTTCCGAGCGGAGCGCTCGCGCTCGGGGCGGATTTCGCCTGCCAGAGCATTCACAAGATGTCGGGGTCGCTGACGCAAAGCTCCATGCTCCACATAGGCGAGGGCTGCAAGGAACTGAACGGCGCCAGGCTTCGGGCGTGTCTGCAAATGGCGCAGAACACCAGCCCATCGTATCTGCTGCAAGCGTCGCTCGACCTCGCGCGCAGCTATATCGCGACGGAAGGGCATGACCTCCTTGATAACCTGATAGGTATGGTCAGGCGCGCACGGGAAAGGCTGGGCGCGATTCACGGCGTCGATGTGCTCGGGCCGGACCTTATCGGCGGGCACGGCATTTTTGACTATGAGCCGATACGCCTTGTCGTTTCCGCGCGCAAGCTCGGCATAGAGGGCTACGAGCTTTATGAAATTTTGCGTCGCGATTATAGGATAGAGATGGAGTTCGGCGATTATTATTATGGGGTGTGCGTCCTTGGGCTCGGTACGCAGGAGAGCGATCTGGACAGGCTTGTGCAGGCGATGGATGACCTGTCCGGTAAGTGGCGTGGCCGGCGCGCGCCGCTCGCGTGGGACGAGGAATTGCCGCCCATGCCGCCCATGCTCATGACGCCGCGTGAAGCGTTCTTCGCCGAGCGCGAAAGCGTCCCGTGGAGGAACGCGAAAGGTCGGATAAGCGCGGAGCTGATAGTCCCGTACCCCCCGGGGATTCCCACGATTTGCCCGGGTGAGCCGTTCACGGACGAAGTCTGGGGCTTCCTCGACAGCCAGTACAGGAACGGCCGGCATCTGCACGGCCCGAAGAACGGACAGCTGGACGAGGTAAACGTGGTAGCGGAATAACAGGTGGGTGTGAGATGATTGACATTAAAACGAATTGGCAAGGGCTTTGTACGGACAGACCGGAAGATGCGTCCATCTGCGTGCTTGGGATACCCTTTGACGGCGGCGCGAGCCAGGGGCGTGGCGCGGCGGAAGCCCCACAGCATATCCGCCAACTCGCGGCGGCACATATGCCCTATACGACTGACGACTGGGTGCTGGCCTCCGAACCGCTGATATATGACGCGGGTGATGTGGAAATCGATTTGGACTGGGGCGCGACATTCCGTCGCGTAGAAACTCAGGCTTACGAGCTAATGAAAAAAGGGAAATTCAATTTCTTTTTCGGAGGGGACCATTCGGTCACAATCCCGCTGCACAGGGCGTTCGGCCGGTGGGAAAGAGAGCGAAACACTTCCGCGAAGATAGGCATACTGCATTTCGACGCGCATTTTGACCTTTGCGCCCGATTTGGCGGTCATGAATGGTCACACGCGAATACCGAGCGCCGCGCGGTGGAGGACATCATTTCGCCTGGTGACCTGTGTTTTCTCGGCATCAGGGCGGCAGAACCCGACGAGCTGGATTTCGTTCGTGCGCACCCCGAGATAACGACCATATCAGCGACGGAAGTGTTCACCGAGGGCTACAGAAACGCATTTGAGATAATCAAAGAAAAATTCCAGGGCTATGACGCGGTTTATTTCACGCTTGACGTGGATGTCCTCGATCCGGCGTACGCGCCCGGCACAGGCACGCCCGTTGCGGGCGGGATTTCGTCGCGGGAACTGATACAGCTGGTCAGGCTCGTGCTGCGCGAGTTGAATGTCACGTCGATGGATCTGGTGGAGGTCGCGCCGCCGCTCGACACGAACGACATCACGAGCTGGGCGGCGATTCGTATTTTTGAGGAAGTAATCTCGGTTTTTGCGGCTAGGTGAAACCAGGTGGGACGGCGCGGCGCGTGGTGATTCATGCGTGCCGCGCACGGTTTTTTGCTCACGCGGCGGGGTATTTTTCCATTATTTTTTCTGACTACTCAAAATATTTGAACTTATAGGAATACGGGACGATTGTCCGAATTGGTATTGACAGGGGCGATGGGGACAAAATATTATATTGCTGTGGCACTGCTGCACTAGGAATTGCCGGAAAATTGCTTGCCACCGGACGTATAGTTATTACATGAGGGGCTTGGAAATAGGCAGGAATATCCTAGGACCACTGCGCAGGGGAACAGCGCATTTTTTTCGTTATTGTTATGCATGAACGTTTATTAGTGTATGAATTAACGTTGAATCTGGAGGTGATTAGGTGTTAGGATTGGAACCAATCGTATTCTTTGCTTTTCTTTCATGGCCTATCACGTACATTATTATCGCAATAATTATGTATGTCGTGATGGCGAAGCAGGACAAAAAGGAAGAAGCATGGGAACAGGCTTTTGAAAAATGGCAGGCGGGTATCCCCGAAAGCGAGCGTATCGCGCAGATAATCCCCGCGGATGGAGGTGCTGGAAAATGACGGAATATATAGTTTTAGGAGTTTATCTGGTCGCGATGATCGCGATAGGTATCTATTGGGGCAAGAAGTCGAAGGATTCGGAATCATATTTGCTGGGCGGGCGCAAAATCGGCTCGTTCATTACCGCTTTGACCTTGCAGACGACCTCGATGAGCGGCTATATGTTCATGGGAGGCCCCGCGCAGGCGTACAAGGAAGGTTATTTCACGCTCTGGTACGCGGTCGGCGACGGCGGCGGCGCGATTTTCAATATCGGAATCCTTGGCAAGCGCATGCGCAGGCTGTCGTACTACCTCGGATGCCTGTCACCGATCGAGTATCTTGAACGGCGCTACCCCAGCCCCGCGACGAGGGCGATAGCGGGTCTTATCGCGATAGTCTTTGTGTACGGCTATGTGCTCGCGCAATTCCTCGCGGCGGGCAAAACGATGGCAACGCTGCTGCATATCCCGCTCCATGTCGCGCTCATCGTCGGCACAGGCGTTATTATTTTCTACACGTTCGCGGGCGGATATCTCGCCGTGGCATGGACGGATTTTTTCCAGGGCATACTGATGGTCGCGGCGATGATAATGATTTTTGTTTCGGCCATGACGCAGCTCGGCGGGCTGCAGGGCATGAACGAAAAACTGACCGCGCTCGACCCGACGCTCACGGGACTGTGGGGCAGGGGCGACATGTATCTCGGGCAGTGGGGCGTCGTCGCCGGAGCGGTGCTGATATATCTCATCGGGTATATGGGGCTGCCGCACGTGGTCATACGCCACATGGCGATGGAGAGCCCGCGCCTCGCGAAGAAGTCGCTCGTCATCGCGACGATCTGGAACCAGATGTTCATATTCATCCCGTACCTCATCGGGCTGATGGGCATCGTGCTGATTCCGAACCTGAACGATCCCGAGATGGTCGTGCTCGAGATGGCGTACAAGCTCCTGCCGTCCGTCATCGCGGCTATCGTTTTGGTGGGAATAATGTCCGCTATTATGTCAACCGCCGACGCGCAGCTGATGCTGATGGGAACCATGCTCGGGCGTGACATCTACCAGCGCTACATCAACAAGGACGCGACGGACAAGCAGCTGATGTTCGTTTCACGTGTCTGCGTGCTGTGCGTGGGCGTGCTGTCCACCGCCATCGCGTTGATTCAGCCCCCGGGCGTGTTCTCGCTGGTGGTCTTTTCGTTCAGCGCGCTCGGTTGCGCCTTCCTGCCGTCGTATATCTGCGCGGTCTGGTGGAAGAAAGCGAACCCGACGGGCTGCATCGCCTCGATGATATGCGGCTGCCTGACCTCGGTGATTTGGTCCGCGACAGGGCTCAGCTCCGTCACTGGCTTCCACGAATTTTTCGCGGGCATCATCGTTTCGTGGGCGGCCATGATCATCGGCTCGCAGTTCGGCAAGGGCACGCCGAAGGAGATACTCGACCTGGTGGACCGCGCGGGCTGCAACATCAAGCTCCCCGCGGGGCTGGCGACGGTCAACTGCAAGCAGATTGCTCCCGAGACGGCGGGCGTGCTCAGCTTCCTGAAGGAGAGCTCTTACATGGAAGAAAACGGACTGCAGCCTGTGTAATAATTGCAGAGGATTATTATTATATGAAAATTAACATGCTGAAACCCGCATGGACGATGAAGGATGCCGCCGAGCGGATGAGCCGGCGCAGCAAGCGGTTTTTCATCAAGGACATGACGGTCATTTTTTACCCCTACCTGAAAATCGTTTTTCGCGTGGATATGGGCGAGCGGCTTCGGCGCTTCAACAGCAAGGCGGTCTGCCTGGTGGACATGTACACGGGGCGCTACAACCTCGCGAAGAATTTCGGGCAGTTCGCGGAGATTGAGATGGAGGAGAACTGCGTCATGCCCGTCAAGGTGGAGCGCGAAAAAGCCATCGCGGGTGCGCCGCTCGAAATCTGCGGGGATATCATGGCGGCGAAGCGGCTGCCGAAAATTCCGGACATCGTATTCGAGGAGGACGAGTTGTTCTACAAGCCCTTCTATGTGGTGGAATGCACGAACGACGAGGGCGAGTTCTTCCACATGCTGTTCGACGCGGTGCTCGGGGATTTTTCGCTGCTGAATGCGTGAGATTTGGCTGCCGGATGCCGATGCCATGACAGAGATTTGGCTGCCGGATGCGTGAGGTTTGGCTGCTGGATGCGAGAGGTTTGGCTGCTGGATGCGTGAGATTTGGCTGCTGGATGCGTGAGATTTCGCTGCTGGATGCGTGAGGTTTGGCTGCCGGATGCGAGAGGTGCTATTGACTTGGGGGAGCGCCGGTGATATATTGTATACAATGTGTGCGGGCAAACGCTGTCCGCGCGCATGAAAAACGGGGAGCCGCATGGCTGAGAGTAGGCGAGAGCCTTTACCCGAGGAACCTGATTCGGATAATGCCGACGTAGGGAGAATGATGTTGATTCCGGCGCCCCCTTCTTTGGCATAAGGCGGGCGCTTTTCGTTTTTCAGGAGTACAGGTTTTCGCGGTCGGAATTTTGTCGGATGCTTTTGCGGTCGGAATTTGTCGGAGGTTTTCGCGGTCGGATATTTTGTCGGATTTTTTCGCGGGCAAAATTTGTGCCATCGGATGGCGGGCGGCGTAGGAGTATTGTTTGGAGCGTTGATTGAAAGGGTAAGGGACGGTTATGGTTGCGGAGAGGATAGGCAGGAAGTTTGAGCTGAAGGACATCATCATGATAGGCGTGATAGGCGTGCTGTTCGCCGCGGTCTACCTAGCGACGACGGCGCTGTGGACGATTTTGCAGGCGGCGCTCACGCCGTTCGGGGCCGCGACGTTTGCGGTCGATATCATATACGGCACATGGTTCATGGCGGGCTCGCTGTCGGCGTTCATCCTGCGCAAGCCCGCCGCGGCGTTTATCGCGGAGTTCCTAGCGTCCATCATAGAGATGTTGATGGGCAATTTCGGCGGGCCTATGGTGGTGCTGTTCGGCGCGATACAGGGCGCGGGCAACGAGGTCGGATTCGTGCTGACGGGTTATCGGAATTTCCGTCTGCTCGGCATGATTCTGTCGGGCGTGATGGCGGCCGTTTTCAGCTTCGTCGGAGAGATATTCGCGGGCACGGTCGAGCTGCTCTCGCCTGAAATCGTCGTGGCGAAGCTCGCGCTGCGCGTCGCGAGCGCCGTCGTGTTCACGGGTGTGATATCGTGGCTCGCGGGCAAGGGGCTGGCGCGCACGGGAGTTCTGAAAAGCTACCCCGCCGGCGCGGATGTTCCGCGGGCGCGGATATTGGAGGATTGATATTTTAATGGCCAGGGTTTGGCCGAGGATTGGTTAGGAAGTGGCGAGATAGGGCAATGATTGATTTAGGATAGTCTGGGATTGGTCAGGGTTTGGCCGAGGAAAGGAAGGTGGCCGGTATGAAAAAAGTTAATGTGGTGCTGGATTGGTTCCCGAACACGAACCACACGGGCATGTATGTGGCTCTCGAAAAAGGGTACTACAAAAGCGAGGGGCTGGACGTGAGCATCGCGGGCAAGGTACATGGCGTGATGGAGACGGCGGGCGCGGACATCGTGGTTTCGCCGCAGCCGACGCTGCTCGTGGGGATGCTCGGCGAGGAACGCATCACGGCGGTCGCGGCGCTCACGCAGAGGTGCGACTCGGGGATACTCTCGCTGGCGGAAGCGGGGATAACGCGCCCGCGCGAGCTGTCGGGCAAACGCCTGACGCATTGGGATCAGGCTTGGTTCCATAAGATTGTCGGCAAGGCGGTGAACGACGACGGCGGCGATTACGGCGATGTGCGGCTCGTCCCTAAGGATGTCGGGGATATCGTGGCCACGCTCGGCAACGACGGCGATGCCACATGGATATACAAGAACTGGGAGTATTTCGAGATGAAGCACGCGGGCAAGGAGGTGAACTATTTCGCCTTTGCGGATTTCGGGGATCTGTATGATTTTTGCGCGCCCGCTGTCACGGCGAAGCACGATTTTATGGATGCTGAACCGGAAGCTCTGAGAGCATGGCTTGGCGCGACTGACAGGGGATATATAGACGCGGCGAATGACCCCGAGGAAGGCGCGGCCATCATCGCGGGGGAAATGGCGGGCTTTGACAAGGCGCTCATCCTCGACAGCCAGAAATACGCGTCCACCCTCTACCTCGGCGCGGGCGGGCATTGGGGCCATATGCGCCCCGCCAGGTGGAACACGCTTGCGGACTGGATGGTGGAGGAAAAAATAATACCGCGCAGGGACGCCAGGGAATTCACGAATGAGTTCCTGCCCGAATAACGGTTTTTCGGATGGCGTCGGCGCGGGCGCGATAGACGCGGGAAGCGGCTCGTCAGGCGGGTGTCGCGATAACGTCGGCGCGGGAGGCGGCGGCGCGGATGCGGTAGACGGCGCGGGGCTGTCGCTTGCGAAGGTCGCTTTCTCGTATCACATGGACGGCGAACAGCCCGCGCTCTCGGGGTTTAGCGTGAGCTTTGCGCCGCGCGAACTCACCGTCGTGACGGGCGCGTCCGGCTGTGGCAAGAGCACCATGCTGTATCTCGCTGCGGGCATCTATCCGAAATACGCGGGCAGTCTGACGTCAGGCACGGTTCGGCTCGGCGGCGAGGACGTGGCGGGCATCCCGCCTGAGCGCCGCGCCGCGCTGATAGGCATGATGTTCCAGAATCCTGACTTGCAGTTCTGCATGGACACGGCGGAGTCCGAGCTGATATTTTGCCTAGAAAATATTTCCATAGAGCGCGGGGAGATAGATGCTCGCGTGGAGGACGCTCTTGAGTTTTGCGGTATCGGGCATCTGCGCCGCCGCAGGCTTGACACGCTTTCGGGCGGCGAGAAGCAGAAAGTGGCCCTCGCGTGCCTTGTCGCGCTCGATTCACAGTGGCTGCTTCTCGACGAGCCTTTCGCGAATATCGATGCGGCATCCGCGTCGGAACTCGCGTCGCGGCTCGGACGCCTTGTGCGCGAACGCGGCAAGAGCGTCATCGCGGTCGACCACAAGCTGGACGTGTGGATAGGCGCGGACGAACAGCGCCCGTGCGTGGCGAACAGCATAACCGTGTTTGGGAAGGGCGGCATAATGAAAACGGGGATACGCCCGCACAGCGCGGAGATGAACGGGCTGCCCGCGCAGGGCGTGGACATACCCGCAGAGCGCTATCGCCCGCCTGACGCACCCGCGGGCACAGTCGCTGCACACATGCCTACCGCGCCCGCGCCAACATTCGTCATTGCGGGCTCTGACCCGCAATCTACCCGCGATGTCGCTGCCGCACCAGCGCACACCGCCGCATCCACCACCCCCGCGCCGGCGCGGGAAACCTTTCACCGTCTCGACGACGTAGGCGTGGACGCAGGTGGCGTGCCTGTCCTGTCGGGGCTATGCGCGAGCATGGGCGCGGGGCGCATCCATGCCGTGCTCGGCGCCAGCGGCAGCGGCAAGAGCACGCTGCTTGAAGCCATCTGCGGGTTTCGCCCATATAGGGGCAGCATACGCGCGGCGGGCGGCGAGGTCAGCCGCATCCCCAAGAGGCAGCTCTGCCGGACGGTAGGCTTCGTGTTCCAAAACCCGCAGGATCAATTCGTCGCGTCGACCGTGTTGGGCGAGGTGCTTACTGGCATGAAAGCGCGAGGCGGGTTTGCGGGCGAGGCGGCATGCCTCGCGGAAGCCGAGCGCGTACTGCGCGGCGCGGGGCTTTGGCGTTATCGAATGCTATCGCCGTATATGTTGAGCCAGGGAGAACAGCGGCGGCTGGCTCTCGCCGCTCTGCTCGTGTACCGCTGTCCCTTGCTCGTGTGTGACGAGCCGACCTACGCGCAGGATTTGTTCTCGCTGCGTTCCGTTATGGGAATGTTGTCGGAGCTGGTGGAGAATGATGGGCTGACGCTGCTGATGTCAACGCACGACGAAAAACTCGCGCGTGATTACGCCCATCACATCTGGCGCCTTGACGGGGGTATGCTATGCGAAGACTGAACCCCGTGTGCAAATTTTTCGGCATCCTCGCCACCGCGGTCGTGCTGAGCCTTTTCTATGTTCCTATGCTGAACCTCGGAGTGTTTGCGGCCTGCCTGTTGGCGGCGGCGTGTTCGCGCGTGCCGCTGCGCCATGCCTGCGCCATACTCCTGCCCGCGCTGTTGATCGCGGTCGGCATGTTCTTCTCGGCCTATCATTTTTCCGCTGACACGGCGATGGGCGCTCACAGCGGCATGTTTACGGACGCGCGCGTCTGGAACGGACTGCTTCTCGCGGGCAGGCTCATGGGATTTGCGGGGCTGGGGATGCTTTTCACGCTCACGACGAACCAGATTGATTTTATCCGTGCGCTGAACACGCAGCTGAAGCTGCCGGCTCGCTTCGCGTACGGCATTATCGCGGCATGGGGCATGTTCCCGCGCATGGCGCGGGAGTATTCAAAGACGCGCTCGTCATTCCGCGCGCGCGGCCTGCGGGCGGGGTTCGTTTCGCCCGCACTGCTGTTGCCCCTGCTAGTAAAATCCGTGCGCTGGTCGGAATCGATGGCGGTGGCGATGGAGTCGAAGGGCTTCGGAGAAACGGACACACGCAGCCATTACTACGAATTTCGGGCAAAAGCCGCGGACATAGCGTTCGCGGTGCTGGCGCCCGCAGCGGTAGTGATGGCTGGGGTATGGCTGGGGTGATGATGGTCCGGTGACTTCACCGGCGAAGGAAGGCAATACTGTCGATTTCGCTTTCGGATATGCCCGTGTACTTACTGATGGTGGCGGCATCCAGACCGCTGGATTTCATCTGACGCACTATCTCCGCCTTGCCTTTGGCCAAGCCCTCCGACAAACCTTCCGCCTTGCCTTTCAACAGACCTTTGGCCAAGCCTTCATCCCAAGCGTAAGCAATAGCGCCCCTCGCGTCGCGCCAGCGCTTCTCGGCTTCTTCCGCCAGCCTGCGCTCGCGCTCGTCTGCGCTCATGCGGCGCACTGTCGCTAC
>JAIRPQ010000149.1 GCA_031256875.1 Eubacteriales Family XIII. Incertae Sedis bacterium | reverse complement strand
GGAACCATGACAAACTCGCCTGCCGCACGAGCGGCCTCCGCCGCTTCCTTCGCCTGTGTCCAGTCAAGGTCATCCGGTATCTTAGGAAAGGTCACGTAGTCGCGCCATTTCGATATATCTTTTATTACCTGGTTCTCATTGTTCACGATAGGCATGATCCCAGGGTCTACACCCGGGATAAACCTATGTGCAACGCCCCAGTGGTCGATCACGTATTCGCCGTTGATAAACAGGATATCCCACAAGGTAATCGGGTCGATTACACAGTGGAATGGGACATCGGGGAAAGCAGCAAAGCCGTACCCCATCCAACTCGGCGGCTTTTCCCCACTCATTACTGAAAGAAATTGCTCTTTGGTTGCCATATTCTTCACCTCTCCAACATAGCCGCGCGATATTTCTCCGCACTCTTTATATTCTTGTTATTCAATTCCGGTGGCTTATTCCGCAAACCTGTCTGCGGCGCTTCCCCGCCGCAGACAGGCGCGTAGATTATAAAATTATTTGGCCGTAGCGCTCTTTTTCGCTTCGCGCCTTGCCACTACAAGCGGTGCGGACTCCTTGTAGAAACAGGCGATGATGAAGCAGACGATCATGCAGGCCGCGAGCACGGGGAACATCACTTCCAGCCCATACTTGTCCGCGACGACGCCCATTACTATAGCGCCGACCGTGGATCCTACAAGTTCACCGACCGCCGCGATAATGGCAATCGTCGTAGCGACATAGCGCGGGTCGCCCGACTCCGCCGGTATCGTGGATGTCAGCAGTACGAAGACCGAAGCGCCGCTCCACGACAGGAACGCGAGCACCATCAAAAGCGGAACGTTCGCGGGCGCGATATTGAGCAGGAACGTGGACGCACACGCCAGAAGTATGCCGAAAATGACGAGCGGCTTCCGCCCGAGCACATCCGATATCTTCGGTATGACAACGCCCCAGACTATTGCCCCAACGCCGAGAGCCGCCATGACATAGCTCATATCCTCGTTCGAGAGGCCCTTCACATTCGTCAATACCGCAGGGGTGTAGATGAGCATGCAGACATACCACGCAAACAGGAAAATCGCGCCGAACAGAGAGACCAGAAGATTCCTTTCTTTCAAAATCCTGATGATATCGCCGCCGCTCTGCTTGGGTGCCTCGGGCGCGGCTTTCTCGGCGGCATCCTTGCTTTCCTGGATGCCTACTTCCGGATTGATGAGGAACTTGGCAACGAGCAATGCGATGATGACGCCAGGGATAATCGTGACGGCGAACGTGTACCGCCAGCCGATGGTTTCGGCAAGCCTTACCTGGATGATGGGACCTAGCATGGATGAAATCAGCCCGACGGCCGAAACCTGCACAAGCCCCATGTTCATGCCGCGCCTGTTGTCGGAGGACTGCGGCACTATGAAGCTGTGCGAAACAGGGGATACCGTACCTTCAAAGCATCCCATGACGAGACGCACTACGACAAGCGCGAGGAAGCTCGTCACGAAGCCTGTCAGCAGAGAGAACACCGAGAACAGAAGGATGACGATCATGAGCAGCTTTCTGCGCGACATTTTGGTATCGGCAAGCCAGCTTCCGAACAGACCCACTATCGCCCACGTTATCGAGAATACCGAGCTGGCTATGCCGAGCTGCGCGTAGTTCAGCCCCAAATCTTCCATTAGGTAGTTCTGAAGGTTGGCCAAAGCAAAGCGGTCGAACATGACGAACCCGAAAGCCAGGCCAAGTATCGTGACCATGCGGTTCTCATATCCATGCGGCAATACTTGCCCCATGCTGCTGATAAAAGGTTTTTTATTGTCCATTATTTCTCCGATCTGCTGTGCTTAAAACAGCATATGTGAGTTAGCGAAACTATGATGCGTCCGAATACCCGCGCCTATTCTTCTCCCCAAGCTTTGCCGAGCGAGGACGTCGCCGCGCCGCAGGGATCCACCACCGTCGCGCCGCCGTCGATGAGGATGTTCTGGCCTGTTATGAAGCCGGACTCGTCGCTGGCGAGGAATACCGCGAGCGGCGCTATCTCGTCGGGTTCGACAGCTCTCTTGATGGGGCTGAAGCGCGTCAAAAGTCCGAGAGCGCCGTACACATCGGTGTTCTGCGCCTTCGCGAGGCCCTGCATCTGGTTTTTCAGCATGTCCGTGGCCGTCGCGCCCGGGCTGATGGTGTTGATGCGGATGTTCTGGTCGCCGTAGTCGAGCGCGACCGCGTTCGTGAAGCCGAGCAGCGCCGCTTTCGACGTGCTGTATGCGGGCATCGCGGGGATGGCTCTGACGCCCGCAAGCGACGCCAGATTTATGATGGAACCGCCGCCGTCCGCGACCATCTTCGGGATCGAGAAACGCGTCATGTAGAACGTCCCGTTCACATTCGTGTCGATGATATCGTGCCACTGCTCTATCGATATATCCGTGACCGTGCCGGCGGGGTCTATGCCCGCGTTGTTCACAAGCACGTTCAGCTTTCCGAACTTGCCCACGGTGGTCTCGACCATCGCTTCCGCTTCCTTCGGATCCCTGATGTTTCCCGCGAAATACGCGATGGAGCCTTCTGGCTGCGTGTCAGCGAACTCCTTCAGCTTCTCCTCGCGGCGACCCGTGATAAGAACCTTGGCGCCCTCGGCGATGAACCCTTTCGCTATAGCCGCACCGATGCCTACGCCGCCGCCGGTGATAAGCGCTACCTTGCCGTCCAATCTTCCCATAATATTCACCTCCTAGAATAACAATGCTATATTAAAATTTTTTGTTTAATATTCGCGACACTGCAGGGGATGCCCGAAGTGTCGCGAACTAGCAAGCAATAATTTATTTCTTCTGCGCCGCAGCCGCTTCTCTGCGCGCAACGACGAGCGGTGCTGATTCCTTGTAAAACAGGCTGATTACAAAACACACCAACATGCACCCGCCAAGCAGGTACAGCACGGTTTCGCGACCCGCGCTTACAGACACAAAACCCATTATACTCGCACCTGCAGTAGCACCGACAAGTTCGCCTGTAAGTTGGTTCGTGCCAATAATAGTGGACACAAAGCG
>JAIRPQ010000139.1 GCA_031256875.1 Eubacteriales Family XIII. Incertae Sedis bacterium | reverse complement strand
ACTGTGGACGAGCTCGCTGAAAAGATTGACAAGAACCGTCGGACAGTCCTGAGACATCTAAAAGATTTGCAAGAGCAGGGGGTTGTCAGGCGCACTGGTTCACGCAAAACGGGGCATTGGGAAGCAATCAGCATAGAAGATAGCGGCAACTAGCCAATCACATTCCCGCAAACCCGCGGTGCCGAAGCGCTTCGTATATGACTATCGCGGCTGAGTTCGAGAGGTTCAGGGAGCGCAGATTTTTTTCGGGCAGCATGGGTATGCGGATGGTGCGGTCTTTGTGGGCTTCTATGAACTCCCTGCCGAGCCCCTTTGTTTCGCGGCCGAACACGAACATCGCGCCGTCCTCGTATTCGGCCTCCGTGTAGAGGTGCTTCCCTTGCGTAGAAACGAACCAGAGCGGGGCATCCCTGTGCAGCTTGAGAAAATCGCCGAAGCTGTCGTGTACAGTCAAATCCACATACGGCCAATAGTCTAGCCCCGCGCGTTTGACCGCGCGGTCATCTATATCGAAGCCCAGCGGTTTCACGAGATGCAGCTTCGTCCCCGTGGCGGCGCAAGTGCGGGCGATATTTCCCGTGTTGGGCGGTATCTCCGGCTCAACGAGGACTATGTGAAAATTATTCTTAATTATTCGTTTTTCTTCCATAGGTCATTCTTCTATTTCGATTTCTTTTATGAGAAAATCCCTGCCGGCGATATCCTCTATCTCAAGCACCGCGCTGCCGAGGGACGTTTCTTTCACTGCGTAAGGCCAAATTTCGCGGATGCAGCCTGGGATGTATGACGAGTGCTTGCCGACCTGCAGTGCGATGCGCGTGACCCTGGCAGCCGAGCCCACGCCGGCCACAGGGCTTCCCGCCGCATCTCCGCAAGGAGCCGCGCCGCCTGCTCCTTCCAAGTATTTGTCCACAGTTTCAATCACCGACGTGATGACGCTAAGTTCATGCATTTTATATTCCTTTCATATTATATAGCCAGCCGCATATAGCCAGCCGCGCACAAGCCGATGCGACTGGATTTTCGTCTTGGCTACCCAATTATTATAATGCAAACGGCATGGCGTATGAAGAAGAACTGATGCAAACCGATATTAACAGATAATTTTGACTGTTTACACGCATATTGCAAATGTTGCCCATGGGGAATATACTATTGATAATCCAATGAATACAAAAGCTGATGTCGAGAGAATAATAAATGAGAAGGTGAACCCCGCGCTTGCGCAGCACTACGGTGCTGCCGAGTTGTCGGGCTACGAGGATGGTGTCGCGTATGTGAAGTTTACGGGCGCGTGTTCTACATGCCCTTCCGCGCGGTTCACTCTCGAAGATGTGGTGCGCGCCGAGATAATGGGTGCGCTTCCCGATGTAGTGGACGTGGTGTTGGATACAAGCGTCAGCGAGGATTTGCTCGATTTCGCAAAAAAAATCCTCAATAAAGAGGTAGAGGTATAGTAGCTTTACGCAGAATTTTTGGAGGTAATAACATGGCACTTATGACAGGAGAACAATACGTTGAAAGCCTACGCAAGCTCAACACGAAGGTTTACATGTTCGGGCAGAAGATTGACAACTGGGTGGATCACCCGATCATCCGCCCGTCGATTAACTGCGTCAAGATGACGTACGACTTGGCCCAGGATCCCGAGCACGAGGATCTCATGACGGCTACGTCCAGCCTGACGGGAAACAAAATCAATCGCTTCGCGCATCTGCACCAGAGCACGGACGATCTTCGCAAGAAAGTAAAGATGCAGCGGCTGCTTGGGCAAAAGACGGCTTCCTGTTTCCAGCGCTGTGTTGGCATGGACGCGTTCAACTCCATGTTCTCCACGACATATGAGACGGACAAGGCTCACGGCACGAATTATCACGAGAGGTTCAAGAAGTACCTCACCTACGTCCAGGACAACGACCTCACGGTGGACGGCGCGATGACTGATCCGAAGGGCGACCGCGGCAAGAGCCAGGGCGCTCAGACCGACCCCGACATGTTCGTGCGCATCGTTGAAAAACGCGCTGACGGCATAGTCGTGCGCGGAGCGAAAGCTCACCAGACAGGGTCTATCAATTCGCACGAGCACCTCATCATGCCCACGCAGGCGGTCAGCGAGGAGGACAAGCAGTACGCGGTAGCGTTTGCCGTGCCGTCTGACGCGGAAGGCCTGTTCATGATTTACGGCAGGCAGTCGTGCGACACGCGCAAGCTCGAAAAGGACGCGGATGTCGACCTCGGCAACAAGGAGTTCGGTGGCCAGGAAGCGCTGGTCGTATTCGATGATGTGTTCGTGCCGAACGACCGCGTATTCATGTGCGAGGAATACGATTTCGCGGGCATGCTCGTCGAGCGCTTCGCGGGATATCACCGCCAGTCATACGGCGGCTGCAAGGTCGGTGTCGGCGATGTCCTCATCGGTGCGGCGGCTCTCGCGGCTGACTACAACGGCGCGAACAAGGCATCCCACATCAAGGACAAGCTGATCGAGATGACGCACCTGAACGAAACGCTCTACTGCTGCGGCATAGCTTGCTCGGCTGAAGGCTATCCGACCGATGCGGGCAACTACCAGATCGACCTTCTGCTCGCCAACGTCTGCAAGCAGAACGTCACGCGTTTCCCGTATGAGATAGTGCGTCTCGCCGAAGATATCGCGGGCGGCCTTATGGTCACGATGCCGTCGCAGGCCGATTTCCGTTCCGACCTGACCGTGCCCACCAAGTCGGGTATGACGGTCGGTCAGTGGGCCAACAAATTCTTCGTGGGCGCCGACGGCGTGTCTACGGAAAACCGTATGCGTATCCTCCGCTTCATCGAGAACATCGCGCTCGGCGCGTCGGCTGTCGGCTACCGCACAGAGTCCATGCACGGCGCGGGCTCGCCGCAGGCACAGCGCATCATGATCGCGCGCCAGGGCAATATCGCCGCGAAAAAGGAACTGGCGAAAGCCATCGCAGGCATCAAGGAATAGGCGTTGGTTGTCGGAGTTAAGTATTGCGGCGGGTGCAACCCGAGATATGAGCGCCGCAGCGCTTATGAAAAAATCAAATCTGAGCTTCTGCTCTTTGCACAGAAGGGCGGATGGGATATAATATTTGAAGCAGCCGCGGAGGGCGTCACGTACGACGCCCTTCTCGTGGTTTGCGGATGCGCTAACCGTTGCGCCGCAATAGGTCAGTATCATTCACGCAACATTCCCGTGTACCTTTGGGACGAATCCGGCTTGACGGACGCGGTGAGCGAATTGGAGAAACTAGTTGAATAGGAGGACAAAAATGGCTTGGAGAAAATACTACGACGAACACAAGATGACCGCTGCGGAAGCAGTAAGCAAAATCGAGAACGGCAGCCATGTCGTGCTTGCGCACTGCGTTGGCGAGCCCACCGCGTTGACGCGCGCCATGATGGAGAATGCTGAAAACTACAAGGACATCGTGATACATCACATGGTCAGGCTTGGACCATTGGATTACGCCACGCCGGGCATGGAAGAACATTTCCGTCTGGAGCCGTGGTTTTCGGCCGGCAACGCGAGGGCTGCTATAGCGGAAGGTCGCGGAGACTTTGCGCCAGTGTTTTTCCATGAAGTCCCGATACTGATTCGGAAAGGCCGTCTCGGATGCGACGTTGCTCTCGTAGATGTCAGCCCGCCTGACGCGAATGGGTATGTCAGCACGGGCGTGTCCGTTGACTATACTCACCAAGCCGTCAAGACGGCAAAATACGTAGTGGCACAGGTCAACTCACGTATGCCGCGCACCTATGGCGAGAGCTTCCTGCACGTGTCGGAGTTTGACGCATTCGTGGAGGAGGACGCGGAGTTGTTCGAAGTCGCGCCACCGACCATTACGGATGTCGAAAAAGCCATCGGCGAACACTGCGCTTCGCTCGTGGAGAACGGCTCGACGTTGCAGCTCGGCATCGGCGCCATCCCCGACGCGGTAATGCTTTTCCTGAAAGACAAAAAAGATCTCGGTATCCACTCCGAAATGATAGCCGACGGTACGCTCGAACTGTTCAACAGCGGAGTCATCAACAATTCGATGAAGTCCGAGAACAAGGGCAAGATGACGGTCACCTTCCTCATGGGTACGCGCGCGCTGTACGACTTCGCGCATGAGAACCCCGCGGTGGAAGTCAAGCCCGTAGACTACGTGAACCACCCGATGACCGTGGCAAGGCAGTACAAGATGGTCTGCATCAATTCAGCCATCCAGGTCGATCTCATGGGTCAGGTGAACGCCGAAGCCATCGGCTTCAAGCAGTTCTCGGGCGTCGGTGGACAGGTCGATTTCGTGCGCGGCTCGGCAATGGCGGAGGGCGGCAAGTCGGTCATCGCCATGCCGTCAGTGACCATGAAGAAGGACGGCGGAGCCATATCGAAGATAGTTCCGTTCCTCGATACAGGAGCGCCCGTCACGACCTCGCGCTGCGACACGGACTACGTAGTCACCGAGTACGGCATCGCCGAGATAAAGGGCAGGTCGCTCAGGCAGCGCGCGAAGAACCTCATCGCGATATCGCATCCCGACTCGCGCGACGCGCTGAAAGAGGAGTTTGAAAAACGCTTCGGCGAAAAGCTCTAGGGCAATAGCCATGATTGTTTCGCGAAACTCCGCGCTGAAAAACTCCAGGGCACAGCCGGAGCTCGCGAAACATTTCGGCGAAAGCTCCAGGGAAATTAAAGCGAATAAATTATTTGCTGAATAAGTTATAAATAGAAAGAAGGTAGACAACATGTTGGCATTGAGGGTAGTCCCGAAAATTTATTACTATGAAACGGTCGCGGAGTTCAACGACGAATTTAAAATCGGCGAGCGCGACCTGCTCGTCACGAACGAATGGATATACACACCGTATGTTGCGCCGCTCGGCGTGAAAACGAATGTCGTGTATCAGGAGAAGTTCGGCATGGGCGAGCCGTCCGATGAGATGATCGATGCGCTCGTAGCGGAAGCTGGAAAATACGAGTACGACAGAATCATCGCGCTCGGCGGTGGTACGATCGTGGACATCTGCAAGATTCTCGCGCTCGACGTGCCGGAGAAATCCGTGGATCTGTTCACGGGTGCTGTGCCGCCTAAGAAGGTGAAGGAGCTCGTCGTTATCCCGACCACATGCGGCACGGGCAGCGAGGTCACGAACGTGGCAATCGCCGAGCTCAAGAGCCTGCACGTGAAGAAGGGTATCGCGGTCGAGGAAACCTATGCGGACCAGGCCGTGCTGATTCCCGAAACCATGAAGGGGCTTCCGTACAAGGTGTTTGTCACCTCGTCAGTCGACGCGCTGATTCACGCCGTCGAGAGCTTCCTGTCGCCGAAGGCTTCGCCGTTCACTGAGATGTATTCCGTCCACGCCATCAAGATGATAATGCGCGCTTACAAGGTGATAGCGGGCAAGGGCGAGGACGCGTTCAAAGACCACCTGAAAGAATTTGTCCTCGCTTCGAACTACGCCGGCATCGCGTTCGGCAACGCGGGCTGCGCGGCCGTCCACGCGCTCTCCTATTCGATAGGCGGAGCCTTCCACGTGCCGCACGGCGAAGCGAACTATCAGTTCTTCACAGAGGTCATGAAGAAATATATCTCGAAGGAGCCGAACGGCAAGATCAAGCAGCTCACGAGCCTGCTCGCGGATGTCATGGAAGTGCCGGAGGGCGATGGGGTCTACGACGACCTCGACGCGCTGCTCGGCCAGCTGCTTCCGAAGAAACCGCTGAAGGAATACGGCATGACCGAAGCGCAGATAGACGAGTTCACGAAGTCCACAGTAGACAACCAACAGCGCCTGCTGGCGAACAACTACGTGCCGCTCTCGGACGCGGAGATACGCGAGATATTCGTAGCGCTGTTCTAGGCTGTAAAAAAACGGAGGACATCCCGTTTCGGGAAAAACGCATAAATCAAAGGGTCGCTCTTGTGGGCGGCTCTTTTTTCGTTGTGGGATAATGCTTGGAATTCAGGGGTTGTTATTGGGATTTTACAGGCGATTAATTAAAATAAAAGAAATTTCAGCAAAGTACTTGACATATAGTTAATTTATGGTATGATATCCTTAATAAGAAACAAGGCGCAAATGTCGGAAAAGACACGCGCAAAATAATAAGGAGAAACGCTATGAATAACATCAATCTAATCGGGCGGCTTACAAGGGATCCGGAAGTGCGGAGGACAGACGAGGGCAGGACGATATGCACGTTCACACTGGCTATCGACGACACGTATTCCAAGGACGACAGGACGGATTTCATGCGCGTCGTTGTGTTCGGAAACCAAGGCGATATCTGCGAGAGATACCTGCGAAAGGGCTTTCTGGCGGGCGTCAGCGGGCGAATCCGCACGGATCAGTACACGGACTCGGAGGGTATCAAGAGATACCCTGTCGAGGTTACTGCGGAGCGCGTACAGTTCCTGCAATGGCCGGAGAAGGAGGCGGCATAGGCAAAACAGCAAAAAGGCAAGAGACATGAGAGAAAAGAGAAAAAGCAATCATGCGGCGCAGCGGCAACGCTATTGACTAGTAAACTTCATTATTAAGGCGCTGTTTTAAGATAGTGCCACGTTCACACCACACTCCTATACCTTTCAGGCGCGGCGGGCATTTTATCCGCCGCGCTATCTTTTTTGCGTAATTTGGCAACATGAAATCCTAAGTGCAACCCTTTTGGGCCATATCATGGAATTGGTCAGCGCATTGATTTTTCGGGATAAAAATTACCATAGGCGGAAGGGTTTTTGTATGTTAGAATAGGTA
>JAIRPQ010000127.1 GCA_031256875.1 Eubacteriales Family XIII. Incertae Sedis bacterium | reverse complement strand
TTAATTAATTTAATTACTTTTTTTACCTACAGATAGCCGCCGCAACAGCACACAGAATAACAGCGCCCTCGCCGCACTTATTTTTTCAGCGCGCGGAATACCAGCGTGAAGAAGGCTTCCCTTCGCTCTTTGTCCCCTTGCGCGTTGTCCCTTGCCCCTGCGTACTCTTTGAACTCCGGCGAGGTTACTGTCATCATGTATGACGATGCCGCGCCTATTATCAGCGACGATGCTACGAACGGGTCGGTTTTTACGAACGCGCCCGCGCTTATCGCCGCTTTTACGTACCTCATGATATGCCTGTGCTTCAGCAAAATTATTCTATGCGCAGCTTCCGCCACAATATTGCTGAACATCTCGGCGGGGCGAGTCGTTATCATGGACATCAGGTTTTCGTTCGAGCCATATTCCAAAATCAAATCCATCTCCGCGCTCAAAAACGCCCTGATGCTTTCCTCGGGCGACCCCTGCGCGTCAGCTTCGGCGGCTATAACATTGTACCTGTCCACGAATTTCGTCTGTAGCAATTCGTAGAGTATCTCGTCCTTGCCCGCGAAATACTCGTAGAGCGTGCTCTTGCCGTAGCCCGCCGCGCGCGCGATATCCTCCATCTTCGTCTTAGCGTAGCCAAGTTCTATCAGCACGCCAAACGCCGCTTCGAGGATATGGCTGCGCCTGTCCTCATGCCCGCCGTGGCGATATTTTCCGTCATAGTCATTCGCTGCGCCCTTGCCCGCAGCGGCGCGTTTCAAAGGGCATCGTCTTTTCACCCGAACACCTCCGTGGCTTACGCCGAACCCTGCGGATCCCGCGCCGGCATACCCAAGGCCGCGAGCCGTTCGGCCCTCCGCGCTTCGCGGCGCAGCCTGCCGCGCTCCTGCCGCTCGTCCACATAGACGTAGATAACCGGAATCAGCACGAGTGTAACGACCGTCGAGAACAGCAGCCCACCTATGACTGTAATGCCCATCGGCTGTATCATCTCCGCGCCGGAGCCGAAGCCCAGAGCGAGCGGCAGCAGCCCGAGACAGGTCGTGAGCATCGTCATGATAATCGGGCGGAAGCGGTAACGCCCCGCCGCGACGATGGCTTCCGTGCGCGATTCGTAGACCTGGCGGTTCTTATTGATGAAGTCTATGAGCAGTATCGAATTGTTCACGACGATTCCCGCGAGCATGATGACCCCGAGGAAGGCGACGAGCGACAGCGGCGTGTTCGTGACGAACAGCCCGATGAACGCGCCCGTCAGCGCGAACGGTATCGCGAGCATGATGATGAACGGCTGGATGAGCGACTCGAACTGCGACGCGAGTATCATGTACACGATGACCAGCGAGAGCAGCAGCGCGTAGAACAGCTGCGAGAACGACGAGGTCATTTCTTCCGCTTCGCCGCCGATACTGTAACTATAACCGTCGGGCATGGTGTAGCTTTCGAGCTTCGCCGTGATGTCGTTCGTGACGGACTGCAGGTCGCGCCCGTCCAGCTCGCCCGTTATCGTTACCACGCGCTTCTGATCCGAATGCTGTATCTGCGCGGGGGAATTGGTCAGCTCCACGTCCGCGATATCGCCGACATAGACCGTCTGTCCCGTAGGCGACATGATGGAGATGTTCTCCATGTTTTCGATAGAGTCGCCGTACTCGCCGCTGAGCCTGACCACTATCGGCGTATCGACTCCGCCCTCTTTCAGGTTCGTCGCGGTAGCGCCCGACAGCGCCGTGCTCAGCGCCTGCGCCACCTGGTACGTGGACACGCCGTAGGCCGCCGCCACCTGCCTGTTCAGCGTCACGCGCGCTTCGGGATTGCCTTCCTCCAAGCTGCTCGCCACGCCCGCCGTGCCTGGCACGCCCTTCACCAGCTCCGCCACGTCGCCCGACACCTTGTCGAGAACGTCGAACTCGTCTCCTGTTATCTGCACGTTGATGGCCGAACCCGCGCCCATGGCGCCTAAGCTCATCGAACTGGCCGCCGCGACATCTATCTTCGCGCCCGCGATTTTCGAGAGGTCGTCCTTCACCTTGGAAACCGTCTCGTCGGTCGAAAGCTCACGCTCGCCCTTATCCACGAGGTTCACCGTCAGCGAAGCGGAGTTGCTGCCCTGCCCTATGCTAATAACGGAAACGTTGCCGACGCTCAGTGAATAGTCCGCGAGCCCGTCCACATTCTTCTCGACGTAACCTTCTATCTCCGACATTATCTTGTCGGTCTTTTCCATCGGCGTGCCGTAGGGCATCTCGGCGGTAATAGTGAACGAGCCCTCGTCGGCGGCGGGAATCAGTTCGCCACCGACCACCGCGATGAGCCCTGCCGACGTGATGAGCAGCGCGACGCAAAGAGCCACCACGGTCTTGCGGTGCGAAAGCGCGAACCGAATCGCCTTGACATAAAATCCGATGATCCCGTCGATAACTTTGGCGAAAGCGGCGAGCAGAGCCACGAACGGATTCACGCGCCGCCGCCCCGAACTCGCGCCAGAGACGCCAGCACCGGCAATGCCCGCGCCAACCGTGCCCGCGCCAGCCGTGCCCGCGCCAGCACCGGCAATGCCCGCGCCAGCCACGCCAACTGTTACGCCAGCGCCCGCACCGGCCGCGTCCTGCGCCACCGTGCCCCTGTCGCTCTCGGGCCTGTACGAGCCTTCGCCGCGATACTCCTTGCCGGGGTGCTGCTTCAAGTCCGCGCCTTCCCATTCGGGGTCGCCAAGCTCCGAGATGTCGCCGATTTTTATGAGCCGCGAACACAGCATGGGAATTACCGTAAGAGCCACCACGAGCGAACAAATCAGCGCGAAGCTGATAGTGAATGAAAATTCCTTGAATATCGTCGCGGCGATGCCCTCGACGAAAACTATCGGCAGGAATACCGCGATCTTCGTCATGGTTGCGGCGAACACGGGCATAGTCACCTCCGCCGATCCCGTCACCGACGCTTCGCGAGCCGACATGCCGCCCGCCCGCCGTCGGAAAACATTCTCCATTACCACTATCGAATCGTCCACGAGCATCCCTATGCCCACCGCAAGCCCCGAGAGCGAGAGCATGTTCATAGTGAAGCCCGCGAAGTACATGAGTATGAACGTCGCGACGATGGACGTCGGAATGGATATGGCAATAATCAGCGTGGACGCGATGCTGCGCAGGAAGAACAGGCAGATGAGTATGGCGAGGATGCAGCCCATGATGGCGCTCTCGGCCACGAACGTGATGGAGTTCCTCACGAATTTGGACTGGTCCATCGACGTCGTGAATTTTATCTGCGGGAACTGCTGCTCCAGCGTGTCCTTGACGGCGGCAATCCTGTCGGCGACCTGCACCGTGTTCGCTACCGTCTGCTTGTTCACGGCGATTCCGATGGCGGGCGTGCTGTCCACGCGCCCTATCGTGGTCTGCGCTTTCTCGCGGCGCACTACCTCGGCGACATCCCCTATCTGCACTATCTCGTTCGTCGGCAACGGCAGCGAAACCTTCTTCACATCGTCGATGCCCGTGAAGTCCCCGACCGTCCGGACGATCATCTCGCGCGAGCCTTTGTTCACGTCGCCAGACGGCAGCGAGATGTTCTCGGCGGCGAGAGCCTGCTGTATCTGCCCGAGCGTCAGGTGGTAGCCATCCAGCTTCGACTGGTCGGCTTCGACGACTATCTCGTCCTCCTTGCCGCCGAAGCTGTTCACGGACGCCACGCCGTCAACGCGCTCCAGCGCGGGCACGACGCTCTCCTCGACGAGCGCGTTCAGCTGCGTCAGATCCATGTCCGCCGAAACATAGAGCTGCTCTATTGGCATCATGTCGGGGTTCATCGCGATAACCATCGGCTTCGACACGTCGTCGGGCAGGTAGTCCGACACCAGCTCTATCTTCTCGCGGATGTCCAACCCCGCGAAATTCATGTCCGTGCCGCTCTCGAACTGCGCGATGACTATCGACGTGCCATCCATCGAATACGAAGTCATGCCGCTCAGGTTCTGCGCCGTCGCGACCTGTTGCTCGATGGGGCGCGTGACCATGCTCTCTACTTCGTTCGGCGCGGCGTTGCGATAGTTCGCCATGATGACTTGCATGGGAAGCTCCATCTTCGGGAACAAATCAAGCGGCAGGCGCGTGAATGAAATAATCCCGAAGGCTGCCACGATGAGCAGCAGCATGAGGGTGGTAACGGGGCGGTTGACCGCGGTTTTTGAAATACCCATTATGACGCTATCCTTACTTTGGAATCGTCGTTGACATAGTGCTGGCCTTCGGTCACGACGCTATCGCCCGCCGCGACGCCGCTCTTTATCTCGACGTTAACACCATCGTCGATACCCGTCACGACCTCTTTGACGCGCACTTTGTCCGCGCCGTCCATCACCACAACCACTTCCTTGCCGCCCCTGATTATTACTGCGTCGGACGGCACTGTTACCGCGCTCTCTGCCCTCGCGGTTACCATCTCCACCTCTGCAAACATGCCAGGCTTCAACTCGTCACTCGGCATGTCAAACTCGATTATTATTGGATAAGTAGTCTGGCCCGTGGGGGGCGCCGGAACTATCCTGCTGATTTTCGCGGGGAAGGGCTCGTCCGAAATCGCGCGGACGAAAACCTCGACGGGCTCGCCTTTCGCAAGACCGCTCACGAGGTTTTCGGCGACCGTCGTCCTGACCTGTATCTTGCCGGTGCCGGTAATAACCACCGCCGGCATCGCCTGCGCGACCATGCCGCCCCTCTGCACCGTAAGCCCCGTAACATAACCATCTATCGGCGCCCTGACCGTCATCTCGCCCAGCGCGCTGCCCGCGGAACTGACGCCCTCGTTCGCGAGCCGGTACTGCGCGTCGGCCTGGTCGTAGCCCGACTTCGCTTGCGTGAGGCCGGCCTCGGCCTGCTTCTGCGCTGACTCGGCCTGCATGAGCGCCGCTTCAGCCTGCGCGACCATCTGCTCGGCCGCCGTCACCGCAGAAGCTCCGGCAGCGGCTGTGGGCGAGCCTGGCACGATGGGCGTCTGCTTCGCTTTCGCCAGCGCCTTCTTTGCTTCTTTTAAATTATTCTTGGCTTTTTTTACCGCGTCCTTCGCGTCGGACACCATGGACCGCGCGGTCTTGACCCCCTCGGACGCCGACGATCTGCCCTTGGCGGCAGCGTCGCGCTGTATCTCGGCCTGCGACTGCTGCGCTTCCACATCGGACGGGTCAAGCATGAAAAGCACGTCGCCCTCGCTGACCTTTTGGCCAAGCTCCACGTTCACGGAAGTAGCCCTGCCCGCGATTTTCGGCACGACGTTCACCTCGTCCTCAGCGGTCAGCTTGCCCGTATGCACCGAGGTAACCTCTACATCCCCCACCGCCGCGTCAGCCACCGTCACGTTGACCGTATCGTCCACTGCAGCGGTCTCGGGGTGCAGATATCTGTCGATAAGGCGGTACCCCGCCATCAACCCCAGCACCACGATGATCCCAATGACTACAGCCACTACTTTCCTGTGGGATTTTCCGCCCTGAACCGAGCCATACCCAGAACCCCCGTTGTCCATATGCATCGACCCTTTCTCCGCCAAACAAGCGGCCATCCGAGTTTTCCGACCCGCCAGTCGGTTTTCTGTGAATAGAATACCGCATGTCGGGGGTGGTGTCAAGTGGCGTGGGGGGAGGGTGGTGGTGAGAGCGGGATACATCAAACCTTATCGCAGACACAAGAGGGGATACGTTGGATTTACAGGTGCTTGCATTGGGTATTTCGGAACTTTTCCGATTCGACTCAAATCTGCATTAGGTAATGCAGGAGCGAACATTCACCGCCGCAATTTGTGAGGTTAATAATAAGCGCAACGAAAGAAATAGTTGACCTATTATGAAAATTATGTAATAATAGGCGTATAAAGTTATTGTTGCGCTTATTAACTATTGCAAGGAAAGGGAACGATAATGAACGAGATAAACGGATTGCACGAGGCGGACAGGGACAATATAGGCGGCAAGGAATTGCTGCGGCTCACGAATGACTACGTTTTCAAGCGCACATTCGCGGAGGAGAATTTAGGCGCGCTCGCGGAGTTCATCGCCAGCGTTACGGGCATCGACGTGGAAGAGCTGGAAGGAATCGTGATCGATGACCCGAACCTCTACCCCGAGAGCGAGGGGCTGAAGCACGGCGAACTGGACGTGCGCGTCCATATGAAGGGCGGCGAGATTGTAAATATTGAAATCCAGCTGAGGAGCGAAAAAGCATTCCGCGAGCGCATCATATACTACAACGACAGGCTGTTCACGTCGCAGCTGAAAAAGGGCAAAGAGTACGCTTTGCTGAACAAAACCGCATCAATAATCATCACGGATTTCATACTGTTGAAAGAAAATAATGACCATTTCAACACTTTCAAATGGTATAATGAGAATAACAGGACACTGCTGTCCGACATTCAGATGATACATACGCTGGAGCTTCCTAAGCTGCCCGACGCGGACGACGGTACGCGACTGTGGCGCTGGCTGAAGCTTATGAAGGCGAGAAAGGAAAATGAGATGGAAGCGCTGGCGAAAGGGATTCCCGAAATGGGCAGGGTCGTAGCGACAGTGCGCCGCATGAGCGCAGACGAGCGCGAGCGCAGGCTGGCGGAAGAAGCCGAGAAGCGCTGGCGCGACGCGAGGGGCGCTATTGCTTACGCTTGGGATGAAGGCTT
>JAIRPQ010000105.1 GCA_031256875.1 Eubacteriales Family XIII. Incertae Sedis bacterium | reverse complement strand
CGTGCCGGATGTCGGCAGGAACAGCCCGTTGATGTTTTTCGCCAGCGTGGATTTGCCGGAACCGTTGCGCCCGATAACAGCCGTGAAGCTGCCGCGCCCGATGGCGAGGCTCACCCCGTCCACCGCCCGCGTAATATAGCCGGCCGCCTTGTCGTAGCGCTCATTGCCGCCAGGAACTCCCGCCAGCGTGTCAAGCGAAGCTTCGACCGCTTTTTCGGCCGCCCGCCCAAGCCCGCCGCCAGACCCGCCATCAGGCTCATCGTCAAGACGCGGCTCGTCGTAGTCGGGTTCGCGCCGGTACTCAAAAACGAGGTCCCTGACCTCGATAAAAGGAGCTGCCGCGCCCGCCTCCACGCCCTGGCCGCCAGGCAAATCGCTCACGCCTATCGCACCGCCAAAGACGCCCGCGCCAGGCGCCACTCCAATATCCACTTTTGTCCCGTCCTCACGCATAGTGTTCCTATTATATCATGTTCGGCACCCTATTTGCGCCCTTGCAATAGCCAGATGTGAGTCGAACCAAAAATAACCACGCCAACCCTTGACACCGCCGCTATCTCGTGATACTATATAGCAGTAATAAGTAACACTACATACCGAACGCCGAATGCCTTGTACGCGCAGCGAACGCGCCTTGTGCGTGCCGCAAACCGCGAGCCTGGCATTCACGAGAAGGAGAGCTATTTGTGGACAACCTTACCGAAATGCTGAAAGGCGTGCTGGAAGGCAGCGTACTCGAACTGATTGGGCGCGGGGAGACCTACGGCTACGAAATCACGCGCAGGCTGAACGCGCTCGGCTTTGCGGACGTGGTGGACGGGACGGTCTACACCATCCTCGTGCGTCTCGAAAAGAGCGGGCTGGTAAGCATCGTGAAAAGGCCGTCCGAAATCGGACCGCCGAGAAAATTCTACTCGCTGAACGAAGCGGGCAGGGACGAGCTGGCGCGGTTCTGGGAGAGATGGGAGTTCGTAGTATCGAAAATCACCCAGCTGCGCCAGGAATCAGAGCAGTAACCAAAAACAACCGCACCCAACCAACACCCCAAGGAGGAAAGCAATGTCCAGTTTTTTCGATAACTACCTGAATTTCAAGAAAATCGCTGCGGAGAAGCGCGAGTACAGGCGGCAGATGGCGCGCGTGGACGCCCTGCCCGAGGATTACCGGTATGTTTTCAAGAAAATCCAGTCGCACACGTGGATGTTCGCGTCGGGCTCCGGCTACGACATGATGCGCATACATTACGGGCTTATAGACCTTTTCGAGGAAGGAGCGGCGAACGGCAAGCGCGCCATCGAGGTCACGGGCGAGGACGTAGCGGCGTTCTGCGACGCGCTTATCAGCGAGGCCCAGACCTACGCCGGCGACTGGCGGCAGACCCTAAACCGCGACATACACAAGAAATTCGGCAGCCGCAAATGAGAGGCCGGCACACCACCGCCACTTCACCGGCACACCCCGCGCCAACGCCCAGCCACCGCGCACAGCCCCCACGCGCCAACGCACCGCGCCACCGCCCCACGCCAACGCACCGCGCACCGCCCCCACACGCCAACGCCAACGCCCCCACACACCCCGCGCCAACGCCCAGCCACCGCGCACAGCCCCCCCACGCCCACGCCAACGCCAACGCCACCGCCCACCGCCAACGCCCCGCCCCAACGCACCACACCTCTCCCTCACGGCACTATGCACACGCACACCCCCCCAATGTACCCCCGACGGCACCATATATTTCCCATTCGATTCGGTAAAGAATAAGAGCGAAAGAGATTGTATATTATGCCATTCTGTGCTATTATATTCTAAACGGACATTCATTAATTTTTCGGATATGCGTCCAGGGAGTTGAAGAATTGAGGGTTGCTTTTAGTATGGGCTGACTGTCTGCGCGTTCGAAAAATCGTATTACGGGGGCAAATATGCCTGAATCACAAATCAGCGGCCGACATAACGGAGACCGCATCATATGGAGTAACAACCACGCGTTCCTCGACAGGGTGCGCGTAAACGAATTACTGGAAACGGCGATAAAAAGCCCGCTTGTGGTCGTGACGGCGAACTCCGGATACGGCAAGACCCGCGCCATCGGGAGCTTCCTGAGCGAGCGCAGCGACACCATAGTCTGGTTCTCTCTCACGGACGGCGACAACGACCGGACCCAGTTCTGGAACCATTTCGTCAGCCTCATCAGCAAGCACAACAGGCGGCTTTCCGAAAAAATGCACGGCCTCGGCTTTCCGGCCAGGCAGCGCGACAACCTTTTCTTCGGGCTGCTCGACGACGAGCTGGGCATCGCGGAAAAATATTTCATCGTGTTCGACGACTTCCACGTCATCAAGGACAAGGACGTTCTCTCGCTCATCAGAAACCTCGTCGACCGCCATTACGACAACATCACGGTCATGACGCTCTCGCAGCTCGAGCCGTCGCCCATACTCATGCCGCTCGGGATGCGGCACGAGTCGGCGATCATCACGGAGGACGAGCTTTGCTTCACGAAGCAGGAAATCGACGAATACTTCACGCTCACGAACATACCCCTCTCCGCCGACGAGGTTCAGCGCATATACGACTACACGAAGGGGTGGGCGTTCGCCGTATCGCTGTTCGCGTTCTCCATGCGGAAAAACTCCGCCAGCTTCGAGCATTCGCTCCGCGCCGTAGACATCAACATCCAAAAAATCATCGAATTTGACGTTTTCAGCGACCTGCCCGAAAATCTGCAAAAATATCTGGTGCAATTGTCGCTGCTCGAATACCTCGCGCCTTCGCTCATCAGCACGCTCGAGGGCGGCGACGAGCTGCTGCGCGAGATAGACAATATCAGCCCGTTCATCCGCTACGATTCATTCTCGGACATGTATCGCATCCACCATCTGTTCCGCGAATTTCTCGGCAAGAGACAGGATCTCATCACGGACGATATACGCAAATGCGCCTACCGCAAATCGGCCGAGTGGTGCGTCAAGAACGAGCTGTTCCTCGACGCCATCCGGCATTTCGAAAAGGCCGGCATATACGACCGAATAGTCGAGACCATCTATTTTCACTTCTCGCTCCAGATACCGCCGCGCGACGCGCAGACCCTCCTCGAGATTTTCAAGGCCGCGCCGGAGGGTGCCTTCGACAACGTGCCGCTCTACCCCGTCACCTACACGCGCATACTGCTGAGCCTGGGGCAAGTGAGCGACGCGATAGACTTCGCGGACAACATGGTCGTGAAACATTCCGCGATGCCGGAGAGCGAGATAAAGCATCAGATCATCTGCTCGCTCTACCTCGTCATAGGCATCGGGCACCTCATGCTCGCGCCGTTCACGGACAGCTACAAATTCGACAAATACTTCGAACGGATGGCGCACCACTTCGCGCAGTTCCCCTACGAGCGCGCGAACCCGGGCGCGAACCCCGTCTCGATTCACACCATCCCGCCCTACGCGGGAACGGTATGCACGACGAAGGAAGGTTCGTTCGAAAAATACATCGGAGCGCTGGAGCGCGGCGTTCAGTACACCACCAAATCGCTCGACGGCTATATGGCCGGAATGGACATGCTCGCGAAGGGCGAGCTGTGCTTCTTCAAAGGCGACCTCGTTGGCGCGGAAGCGCACGTGAGCAACGCCTTCGCCGCGTCCGAGCGCGCGCGCCAGTACGACATCCGCAACCGCGCCCTCTTCATCATGATGCGCATCTGCCTGGCGCGCGGAAAATACGAATACATGCCCACCGTACTCCACCAGCTGAACCAGCAAATCGGGTACACCGACTACGCGAACCGCCAGCTCACATACGATGTAGTCACCTCGTGGTTCTACACGCGCATCGGGCTTTTGAACTACGTACCGAACTGGATCGACCACGACTTCGAGGAGGAGAGCATCAGCGAATACTGCACGGACTTCGCGAACCTCATGAAAGCGCACCTGCTCTACCACAAGAAGCAGTACCAACAGCTCCTGACCTTCCTCTACCGCGAAGGCGGGAACGCCAGCTCGCTCTACATGCAGATAGACTACGCCATACTGAAATCGCTTTGTAATTATTCCATTAATAATAAAGCTGACGCGTTTGACCTGCTCGTCGAGGCATATGAGCTGAGTCGGACGAACGAGCTGATAATGCCGTTCATCGAGTATGGCAAGGAGATGAGGACGCTGACGGGCGCGGCGGAGAAGGCCGATTGCGTAATGGGCAGAATACCCTACGACTGGCTGAATAACATCAACCGCAGGGCGAACACCTACGCGAAATACCTGAACAACATCATCGGCGATTTCCGAAAGGCGAACGGGCTGGACCAGGAAGTCGTGCTGACGCCGCGCGAGATAAGCATACTGACGGAACTCTACAAGGGCCTGTCGCGCGCCGAGATAGCCATGCAGCAGGGCCTTTCGGTCAACACGATAAGGGTCATCCTGGACTCGATTTTCGAAAAGCTGAACGCGAGAAACAGCATGGACGCCATCAGGATAGCAGCCGAGCGAAACCTGCTCTAAGCCGCAGCCGCCATCACCGTACCGACCACCCAGACTATCCCTAACCAGCCGCAGCACCACATCACCGCCATCTCAACAGCCGATCCTAGCCGACTCTAGGCGATGTGGCTTGACTCATATCTGCCTACCGGCCTCAGCTCCGCGCCCGCCATGCTCATGCGCTCCTTGCTGCCGCGCGAGATGTTCGCGAACTTGTCCGACACATTGTTGAACACGCCCACCAGCACCGGATCGAAATGCGCGCCGCTCCCCTCGTTGATAACGCGCTCCGCCACCTCGGGCGGGAACGCTTCCTTATATGGGCGCCTTGAAATCAAAGCGTCGTACACGTCCACGATAGCCATGAGCCGCCCTTCCAGCGGGATTTCGTCCCCCGCCAGCCCCCACGGGTACCCCGAGCCGTCGTATTTCTCGTGGTGCGACGCCGCTATCACCTTCGCGAATTTCAGGAAATTGCTGCAATTGTCCGACCGCGCTTCGATGCGCTCTATTATCTCGACGCCGAAGTCCACATGCTCCTTCATTATTTCGAACTCGTCCTCGGTCAGCTTCCCTGGCTTGCGGAGTATCGCGTCGCTGATCGCTATCTTGCCCGCGTCATGCAGCGGCGCCGACGCGACCAGAAGGTCCACGTCCCAGTCCCACGTCAGATCCGCGTATATGCCCTGGGCCATCAGCTCGTCGATAAGCCATTTCAGATAGAGCTGCGTCCGGTCGATATGCCCGCCCGTGTCCCCGTCGCGAAACTCCACCATCTCCGTGATGGCCGACAACATGGCGTCCTGCATCCCGACCAGCTGCGTGGCCTTGCGGCTCACTTCCTGCTTCAAATCCGCATTGTAGTTTTGAAGCTTCACCCTCTGCTGCGAAATGAGCAGATGGTTTTCCACGCGCTTCAGCAGCAGCGGCGCGCTGAAAGGCTTCGTGATATAGTCCACAGCGCCCATCGCCAGCCCCCGCAGCTCGCTGCTCTCGTCAGACTGCGCCGACAGGAAAATCACCGGAATACTCTCGTATCGCCTGTCCGCCTTGAGCCGCTTTATCGTTTCGTAGCCGTCCATCTCCGGCATCATTATGTCGAGAAGTATCAAGTCCGGCGACACCTTCGCGAGAAGATCGAACAGCCGCGCACTGGACGGCACCGGAAATACCTCGTAGTGTTCCTTCAAAATTGTTCTGCCTATTGTAAGATTGGCCGCGTTGTCGTCGACCATCGCTATCCTGTACCGTTTCTCTGCCATCGTTTTCACCCTGCCCTGTATTCATCCAGCCTTTCCACAATGTCCTCAAAGCCCATCGTGTCCACCCTCTCTCTCAGCCACACGACCAACTCGTCGTCGCCGTCCCGTTCATAAGAAAACTGCTCAAGCTCCCCCACGATGCCGTCCGCGTCGTCCATGCCGAAATTCGCGCACGCCTCAGAGAGCCTATCCAATAATTTACCGTCTATACTGATTTTGACAGGCTTTGCCACGGCCTGTTCGCTGGCGTGTATCTCCGCTAGCGCCTTGGACAGCGCGTTGATAAGCGTTTCCACCCGCAGTATAAATTCCTCTCCATACCTTTCGATATAGCCCCTGTCCCCCGACTTCGCCGCCATCTCCAGCTTCTCGGCCTCAGTGCCGATTTCCTCCGCGCATACGCCCCTGCTGCTGCCCTTGACGCCATGCACCGTGATGGCGTACTCTTTCAGGTCTCCCGCGAGCGCGTACTTGCGCAGCTCACCTATAAGGCTTTTCGTGTTTGCGGCATAGGACGAAAGCACGTCGAGATATGACGGCTCGTCCCCAAAGCGGTTTATCCCTGACTCGATGTCAAGCCCGTCGAGAAAGACGCCTGAGAGATACGAGGGTGTAGCGTCTCCGTTAACGTCGGCGGGCTTGACACCCGCAGGAAAATCATCAGCAGCGCGCGAAAAATCATCAGCGGCGCGCGAAAAACCATCAGCGCGGCTCCCATCGCGCCCATCACGCCCATCGCGCCCATCACGCCCATCGCGCTTATAAATATGCTGCCTGATAACGCTGTCCAGCTGCATGATGTCTATCGGCTTGCTGATGAACGCCTGGAAACCGCAGCTGAGAAACATCTTGTCGTTGCCGGTCAGCGCGTTCGCGGTCAGCGCTATGATGGGCACGGTCCGCGCGTACTCTGTCCCGATTTCCTCGCGGATGATGCGCACCGTTTCCACGCCGTCCATCACAGGCATCATATGATCCATGAAGATGGCGTCGTACGGCTGGCCGTCCTTCACGAGTTCTATCGCGTCCGCGCCGCTCGTAGCGCAGTCTATCGTCATATTGTAAGGCCGCATGATGCCCCTGGCCACATCGAGGTTCGTCGCCACATCGTCCACGAGCAGCACCCTGTACCCCGACAGATCGATGCGCACGAGATTCTTCCCGACCGTGCGCTTCGATTCCACATAGCGGAAGTGGCGAAGGTTCTCCGCCGTTTCTTCGCCCAGGCTCGCACAGGCCACGCGCTTCTGCCGCATGCGCACCGTGAACAGGCTGCCCTTGCCGTACTCGCTCTCCACGCTCACCTCGCCCCCCATCTGCTTCACCAGATGGTTCACGATGGACAGCCCCAGGCCGGTGCCCTCGATAGTGCGGTTGTTCCTGACATCCAGCTGGTTGTACGCGGAGAAAAGCCGCTTGATATCTTCCGGCTGTATCCCCATGCCCGTATCGCGGACGGACGACACCAGCCAGATATCGTCGGAGCCCGCCACATCTTCGTAGCGCAGGCTCCATTCCACCTCGCCTGTCTTGGTATATTTGAACGCATTCGAAAGCAGGTTGTTGAAAATCTGCTTCACCCGAAGCTCGTCCCCTATCATGCGGGAAGGCATGTCCGGCCCGATTTTCAGCATGAAATTGATGGGTTTGCTGCCGAGCCGGACAATATTCAGGTTGACCGTGTCGTTGATGAGACTGGGTATATCGTATTCCGATTCGACCAGCTCGAACTTGCCGGACTCTATCTTGGAGATGTCCAGCAGGTCGTTGATGATGCTGAGCAAAGTCGAACCGCTGTTGCTGATTTTCGTGAGCGTCTCGCGCACCTCGGGGTCGAGGTCGCGCTTGATGAGCTGCAGCTCCGACAGCCCTATGATGGCGTTCAGAGGCGTGCGCATCTCGTGGCTCGTGTTCGCGAGGAAGGAGCTCTTGGCGCTCGACGCGTGCTCCGCACCTTCGCGCAGCTCTGCCATATGCCGGCTCTGCTCCTCCAGCTCCGCGAACGGCCTTGATATGTACTTCGACGCGGGAATGACGATCACTATGCTCACGGCCCACACGAGGAAATCGCTCCACATCGCGTCGTGGATGCTCCTGTGCGTCAACAGCACGCCCACCGCGATGTCCGCGGCGCAGGCCAGCGAAGCGATGGCCAGCCCTATTAATATGGTTTTCGCGCGTATCGACATAGTTCTCTTTCGCTCATTCCCGCTGTCAGTTCACTTTGTTTCTAATTCATTTTGCTGTAATTCATTTTGCAATAATTAATTTTGCAATAATTAATTTTGCCGTAATTCACTCTGCCAATAATTTTTTTCCGATAACAATCATCTCGGGCGCCCGCGTCAGCCGACCTTGATTTTCTTCTTCGCTTTGACGCTTCCAACTTTTACAGTAATTGTAACAGTGCCCTTTTTCAGCGCCGTTATCTGGCCTGCCTTGTCCACGGTAGCGAC
>JAIRPQ010000044.1 GCA_031256875.1 Eubacteriales Family XIII. Incertae Sedis bacterium | reverse complement strand
GACAACGGTAGGGAGAACCACAGGCATTTCGAACTTCACAGCCTAGGCATGGACACCTATTTTGCGGACCCCTACTCGTCATTCCAGCGCGGCACGAACGAGCGGGCAAACGGCATGATCCGCCGCTACCTGCCAAAGAAAACCGACTTCCGGACCGTGAGCGAAGAAGACCTGCAAGACATCGTCTGGGAGATAAACAACCGCCCCATGAAATGCCTGGGTTTCTTGACACCGCAGGAGGTGTATAATATGGAGATGGAAAAGCTTACGCTAAGTGTTGCACTTCAGACTTGAATGTGGGACTGAAGCGGAAAAAGGCCATAGCATAGCATTCAGCGAAATGATGATTCTAACTCGGACATATTCAGCAAGGCTTTCCTCTTATCATATTTTGCTTGACAATGGGTAGTGTGAGGGGTAGAATAATAAAATAGATATAACATATATGAAAACTATGGTATTTGCGAACAGGAAGAACAGGAAGAACAGACAGAACAGGAAGAACAGGCAGAACAGGAAGCATAGGAAGAACAGGAAGCATAGGAAAAGCTGGAAGAATGGAAGGAGAGTATCATGGAAAACAGGTTTTGGGTAGGTAGGCGTGGCGGGCCGCGGTTCGCTCGTATCCTGGCGGCGGCTCTCGCGGTCGCTCTCGCGCTGGCGCTCGCTTCGTGCAGCGGCGGCGATAAGGCGCAGGGTTCGGGCGGCGGCCCTGAACAGGGCGGCGGCTCGTCCGAAGGCGCACAGAATACCGGCGCGGCCTTAGCTGACGGCGAGCTGGTCATCGGCATCCCCGGGTCGCTTTCGTCGCTCGATGTCAACCAGGAGGCGGGCATCCTGAATTATTATGTGGCCGCTATCGTGAATGAAGGTCTGGTCAGCATCGGCAACGACGGCAAGGTCATCCCCGCGCTCGCGGAGTCGTGGAGCGACGAGAAGGGCGAGGTCTGGAAGTTCAAGCTGCGCCAGGGGGCGAAATTTTCGGACGGCTCGCCCGTGACGGCGGACGATATCATATGGTCCATCGAGCGCGCGCAGGATCCGGAGCGCTCGCCCGGCGTGTCGATATATTTCCCCGACTATGTCAAGAGCGCGGAGAAAACTGCCGACGATGAAATCACCATCACGCTAGAGGGCTCGCACGGCGGGTTTATCTGGGCGGTGTCCAACGCGGGCGGGCTCTTTGTCAACAAGAAGGAATGGGGCGAGAAGGCTGAGGCCATCGGTTCGCAGAAAGACTTGCTGCTCGGCAGCGGCCCGTACAAGGTCGTGGAGTTCGAGCCTGGCTCCCATGCCACTTTTGAAGCGTCCGGCACATGGTGGGGCGGCGACGCGAGCATACCGAAGATAAGGTTCGACTTCATCGAGGACGATGCTACGCGCCTGCTCGCGTTCACGCAGGGCGATATAGATTTCGCGCTCAACATTCCCGTGGACCAGTCAGAGCAGTGGGAGAGCGTGGACGGCGCGAAGGTCGAGTACATAGCAGACCGCTCGTATTACGGGCTGACCTTCGACCCGAACGTCGAGCCTTTCGGCGATGAGCATATCAGGAAAGCCGTCTCGCACGCGATAGACGCTGGGAGCATCGTGGACGGCAGCATACTGAAGGGCCACGGCACGGTGGCGACCGCCATCACTCCGCCGGAACAGCTGGCCGCTGCGCTGACTCTGGACGCGGCCAAGGAAAAGCTGGACGGCATCACCCACTATGAATACGACATCGAAAAGGCGAAAGAGGAATTGGCGCAGTCGAGCCGGCCCGACGGATTCGAAACCACGCTGTATTATCCGGACACCTATCAGAACGCGGGGAAGGCATCGCTCGTCATCGCCGAGTCCCTGAAGGAGATAGGCATAACGCTGGACGTGAAGGAGATACCCATCGACCAATGGCTGAACGAGGTCGGCGACGGCAAGCAGGGCGTGGCGTGGATGATATATTTCCCGACCACCGCCGAGCCTGGCGAGATAGCTGGGTGGCTGCTGGACGCGGAGGGCGCGGGTACGAACCCCGCCAACTGGACCGACGCCGAAGCCGCTGAGCTGGCTGCGCGGATATTGGGCGCGGAGTCTCTTGAAGCCGAGATAGAGCCTACGATTCAGGCGAACGAAATCGCGCAGAAGCAGGCTATCTACGCACCCGTATGGTGGGGTCAGTCGGCCGTGGCATACGGCGGCGGCGTGACGGTGGACGACTACGGTTCGTTCTCGCTCATCTCGCAAAACTGGCCGCAGCTTTTCTCACTGGGATGAGCCTGGCCGACGCAAAATAATTATTGGAATAATTGTCGGAGAATTGTTTGGGATGATAACGCGATGGGGTGATGTGAACCTACATGGGGCGGCGGGCTATATCGCAAAGCGCATAGCCGAGTTCGCGGTGTCTGTGGCCGCGCTCTCGTTCGTGATATTCTCGCTGCTCTATATCGCGCCGGGCGATCCGGCCAGGTCGCTCGTCGGCACGCGGAAGGCGACGCCCGAGCTTCTGGCGCGCATCAGGGAGCAGTACAATCTGGACGAACCGTTTCTGTCGCAGTACGGCAGGTGGCTAGACGGAGCCTTCCATCTCGATTTCGGAGAGTCCATCAGGTCTGGGGCGTCCGTGTCGGACACGATAGCGCCCCACGCGGTGGTCACGTTCGAGCTGGTTCTAATATCGCTCGCGATCAGCGCGGCAGTCGGCGTAGTCTGCGGCGTCGTGGCGGCCAAGGGCAGGGGAAAGCCGCGCGACGGCGTTATCACGGTGGCCGCGCTCGTCGGTACGAGTGCGCCGAGCTACGCGGCGGGGCTGGTATTTCTCTATGTGTTCGCTCTGAAGCTCGGGCTGTTCCCCATCTACGGGATAGGGGACGGAAGCGCTGCGGACGAGCTGTGGCATCTGGCGCTGCCCGCAGTCACACTGGCTTTCGGCGTAGGCGCTCTGCTCCTGCAGATAACGCGGTCGGCGGTTCTCAAGGAAGCGTCGAGCGACTACACGGTGTTCATGCGGGCGCGGGCGATATCGCCTATGCGCGTCACGGCGGCGCAGATGAAGAACGCTTCGCCCGCCATCTTGACGAGCGCGGGGCTGGTGCTGGCCGGACTGTTCGGCTCGACCGTCCTCGTAGAGAGCGTGTTCTCGATACCCGGGCTGGGAAATCTGCTCGCCTCGTCCGTGACGTTCCACGACGTTCCGGTGGTGCAGGCCATCGCTTTGCTTTTGGCTGTTTTTATCTGCGCCGCGTCCACGGTGGTGGACATCTGCGTCTACCTGATAAATCCCGCGTGGACGCAGCAGCATGGGGCGCGGCGACTGGGGGGGCGGCATGAGCGCATTCACGCATAGGCTGAGGCAAGGTGGCGGCATGAGCGCGCTCACGCATAGGATGCGGCAAGGTGGCGGCATGAGCGCAACAACGCCCAGGCTGCGGCAAAGCGCGACACCGGTGCTGGCGGGATTCTATATTTCGCTCGGCATCTTGGCGGTGGTTCTCGCATGCGTATTGTTTCCCGAAGCTCTCGCGCCGAACGCGCTGGCGCAGGATGTGGCGCATGGCGGTCTGCCCGCGCTCTCGCCGAATCATCCGCTCGGCACGGACGCTCTCGGGCGCGACGTTTTGAAGCTGCTCATCGCGGGATCGCGCAGCGCGCTCGTAGGCCCACTCGCCATCGCAAGCGGCTCTATGGCCATAGGGCTTCTGCTCGGCGGGATTGCCGGCTGGTACGGCGGCGCGGCCGACTGGATCATATCGAGGTACGCGGACCTTACGCTGTCCATGCCGTCGCTCCTGCTCGCCATCGTCGCGGCGGGCATCATCGGCGGCGGTTACTGGGTCAGCGTTTTGATAATGGTCCTCCTCTATTCGCCGTTCGACATCAGGCTGGTCAGATCCGCGGTCATGCAGCAGAAGGGGATGGCGTACATAGAGTCCGCGCGGCTGCTCGGGCTGGGTGCGCGGCGCATACTGGTGCGCCACATATTCCCGAACGTGACGCTCGTCATATTCGTGAATTTCTTCCTGAACATCGCCTATGGTCTCGTGTCCATGTCGTCGCTCTCGTACCTCGGCCTCGGCGTGTCCCCGGGCGCGGCCGACTGGGGACGGCAGATTTCAGACGGGCGCGCGCTGCTGTTCGACAATCCTGCCTGTGCGCTCAGCGCGGGCGCGGCAATAATAATAACGGCTGTCGCCGTGAACATGGTGGGGAGACATATGATGGAGAGAAGCCTGTGATAAGTCTGTCGGCGGAAAACCTAAAGGTGCAAATCGGCGGTGCGGATATACTGGACGTGCCGTGGCTGAGACTCGGCGGTGATGCTGAAGCCGTTGATGCTGAAGCCGTTGATGCTGTTGCGGGGAGTGGCGGGGAGGTGGCCGTAGGTGCGGACAGCGGCGCCGGCGAACGTGCGCCGCGCATCGGCATTGTCGGCGAGTCGGGCAGCGGCAAGACCATGCTCGTCAGGTCGCTCATGGGGCTGCTGCCTGCCGGCGCGTCCGTCAGCGGCAGCTACACGATAGACGGCTCTGACTTCGACCTGAACGCGAAGGAGCGGGAGTGGCGAAAAGTCAGAGGGGCTCGGCTCGGGATGGTCATGCAAGACCCGTTCACGGCACTCGACCCGCTTGGAAAATGCGGGCGGCAGATATTGGACGGCGTTCCGAAAAGCTCGCGGGCTTCGTTCGATACGCGGGCCGCGCTCGCCGAGGTCGGGCTGGCGGCGGACATCGCGGAAAGGTACCCACGCGAGCTTTCCGGCGGTCAGCGTCAGCGCGTGGTCATCGCCGCCGCGCTTGCCACGGAGCCGCAGCTGCTTATCGCGGACGAAGCCACCACCGCCCTGGATGTTATTACACAAAAGGGCATACTCGACCTGCTAGACGAAATCAGGGAAAAGCGCTCCATGCCGCTCGTGCTCATCACGCACAATATCAGGCTGGTCTATCAGCGAACGGATACGGTCATCGTGATGGACGGGGGGCGCATCGTGGAGACGGGCGCGACGCGTGAGGTGATAGCGAACCCGCAGAGCGCATACACCCGCGCACTCATAGAGGAAGACAGGCTGCTGCGTGTGAGCGCGTATCCCGAATACCGCGTGGGCGGGCCCGTCATACTGAAGGTGCGGGACGTGGAGAAAAGCTTCGGCTCGGTCAGGGCGCTGGACCGCGTGAGCATCGAGGTATGCGAGGGCGAGATAGTGGGCATCGTCGGCGAGTCGGGCAGCGGCAAGACCACGCTGGCGCGAATCGTGGCGGGGCTGGAGAGCGCTGACGGGGGCGAGGTGAAGTTTTTCGCGGAAGGTACGCCGAAGATAGTGTTCCAGGATCCGTACTCGTCGCTGAACCCCGCGCATACCGTGCGCTTCGCGATAGAGGAAGCGCTGGCCGCTTTCGGCAGGCCGCTGTCTGAGCTTTCGGAAGTCATGAATCTGGCCGAGCTGGACGAATCCCTGCTGGATCGTAGGCCCGCGAAGCTGTCAGGCGGGCAGCGTCAGCGTGTGGCCATAGCGCGCGCCCTCGCGACGCACCCGAGTCTCATCGTGTTCGACGAGTCCGTGTCCGCGCTCGACATCGCGACGCAGAACAGGATACTCGGCATGATAGAGCGGCTGCGCAGCGAACGGCAGCTGGCCGTGCTTTTCATCACGCACGACCTCTCGGTGGTGCGGATGCTCGCGGGCAGGATATACGTGATGCACGAGGGGCGCATCGTGGATTCAGGCTCGGCCGAGCATATCTTCGAGGATTCAAAAGAGGGCTATACGAGGGCGCTGGTAAACGCGTCGTAGGTGGCGGCGATTGCCTGCATCGATTGCCTGCATCGAAGCCGCCGACTCCATTTTTTCGAGCCATTCCCAATACACCGGAATAAACCTTAAAAAGAAACTTAAAAATCCACTTGACATATATGCGAACCTATGATATAAATTATGAGAAAGGTGCATTAACATATATGTGAAGTATGTGTTATGAGAAAGGGGTTTGCGGATGGTTGTACGAAAACTAGAGATTCCCAGATACGGACGATGTACGATCCCGCCGAGCCAGGGCTGTCATTCCTTGGCGCGGCGGGTTTGACGCTTTGCGCAGCCGCCGGCTGACGCGGCAAAGCAGTTATCGCAGTGAACAGCGAAGCAGTTACCGCAGTGAACAGCAAAGCAGTTATTACTGTGAACAGCTAAGCAGTTATCGCAAGAATTATTCGATCAGTTATCGCAGGCGAAACAAAATAAGAAGGAACGGCTCAGCTCCGACGTACAATCAGATGAACCGTTCCAGAGCAGCCCGAAGGCCGCATAGTTATTATAGCATAATTTTGCTTGTATGCGGCCTCGGGAAGAAAGGAGAACGACATGCAAGCTATTTTTTTCAGAAATAAGAGAGCGCGGGCTATAGTGGTAGGCGCACTCACCGTCGCGCTGGTCCTGACCGGTGTGCTGACAGTCGGCTGGCTGGGCGCGCAGGACGGCTCGGGAGACGCCGCTGTCTACGCGCAGGGATCGGAACAGGGCGAAACCGGCGCAGTCGCGCAGGATTCCGAATCCGTCAAAACAGAGATAGATTATCTGGGAGACACATATCAGCTGCCCGCCGGCCATGTGTTCACGAACGTTACGACCGAGCGCCTGAGCTTCCTGCTCGGATACACGGCCACGAACTCCGGAAACGCCAACTCCGACGCGGCCTACGACCCGAACGGCAACTACGCGTTCGTCTTCGGCGGGCCAGAGAACGCCAGCTCGCGCGCGGCGGTGCCGCTCATCGGCGAGGTCGCGAAGGAGTACGGCGTGGACACCGTATACCACTACGACCCGAAGCTCGACGGCGACAAGCTCGACATCACGGGCGCGAATCCGGCGGTGGTGTCGGCATTCACGGATCTGTGGTCCGGTGCGCGCGGCATCAAGACCAGGCTGAGGGGCGGCCTGGATCAGGCATACACCTCCTCCGACACTTTTTTCTTCATCTATAACAAGAACAGGGTAGCGGATACGGACAACGATCCGGAGACGCCCGACGTTTCGGCGCCGGTCGTGGCGGGCGTGCTGTCCAAGGCGCAGACCATAGGCCAGACGCAGGCGAACATTTACAAGCAGAACATAGCCGCAGCGTTCGAAGCGGCGGGAGTCGATCCCGTGACGAACAAGGCCAACGTGAAAACCTATCCGTTCTTCGATTATTTCAAGACGAGGATAAACGGCGTAGTGGCTACGAACCAGAGCCAGCAGACAACATACGCGAAAGTGCTGATACCCGAATCGGCCCGCGAAAATTTCGCCATACAGACCGTGACGCTGCCCGAGCTGTTCCATATCTTTGAGAGCGAGGGCGACTACGCGATTTTCCTCGGCGGCACATGGTGCCCGTACACGAGTCCCACGGACAATATCGCCAACACCGCGGCCGTGACGAACGGCGTTCGTAAGGTCTACCAGTTCGACATGCGGCTTGACGGCGCGACATCGGCCACGAGCCTAAAGACCGTGTTCAAGTCCGGCGATACGGCGACACAAGACCCGCGCATCAACGGAGATACGGTGGTGGAAGGCAGTCATCTGTACGGAAAGCTGCTTGACTATCTCTCGAATCTGGAGCTGGAGCCCGGCGTTGCCGACTACCTCTACTACCCGAACGGGGATACATCGAAGTCCGTGAGCGAGAAGAAAGCCGCGAAGAGCATCGGCGTACCATTCCTGTTCGAGTACAACAAGAATAGCAAGGCCGCTGACGGCTCGGCCGCGCCTGTGGCCAGCGAATGGATAGGCTACAAGCCTCTGAAAAAAGAGCTGTTCGCATACGCCTGGTACACGAAGAACGATGTGCGCGAATATCTGAACGACGCGGGGTATTACGAGAAGCAGCGTGGCCGCCCCGTGGATCCCGATATCGACGACACGGAGGCCAACGGCGCGGTGAGCGCTTCGCTCGCGCTGCCCGGACTCTACACGTTCTTCGACGGCGTGAACAGGAACCGCACAGAGTCTGACCCATGGGCCGCAAGCCCGGGCGCCAGGCCAAGCCCGTCGGGTACGCCTGACCCGAGCGGCGGCTGCGGCTCGGAAGTGAAGGAAATCCTGCTCGGAGTCGAGAATCCTATTCTTGGCCAGAACGGTAACGACGGCTACGATGTGCAGCACTACGATATCGATGCCACATACAAGGAAGCTCTGAACGCCACGCCGTCAGCGCTGCGCGCGAACCTGCACGCGGAGACGAAGATAACGGCGAAGGCCACGAAGGATCTCGACAAGATAGAGTTCGACTTCCGCGCCGGCGCTGAGCGCTCTGACGTGAGCAGCGTGAAGCTGGACGGCGTAGGCATAGACGAGACGGCGGTGACCTCCGTCAGCGACGACGCGGCCGACCGGCACAAGCTCGTCATCACGCCCGAGACCGTCATCGCGAGCGGCAGCACGTTCACAGTGGATATCACTTATTGGGTGAGAACCGGCACCTACAAGTTTAACGGCTCTTCCACGCAGGGCTTTGTACCCAGCGCGAACGGCACGGGCGCGACCGTGCTCGGCGAGCCGAACGGAGCCACCTTCTGGTTCCCGTCCAACAACAACACGACGGACAGAGCCACTTACACCATCTCGCTGACCGCGCCGCGAAATCTTATCGGAGTCAGCGTCGGCAATCTGACATCGAAGCAGACCCACGGCACGGACATCACGCGTGTCTGGGAGCAGACGCAGCCCACGATACCCTATCTCGTGAACGCGTCGTTCGGCGACTATATCGAGTTCAGCGACGAGATAGAGCTGCTCGACGGGACGAAGATACCCGCCTACGGCTATGTGGACAAGTCCCTCTATAACAAGAGCAACACGAACAAGCGGCGCGCGTACTGGTACGCGAAGGACCTACAGGAATACATCAACTGGGCGGAGAGCCATTTCGGGAAATACCCAGGCGAGACGGCAGGCTTCGTGTTCGAAAACCTGAAGGACGGCGAGAACGGCGTGGGCTACAGCCTTGAGACCGTCGGGCGTCCTTACTACAGCGGCATTCCGGATACGTCCACCTTCGTGCATGAGCAGCTGCACCAGTGGTTCGGCGATTCGGTGACCATCGCGAAATGGGATGACCTGTGGCTGAACGAGGGATTCGCGTCGTTCCTGTCCAATATTTGGTTCGAGGAAAACGGCGTGTACCCGAACGGGTTCAGTGAGGATACGACCACGAATGACTGGTATGCCAAATGGTATCGCGACAACAAGGACGGCGACTTCTGGAGAATCGCGCCGGCTCAGCCGCTAAACACGGCCAACCTGTTCACGGACATCACCTATGGGCGCGGCAGCTATGCGCTCGCGGCGCTGCGCGTGGCGGTGGGCGATGAAGATTTCTTCAACATCGTCAAGACCTGGGCGGACGAGCAAGCAGGGAAGGCCGCGAGTACAGGGCAGTTCATCGAAACCGCGAAGCGCGTGTCGAGCGTCGAGAAAAACGCGCTGGACGCGCTGCTGCAAAGGTATCTCTACGGACAGTTCAAGCCCGAGAGTTTCCCCGCAGGACGGCTGCCCGACGCACCGGCGGAGCCCGGCGACAATGATGGCGATAATAATAATAATGATGATGACCTTGTGCCGGTGAATCCGGACGACGACCAGAAGGGCGCGGACGATGATAAGGTGGGCGACCAGCAGCAGGTTTCCGCCAAGTCCATTGGCGGCGCACGGATAGCGGCCATCGCCAACCAGATCTATAAGGGCAAGGCAATCAAGCCATCGGTCAGCGTCACGCTGGACGGCGCTGCTCTCGCGGCCACCGAATACACCGTGTCATACAAAGCCAACGCCGGCATCGGGCTTGCGTCTGTCACCGTGACCGGCAAGGGCGCGTACAAGGACAGCGTGTCCGCCACGTTCAAGATACTGCCGGCAAAGGCGAGCATCAATAGCGCGAAGGCGGGCAAGGGCAAGGTAACTCTGAAATGGAGCGAAGCCAAGGGCATCTCCAAGCAGCAGATACAGTACCGCGTCAAGGGCAAGTCATGGAATACCGTCACGGTTTCGGGCGCGACGGATTCCAAGTCCATCAGCAAGCTGAAGAAGGGCAAGACATATCAATTCCGCGTCCGCGGGTACAAGGCCACAGCCGGTATCAAATACTTCGCGGCATGGAGCAGCATTGAAACAGTAAAGGTGAAAAAATAATGAAAAAACGGGAAATGAATATGGCGGCACGAAAAGCCATAGCCTGCGCCACCGCAGTGTCGCTCATCATAGGCGTATTGTTCACAGTCCGGCCGGATACGGCCAGGGCCGAAAGCGGCGGCGCGGCATTTCCCGAAGCAGCGCAGGCTGCGCCGGTCTTAACAACGGCGCAGGCCCAGGAGACAACACCGAGGGCCCAGCCCTCGGAAACGGCTCCTGACTACATAGCCGCGAAATTCGATGGAATCGATAATGGTAGCCACGTCTTTGACGTGGTTACCATACAGCGGCTTAGGGAGAGCATCCTAAAGGGGGACGGGAAATCCGTGATACTGCTCGGAAGCCCGAAGAACGATACAACGAAGGCAACACTCAGATATATCAACGAAGCGGCCAAGGAATGGGGCGTTGAGAAGATATATTTCTTTGATCCGAATATAGCGGGCGAACACGGCGCGGACATCACGAAGCGCACGGGCGCGCCCTACACGCAGGAGAGCGTACAGACCTCGCTGTCGGAGCAGACGCTCGGCATCTGGGCCGACCTGCGAAGGTATGTGGCCGGCGAGGGCGCGCGGCTGAAATACATCGACAGCAGCTATTCCTCAGAGGACACCTACCTGTTCGTATACGACAGGCGCGGCGGCGGCGCGTCCGTGGCCGACTCCGCGGACACCATTGTGTCCGGCCTGCTCATAGGCTCCGCGTCCGCCGTGGACGGCGGCGCGGCGGTGGCCGCCTTCAAGGATAGCGTAAAGCAGGTATTCAAGGACGCGGGCTGGCAGACGGCCGGCAGCGCGGACGAGACGCGGCTTGGCCAGTTCGATTATTTCACGTCCGTATGGACCTCCGCTGTACCGGCGATAGACACGTACGCGAACAGTCCGGACAAATTCACGCTGCAGTCCGTGACGCAGCCCGAGCTAGTGAACATACTGAACACGCCTGGCACGCACAATGTCTTTGTCAGCGGTTCATGGTGCCCCGACTCGCGCGGCGTGGTGGCGTATATCGCCGAGAACGCGGACAAGGCGGACGAGCCTGTGTACGTTTTTGATTTCAGGCTCGACGGCGCGCACAGCGTATTCAGCGCGCTCGCGAGCGAAGGCCCACGGCAGGGCAGCGCCTACGGCTTTGCGACGCCGGCGTCCATCGGCTATCAGGGGCTTGGCTTCGTGGGGGCGGAGCTGGTGGATCTGCTCGCTCCATTCACGCCCGGTTCCGACAACACCGTGTCCAGATACTATGTAGGCGGCGATGTCGGCGCGGGGCTTCAGACGACGACCAACACGACATTTCGCTCGCCGTTCTTGGTAAAATATACCAAATCAGAAGGCGAAGCGAAGGGACAAGTGGTGAAAAACTGGGTGCACGAGACGCAGGAATGGGAGAAGCCATATGAGAGCGTCAGCGGGTATCCGAAGGGTCAGACGCCCGGCGGCCTGCTCGACTACGAGGTGAATACGGGCGGAACAAACCAGCTGCAAAACGCGAAGGGCAGGGCGTCGCTGGCCGAGTTTTTCGGGCAGCCGTCCGTGCATTCGCTGCCAAGCTACGGCCCGTCGCTCGTGATTTCGACGGGCGTGAACAAGGACGACAGCGGCTGCGGGGACGATAACGATCCCATCAACGATATCGGCGGAGCCACGCTCATCCCGAACCACGGCACGGACAAATACGACGTGAGCCATTACGACATAGAGCTGTCGTACTATCCGAACAAGGCGGCCGACCTCGATGCCATCGACGGAGAGACGACCGTCACGGCCACCGCGCGCGCGAAGCTGAACTCCATCGAACTGGATTTCCGCGCACTGGCCGTTGACAAGCCGAACGTCGCGGTGAAGAATCTGACGACGGGTCAGGACGTGGGGGTCGGCAGCGTGCAGCAGGTGAACAACGACGGCGAGGATCTGCAAAAGCTGATCATATACATATCCCAGTCGATACAGAGCGGCCAGCGGTTCAGCGTCTACGTGCCTTATTCGACGGGCATCATAGACAGCTTCATCGCGGCGGGCCGTCCCACGCAGGGCTTTTTCAGGAGCCTTGACGGGAAGAATATCGCTTCGCTCGGCGAGCCGTTCGGCGCCACTTACTGGTTCCCGAGCAACAACACTCCGAGCGACGGCGCGACATACAAGGTCACGCTGAACGCCCCGAGCGGTTACACGGGCATCAGCGGCGGCAAGCGCGTGTCCATCACGAGCAACAAATCCGTATGGCAGATCACGGGTGAGACGGCACCGTATCAGGTCTTCGCGGCGATAGGCGAAGGGTATACTTCCATCGCGGGGGGCAGCGCGGGGTACCTCACGCTGTCGGGCGGCAGGGAGATTCCCTATTACAATTACGTAGGCAGCGGCATATACAACTCGAACAGCAACAGGGCGAGAGACAAGGCGGATACGTTCACGCACGAGCTGCCACTCTACCTGCGTACGCTCGAAGAAATCATCGGGCCGTACCCGGGCGAGGCGGCGGGTTTCGTTTTCGACAGCCTGGGCGACGGCAATGGCGAGCCCGCCGGATGGGGCGCGGTGGAGACGAAGGACCGACCGTTTTTCACGTCGCAGGATATCACGAGCGAGGGCACGTTCGTCCACGAATACGTGCATCAATGGTACGGGAACGCGGTGCGCATCGCGGGCTGGGAAGATCTCTGGCTGAACGAGGGCTTCGCCACCTACGTGACAGACCTGTACTATGAGAAGGTGCGGGACGGCTTCAGCGCCACTGCGAAATACAAGGCGAACTACGACAACACGGCCGCGTCCAGCGCCTGGTGGGAATACGCCCCCGCGAAAATCGAGCGGGAGAGCGACCTGTTCGGCGGCGCGTCGGCGGCGTACAAGAGGGGTGCTTTGGCGCTGGCCGCGCTCAGGGTCTCCGTCGGCGAAGAAGACTTTTCGGAAATCCTGAAGGGCTGGGTGAGGAAGTACAGCGGGAAGTCAGCGACGACCGCGGACTTCATAGCCTTCGCGGAAGACACCGCGAATGTGGAGCTGGATGCCTGGGCCGCAGACTGGCTCTACGGCAAGAAGAAGCCCGCGTCCTTCCCGTCGGCGCAGCTACCCGAGGGGCGCACGCAGGACACCCCGATAAATCAGGACGGCGATCCGCCGAAGCCCGCAGACAAGGTGACGGAGGACGTAGTGCAGTCCATCAGCGCGGCCGTCATCGAGAAAATAACCGACAAGGCATACACGGGCAAGCCCATTCTCCCCGCGGTCAAGGTGACGCTGGGCGGCGCGCCGCTTGTTATCGGCACGGATTTTGATGTGACATATTCGTCGAATACCTCCATCGGCAAGGCCGCGGTGACTGTTACGGGCAAGGGAAAATACGGCGAGTCGCTCACCGGCGCGTTCAGGATAGTGCCGGCGAAGGCGAAGCTGCGGAGCGCGAAGGCGGGCAAGGGCAGCGTGGAGCTGAAATGGGTTCCCGCCAAGGGCATTTCAAAACAGCAGCTCCAGTACCGAGTTAAGCCCGTGGCGGCGAAGGGTGCGGCGAAGGCGGCGGTGAATGGTGCGCCAGAGGTGGCGGCGAAAGGGGCGGCTAAGTTAGCGGTGAAGGGGGCGGCAGCAAATTCCCAAAAATGGAAGTCGGTAACATTGACCGCGAAGGCGAAGGCGGCGGTGATAAAAAAACTGAAGAAGGGTGCGCGGTATCAGTTCCGCCTCCGCAGCTACAAGACCGTCGGCAAGGAAAAATATTATTCGGCATGGAGCGCGGTGAAAACCGTGAAGGTGAAAAAGTGATCAGGCACGGTGCCATGGCCACGTAAGGGCCTGTTGGTAAACTGTCGAGAGGAAAACGAAATGAAAGATGGATGGAGTATGAGAAAAATACGTATTGCTGTATCGTCAAAGAGGGTGGCAGCCTGTGTCGTCGCGGCGGCGCTCGCCTCCGCCGTGCTGCCCGCGCAGCTGCCGCAGGGCGCGGCGTATGCGCAGGACCCAGGGTATCCGGACACGTTCGCCAGACCCTATCCGTGGAGCGCGCCGGCGGCGCAGACCACGGGCGACTATATCGCGGACTCATACAGCGGCATCAGCGCGGGACATGTCATAGAGCCCGTGACGCAAGAGCGGCTGCTCGATATCCTGAACAGCGACGGGGATTACTACATCGTGTTCGGCGGGCCCGAGCATGAGACGGGCAGATACGCCGTGCCGCTCATAGGGAGCAGAGCCGCGGCCGCGTTCGCAGGCGGCGCGGGCAAGGTCTATCATTTCGACCCGTATATCGACGGGTATCAGGCGGACATCACTGACCCGTCAACGCCGTTCAAGACCACCGCGCCCATCACCGAGCTTTGGAACGAAATCAGAAATGCGCTGCCGGCGGGCGCACCCATATCGACATACGACTCGGACGATACACTGCTGCTCCTCTATTCAAAGAACGGCGCTTCGCGTCAGATAAGGGCGTCGTATTCCCTCGCGCCATCCGGTATAGCCGGATTCAGCGAGATTGCGGAGTCGGCTCTCATCGATCGGGTTTTCCACGGCGGCGTGGACCCTGCGGACGCTCCCATAGTCAGGGGCAGCGTCAGGACGCAGTTCGAGTTTTTCAAACGGGTGTATAACGGCGCGTCGAATTTTTCGGAATATGCCGGCGGGACTATCGCGCCCAGCTTCAGCCGCATCGGTGCGCCGACGAACGTTATCGAGGATGCGGATTTTCCGGACGGCGCGGGGTTCGCGCTGAAGCAGGTCACGCTGCCCGAGCTGCTGAACGTGCTGCGCTCGCCAGGGGAGCATATCATATTCTTCGGCGCGTCCTGGTGCGCCAACACGGAAGCCGTGATAGGCGATGTCGCGCGGAAGGCGAAAAAATTCGGGCGCGGCACGGTCTACGTCTACGACACGACGCTCGGAAACCAGCTCGCCTTCGACGCAACCGACCTTCGCAAAGTCATTTCCACGAGCGAGAAATATAACTCGCGCACGAGCGCGGAGGTTTCGGGCGCGAATAATATCAGCTATATGTATGCGGAGACGGCAAAGCTCCTCGGAGACTTCAAGACCGAGAACCACAGCCGGCAGACTTCCTACATATCATATTATCCGAACGGCGATCTGTCGCTCGCGCCCACGGCGCTCCCGTCATGGTGGAGCGGGTCTGATATCGGCGCAAGGCGTTTGCAGATGCCGTTCCTGCTCGCCTATGACAAGAGCAAACCGAATCCCGTGACGCGCCAATGGCTCCATGTGAACGAAGCGGGCAACGGCACGTACCGCGAGTACATGGTGCAGCTCGCGTGGGTGCGCGGCACAGCGCTCGCGAAAACCGTGGCCGGAAATCAGGACGGGCTGACGAATGTGGAATACGCGGCGGAAGGTATAGCCGCGCTTGACGATGTGCTGAATCCGGCGGCGGCCATCAGCGGCGGCATAGCGCAGCGGAGTTTCATATCCGCGCCAGCTCCCGAAGTGAGCGGGGCGGCGAAGGTGGGCGGCGTTCTGTCCGTGAGCGCGCCCGCGTGGAGCCCTGCCGCCACAAAGCTCGCGTACCAATGGTATTCGGGCGGCGCGGCCGTGGCGGGCGCGACAGGCAGCACCTACGCGGTCGGCGCGTCCGATGTCGGCAGCAGCATCCATGTGGTCGTGACGGGCGCGCGCACGAACTACGCGGCCGTGCAAAGAGCGTCAGCCCCGACGCCGCCGGTAGTGTCGGACCCCCCCGCTGCGCCGGCCGTAACAAACCCTGTGCCTGTTATTCCCTCCCTCTCAAAATTTGCGAAGGCACCCGCGCCGAAAATATCGGGAACGGCCAAGGTCGGCAAAACGCTGAAGGCATCTGTCGGCAAATGGAGCCCGAAGCCCACCAAATTTACGTACCGGTGGTACGCGAACGGCAAGGAGATAAAAGGCGCTGTCAAGGCGTCTCTAAAACTGAAAAAGGCGCAGAAGGGCAAGCGAATAACAGTCAGGGTCACGGCAATCAGAGCGAATTATTCTACTATTATTAAGACATCCAAGGCGACGAAGAAGGTGGTGAAATGAATATCGAATATCTTTCGCCGCTCGCGCTGGCCGTCGTTCTCGCGCTGTTCGTCGCGATATACCTTGTGCGCAGACGCGGCGCGGGGTTCACGGTCACGACGATAGGCGCGATGGCGGTCGGCGTCGCGGTGGGCATATTGTTCTCGGGGCATACGGGATGGGTCGAGCCTATCGGGAAAATTTATATCAGCATACTCAGCTGCTTCGTCGCACCGCTCATCATCGTTTCGATACTGAGCAGCGTCACTTCGCTCGGCTCGGTGTCGCAGCTGAAAGGGATAGGGGCGCGTTCCGTGTTCTGGCTCATGGTCACGACCATACTCGGGATACTGCTCGCCCTCGGGCTCGCGCTCACGTTCGGCCTCGGGAAAAATTCGTTTCTGAGCATCGAAGGGGTGGACGCGGGCAACTATTCGAACGCGACGATGCCCGTATCGAAAGTGGTCGTGGATCTTTTCCCGCAGAACGTGGTGGGCGATATCGCGGGCGAGAGAATCATCCCCATCATTTTGTTCGCGGTGCTTATCGCCGTGTCGTATGTGCTGGTCGCGAACCGCGACGGAGACAAGGTGGCCATATTCAAACGCCTTGTGGACGCGCTGCGCGAAATCGTGTTCAAGGCGGTCGGCTTCGTCATAGACCTGACGCCCTACGCCGTCCTCGCGCTCATAGCTTCGGTGGTGTCCGGCAGCGTCAGCGGCGAGGGCATGATGTGGTCGATGCTCGCGTTCCTCGCGCTCGGTTTCATCGGGGTGGCGGTGGATATGTGGCTCATCAACGCCGTGCTGCTGCGCGTGTTCGCGGAGCTGCCGCCGCTGCAATTTTTCCGCAAGGCGGCAGCGCCGCAGATAGTCGGCTTTTCCACGCAGTCGAGCATGGGGACGCTGCCGGTCACGATAAAAGCGCTGACCGAGCGCGTCGGCGTCGGGGAGCGGGTGGCGAATTTCACGGCTCCGCTGGGTACGACTCTGGGGATGCCCGCGTGCGCGGGCATGTGGCCGGTGCTGACGGCCGTTTTCGGCGCGAACGGGCTGGGTATACCGCTTGGCGTGAAGGAATATGTTCTGCTCGGGGTGTTCAGCCTGCTCGTGTCGTTCGGAACGGCGGGCGTACCGGGCACGGCCACGATAGCGTCGGCCAGCGTGCTGACCGCGCTCGGGCTGCCGATAGAACTGATCGTGCTGACCTTTCCGGTCGCGGCGATACTGGACACGGGCCGCACGGCGGCGAACCTGACGGGGGCTATGACCGCAGCGGCGATAGTGGCGCGGGAGGAGGGCGAACTGGACGAGGATATATTCTATGGCAGGAAGGAGTATCGGGGCGGCGGTGAGTTGTCGCTTGGGGTTTCCGCGGGGAGCGCGCAGGGTTTGCCTGTAGAGTCCGGCGGTGCGCAAGGCGGCGGTGAGTATGAAGTGCCTACCGGCGCTTGTAAGATATGAGGTGGGTTTTATGAAGAAGAAATCTTTTATAAGGAAGAAATTTTTGCTGCTGATGACAGTGCTGGCGGTGGCGGTGGCTCTGCCGGTGCAGACTACTTTTGTCTGGGCTACCTATGAGGACTGCAACGGGGATCAGAAGGATGACAAGACAGGTGTCTGGCTCCCTTGGCCGGGCTTCGACGAGACGCGCGGCGATACGCTGCCCGCCGGCTGGGATTTCAAGCCGCCCTCGTCCGGCGGCGGCACGGATTCGGGCAGCGGCTCCGGCAGCGATGCGGGCAAGGATTCGGGTTCGGGCGGCAGCACCGGCGGCGGTTCGGAGCCGAGCACTTCGGGCGGTACGAACTCCGGCACCGCGCCCGCCACGGATTCGGGCAGCAGCACCGGCTCGGGCGGTGATTCGGCTTCGGGCGACAGCAAAAAAAGCGATTCGACGAGCAAATCCAAAAAGAGCAAGACCTCCACAAAGAAAAGCACGAACACGAGCAGCGATAAGAGCAGCAGTGAAAACAGCGAGTCCGCGAAAGCGTCGGACAAGGCCGCCAAATCGAGCGGCGACTCGGCCGACGCGGACGCAAAGGCGGCCGCGGCTGATGAGGGGAAGGTGAAGTCCGGCGGGGCTTCTTCTACGGCTGGCGCGGTAGGAGCTTTTGGACAGGGTACCGCTGCGGCGGGCGCGGTTGCGACAGCGGGCGCCATAGGAGCTTTAGGGCAGGGTACCGCTACGGCGGGCGCGATTGCGACAGATGCCGCCGTGGGCGGGCCTGCGGACGGTGAAGGCGTGGGCGAGGCTGTTACGCTTGCCGCGTTTACGGTGGCCGGCGGGGTGCCGGAAGGCGCGGGGGCATCGCCCGTAAGCAGCTTCATGGAAGCGTTCACGGTGGGATTCACGTCCGAAAACAGGGAGCTGCCCGCAGGCATCGCGATACTGCTGGCGCTGCTCGTGTTCAGCGCCGCCGCGCTGCTGGCGCGGGCGCTGAGACGGCGCGAGCCGCTGCGGGCGCTGCTCAGGGGCGAACCGCGCGGGGGAGCATAGGGTGATGGGTGATGCTGCGACGGCGACGCGAGCCTGCTGGAAAATAATACCTCTTGAAGATGGGGCGCGGCTATGATAAAATATTTACCGCTGTCACGTCCGGTCCGCTGGTTGCTCACAGGGAGCATGCCAAGAACGTTAACGGGGCGGAGTAGATACGGAGATAAACCATGAATGTTTTGGAAGCGGTAACACAGAAATATCTTAGAAACGACATGCCGGACATAAAGGTCGGCGATACAGTCAAGGTTCATATCAAAATCGTCGAGGGTTCGCGCGAGCGTATCCAGGTATTTGAGGGCTTTGTCCTGAAGATGCAGAACGGCGGTATTGGCGAGACTTTCACGGTGCGGCGCATCGCGTCGGGCGTGGGTGTCGAGAAGACATTCCCCATGCATTCGCCGAAAATCGATAAGGTTGAGGTCGTGAAGCACGGCTTTGTACGCAGGGCGAAGCTGAACTACATGCGTCAGCGCACAGGCAAGTCGGCCAAGATACGCGCCGAAAAAGAATAAGGTTACCAGCAAAAATCTTTTGTTTCATGCTTTTGGGGGGCGGTTCTACGGAATCGCTCTCCATTTGCGTTATTAACATTCACGTTATTAGTTATTAATAGAGGCAGTATGCTACAATAATCTTATGATTGAGAACATTAACTGGTACCCGGGTCATATGAAAAAAACGCGCGAGCTGATCGCGGCGAATCTGCGTCTCGTCGGCGCGGTGGTCGAGGTTTGCGACGCGCGCATCCCCGTGTCGAGCCGCAACCCCATCATAGACGAACTGACGCAGGGCAAGCCGCGCGTTATCGTGCTGAACAAATCCGACCTGGCGGACGAGCGCGAGACATCGGCCTGGCTGGGGTATTTTTCGCGCGGCGGACGCGGCAGGATATCCGCTGTCGCTATGAACGCGCAGTCGGGACAGGGTCTGAAAAAACTGCTTTCGGCGCTGGACGGCATCGCGGCTTCTCGCGAGGGGAACGCGGCGGATCGCTCGCTGGGCGTAATGGTCGTAGGCGTTCCAAACTCCGGAAAGTCGTCGCTCATAAACAGGCTGACAGGACGCAGGGCGACGCAGACGGGCGATAGGCCAGGCGTCACGAAGGGCAAGCAATGGCTGACACTCGAAAACGGCATGCGGCTGCTTGATACGCCGGGCATTCTCTGGCCGAAATTCGAGGATCCGAAGGTGGGGCTGAACCTGGCTTTCTGCGGCTCGATAAAGGACGAGATAATGGACGCGCCGGATCTCGCGCTGGAGCTGATAAGAGCGCTGAATATGTTGTATCCGTCTGCGCTCATGGAGCGGTACGGGCTTGACGCGGCAGGCGGGACGCACGGCCTAGGCGAAGATGGCTGCGGTGGGAACGGCGGTGGGAACGGGGATTCGCTGAGCGGCGATGATGAGAACGGCGACCGGCTGAGCGGCGATGTAGACCCTGCGCTCGCTGTCATGGAAGCCATCGCGGTGAAGCGCGGCTGCATACTTCCTGGGAAGCGCGTGGACTACGAGCGCACCGGACGCATGATAATAGATGAGTTTCGCGCAGGCAAGCTGGGCCGCATAACGCTGGAGAGCGCGGAAGCGGCCGGTGGTGAGCAGTGAGCGTGGTCAGTGGAGATGCAGGTGTGAAAGCTGTGAGTGCGAAGATGACCCGTGAGGAAAAGCTGCGGGCGCGGCTTGCGGAAATGCGGCGCATCGAGGACGAGCTTATCGCCGGCGGCATAGTCCATATCGCGGGCGTAGACGAGGTGGGGCGCGGCCCGCTGGCTGGCCCCGTGTGTGCGGCTTGCGTCGTTCTACCGCATGATTTTTCGGTACTGGGTGTGGACGATTCGAAGAAGATCTCGGAGAAACGGCGCGAGGTTTTATATGACGAGATAACAGCGTCGGCCCTCGCGTGGGGGGTGGGGCTCGTGGGCAATCGCCGCATCGACGAGATAAATATACTGAACGCCACGAAGGAAGCGATGGTGGCGGCCGTGCGCGAAGCCGGCGAAATGTTGCGCGCCTCCGCCGGAGACGAAAGCGAACTTGCCAAGGAGCGCATCATCGACCACTTGCTGATCGACGCTGTGGAGCTGCCTGAAGCCGGTGTGCCGTTTACCGCCATCGTAAAGGGCGACGCACAGAGCGTTTCGATAGCCGCCGCGTCCATCGTGGCGAAGGTGACGCGCGACCGCATGATGATAGACTTCGACAAGGTGTACCCAGGGTACGCATTCGCGCAGAACAAAGGCTACGGCACGAAGGCACATTACGAGGGAATAAAAAAGCTGGGGCTCACCCCCATCCACCGCAGAACGTTCACGCAGGGCAGCATCCAGTAACGTGCAAATTACTGTATAATTATTATATAAGAGTGGTTCGGCGATTGTCTGGACGAGGAAAGAGAGGGTGGTACGATATGGCATTAATCGATAAAGAAGTAAATGAATTTGTTTTCGAGCTTTCGAGCAGGAATCCTACGCCGGGCGGCGGCGGGGCATCCGCGCTGGTGGGTGCGCTGGGCATCGCGCTCGGTGGCATGGTCGCGAACTTGACTATCGGAAAGCCGAGCTACGCCGACGACGAGGACGAGCTGAAAAGCCTGAAGGTCGCGGCTTATCGGGTGCAGAAGGAATTGTTGGAATTGATTCAGAAGGACGCGGACGCGTTCGGCCCGCTTGCGGCCGCGTACCGTATGCCGTCCGGCACGGACGAGGAGAAGGCGTCGAAGGAGCGCGTGATGGAATCGGCGTTGAAAGAAGCCTGTCTCATGCCGCTCGCCATGATGCGGCTCTGCGCGGAAGCGGTGGGGCTGTTGGAAAGGCTCGCGGTCATAGGCAGCAGGCTGGCGCTCTCGGATGCCGCGTGCGGCGCGGCGCTGACCGCAGCCGCGATGAAATCCGCCTGGCTGAATGTCGCGGTGAACACCGTCTCGATAAGCGACGCGGGGTTCGCCGAGGAAGTTAATGCCGAGGGCAGGGAGCTGCTTGGCGAATGGATACCCCGCGCCGAGGCCGTGTACGAGAGTATCGAGCGGACGTTTGCAAGGTAAGGCGAAGCAGGGCGATAGTAAAGCGGCAGCATGTGGCGAGCGCGCGGCGGGCGGCGAAGCTTGGCTCGGGCGTTCGGAAAGTGGCGAGCGCGCGGCGGGCGGCGGAGCTTGGCTCGGGCGTTCGGGTATTATGATTATATGAGGAAGGATATGCGAAACAGGAAGCTGGACCAGTATATAAAGGATGTCGCGGAGGGGCGGATTTCGCCCGCAGAGATGGCGGAGCGTTTGCGCATGAGCGCCTACGACGATATGGATTTCGCGAAGCTCGACACGAACCGCGAGCTGCGTACGGGGCGCGGCGAGGTGGTGTTCGGTCTCGGCAAGACGCCGGAACAGGTGGCGGCGATAATGCGGCGCATGGCGGAGCATGCGGTGGCGGGGGCTGGCGATGGTGGCGGGGTGGAGCAGATTCCGCCTGTTATTGCTACCAAGGCTTCGGACGAGCAGTTTGCCGCGGTCGAGGGCGCGTTTGCGGACGGGTTTCTCGGCGCGCACGGGCTGACCCTCGAATACAATGAGACGGCGAGGATGATAATAATCCGTGACACGGCTTCCGCGGCACCGCGGCAGGACGGGCTGATTGCCGTCGTGTCGGGCGGAACAGCCGACATGCCTGTCGCGGAGGAAGCCGCAGTCACGGCGGAGCTGTACGGGCATGAGGTCATGCGCGTATACGATGTAGGCATTTCGGGGCTGCACAGGCTTCTTGACCGCGTGGACGACATCAGGAAAGCGGATGTTGTAATAGCCGTCGCGGGCATGGAAGGTGCGCTCGCGTCGGTGCTTTCGGGGCTCGTCTACAGGCCCGTCGTGGCCGTGCCGACCTCGATAGGCTACGGCATAACGCTCTCGGGGCTGACCCCGCTATTCGCCATGCTCGGCTCGTGCAGCCTGGGCATCGGCGTGATGAACATAGACAACGGCTTCGGCGCCGCGCATTACGCATCGATGATTTTTGGGGCGGGCAGGGCGTGATATGTTTGGAAACGCTTCTATATAGAAATGGCATCTTGAGACTTCTTTACTCGCTTGACTTTGTGATAACATCGTGTATACTATCGGGTATACGTATGTGGTGCATGGGATCTGTGGCGAGTGTGCCGAGAATGTATGGGTTATGCAAGGATTATGCGCGGAGGTGCGGATTGGATTTTTTTACAATTAGAGAGATGAGAAGCGGTTCACGGAAAATTTGGGATACGCTGAACGGTGGGGATGAGGCGGTCATAACGAACAACGGCAAGCCATCAGCGCTAATGCTCAATGTTCCTGATGGCAGGTTCGAAGATATGATTAAGGCGGTCAGGCAGGCGAAGGCCATGATTGCGCTTGCGGGGATGCGCCGCAAGGCCGCGGATTCGGGGTATATGACGTATGCCGAAATCGAGGACGAGATAGGCGATTATCGGCTTGAGATGAAGGCGAGAGCGTAGATTGCTTGTAGTTATTGACACCAATGTGCTTGTGTCCGCGCTCTGGTCCGCGGACGGCGCACCCGCCGAGGTCGTTTCGCTTGCCATCAGCGGCGTGGTTACACCATGCCTTGACCTGCGCATAATGGAGGAATACAGGGGCGTGCTTGCGCGTCCGAAATTCGGCTTTTCGGAGAACGAAATCAGCGACTTGCTGGACGGTATTGACCAGAACAGCCTGTCGGTCGTGGCGACTCCGAAAACCATCGAGTTGCCGGACAGCTCGAACCGAAAATTTCTCGAAGTCGCGGACAGCCTGGAGGCGGTGCTCGTGACGGGTAACAAGAGACATTTTCCGCAGTCCGACAGCATCGTTTCGCCCTCAGAGTTTTTGGATTTGGTGGCGCGGCAGAAAGGCGGTTGAGAACAACATGGCTACAATATATTTTGACTGTTCGTCGGGCGTCAGCTCGGATATGTTGCTTGGGGCGCTGATACACCTGGGCGCGGAGGCGGACGTGGTGTCGTCGGAGCTTCGCGGCCTGCGCCCCTCGGCGGAGCGGGCGGGCATCGCGCTGGGCGAGTTTCGGCTCCGCGTCAGGACGGCGGGGCGGCAGGGCGTGACGGGCTATAACGCGGCTATAGAGGTGGCCGGTGGCGGGCATTTGCATGTCGCTGGCGGGGGACATGGCGCGACGCAGGCGGGCGGCGGCTATGGCGGCGGCGCGCGCCCGCATAGTGACGGGCATAGTTCTGGCGGCGGGCATTCCCACGGGCATACTCCGTACCTCGGTATACGTGAAGCGATAGACGGCGCGGATATAGGCGCGCGCGCCAAGAGATACGCGCAGGCGGCGTACCTGGCGATAGCTAAAGCCGAAGCCGCCGCGCACGGCACGACCATAGACGAAGTGCATTTTCATGAGGTAGGCTCGCCGCGAACGCTGTATGCCATCGTCGCGTCGGCGATTGCGGCGGCGCTGGTGGAAGAGAGGTTTGGCGTGGTAGGCTTCACATGCGGCGCCATCACCGACGGCTCAGGCACGGTGGAGTGCAGCCACGGGATTATACCTGTACCGGTTCCCGCCGTCAGGGAGCTGCTGAAACAGACGGACATACCGCTGAACAGCGATCCGTCGATCAATACGGAGATGGTAACGCCCTCGGGCCTGGGTCTGCTCATCGGGCTGGGTTGCCGCTTTGGGGCAGAGCCTGAAGCGCGGAGCGCACAGCGGGAAGGCTACGGGTTCGGCACGCGCGACACAGGTCTGCTCGGGGCTGTTCGGGCGGTGCTGGGGTAGCGGTGGATTGCTTTGCTTTCGCTCGCAATAACGGGGAATGTGACGGCGATTACGGGAATTGCCGCACAGCGAATTACTGCGTTTTCGGGCAGCGGGCGCGCAAATAGTGTATAATTATTCCATGCGATTATTGCATGGAAGCAATAGGGCGGGGCTTGCTCCTGCCGCGTGTTACCGTACCTACGGAGCCGATATTGTTCGGCTTCCGTTTGGCTGTGAGAATTATGATTGGACAATCCGACGAGGAGAAAGATGGCGAACATGTCAGAGAATTACAACGAAATGATACCTGAGAAGAACTATGACCCGCAGGGGTTTGAGGCTAGGATTTACCGCGAGTGGGAGGAGGGCGGATATTTTCGCGCGGAGCCTGACCCGTCGAAGGAGCCTTATACTATAGTTATGCCGCCGCCGAATATCACGGGGCAGCTTCATATGGGGCATGCGCTCGACGAGACGCTTCAGGATGTTTTGATTCGCATGAAGCGGTTGCAGGGTTACTCGGCGCTGTGGCTTCCTGGCTCGGACCACGCGAGCATCGCCACTGAGGTTCGCGTTGCGGAGGATATCCGCGAGCGGGAAGGGCTGACCAAGGAGGAGCTTGGGCGCGAGGAATTTTTGAAGCGGGCGTGGGCTTGGAAGGAGCTTTACGGCGGGCGAATAACGGAGCAGCAGCGCAGGCTTGGCACGAGCTGCGACTGGTCGCGTGAGCGGTTCACGATGGACGAGGGGCTGAACCGCGCG
>JAIRPQ010000008.1 GCA_031256875.1 Eubacteriales Family XIII. Incertae Sedis bacterium | reverse complement strand
ATCATCGACACCCCGGGCATAGACGACACGGGCTCGCTGGGCGAAAGCCGTGTGCGCCAGACGCGAAAGGTCCTGAACAAAGCGGACATAGCCGTACTGGTAATGGAAGCAGCCTCGCCATGCGCCACCACAGCCGAGCAAGAACTCCTCGCCCTATTCAAAGCGAAAAAAATTCCATACATAATAGCATGGAACAAGAGCGACCTAGCGGCCACCGCCCCGCCATTCCCGCGTCCGCAAAACCCAGCTGCGGCCACCGCCCCGCTCTCCGCTCAAAACGAGATAGCAATCAGCGCACTCACAGGCGAAGGCATCCCCGAGCTGAAAGAATTGATCGCCCGCTCCGTGCGTTCTGACGAAATGAAACATCGGCTTATAGGCGACATGGTGTCAGCGGGCGATTTCGTCGTCCTCGTCGTGCCCATCGACTCGGCCGCTCCGAAGGGCAGGCTCATACTCCCGCAGCAGCAGGTCATCCGCGACGTGCTCGAATCGGACGCGACCGCGGTGGTCGTAAAGGAACACGAACTGAAAGACACGCTCAGAGACCTCGGCAAAAAGCCGCGCATCGTGATAACAGACAGCCAGGCGTTCGAGAAAGTCAGCGCCGACACGCCGCCGGACGTGCCGCTGACATCGTTCTCGATTATTTTTGCCAGGTACAAAGGGGACCTCGCGCAGAGCGCCAACGGCGTCCGCGCCCTGGACGATATCAAGGATGGCGACAGGATACTGATTTGCGAGGGCTGCACCCACCACCGCCAATGCGACGACATCGGCACGGTCAAACTGCCGCGCTGGATTCGCGCCCATACGGGGGCGGAACCGAAATTCGACTTCACGTCAGGCGGCGACTTCCCCGGAGGCATCGAAGGCTACAAACTGATAGTACACTGCGGCGCGTGCATGCTGAACGAACGCGAAATGAAATACCGCCTGGCGCAGGCCGCGGACGCTGAAGTCCCCATGACCAATTACGGGATACTCATAGCCCACGTCCACGGCATACTGGATCGCGCCACCGCACCCTTCGCGGCCGCCCTCCGGAGCTGACCCGCGCTGACCCGCAAAAGCACACATCTCTCTCCGCCCTTCGGAGCTGACCCGCGCCCGACCGCAAAATCACACATCTCTCTCCGACCATTCGGCGCTGAAACACCAAAGCACACCGCGTTTCAGCGCCGAACTCAGGGCCGGTCCGAAGCCTACAGATCCGTCAAATCAGATCCTTGAACTCCTCCGTATCATAAGCCTCTCCCGCCTTGCGCTGCTGGATGGCTTTCAAAAGCGCACTGTGTTTTTTCTGCGTCAGCGGATAAACCGCCACACATATTATGCTGACAAGAATCAGTACGGCGGGTATCCAAGTATACAGCCCGATCAGGCCGCTGATAGCTTCACCCGATTGCTCCGACGCGTTCCCGACATACCCGACGGCTTCGAGGACGAAGCCTATCATCCATGTAGCCAGGGCTGTTCCGATTTTCTGTGCGAAGGACATATATGCTACGAGCACGCCCTCGCGCCGCTTGTTATTCACCCACTCGTCCACCTCGGTGGTGTCGTAAGCCATCGCGAAACAGAGCGTCCAGAAAGTGCCGTTGCCGAGCGCGATGACCGCGTTCAGTATGCAGAGGCTGACAATCGAGTACGTTCCCGCGACGAAGAATATGAGCAGGGCGACGACTATGATTCCCACAAAAATAGTGTAGCCGCGTTTCTTGCCGACTTTTACGGATACGAGATTGATGATGGGTAGCCACGCTATCGTCGCGATGGGCAGCACGGACATCACCATGGACTGCTGTGCCGGATCTACATGAGCGACGTAGTTCAGTATATAAATAAGGACTCCTGTTTCTGTCGAGAATCCGAAAAGATAGAGGAAGTTTGCCAGTACGACGAATTTCACGGGCTTGACGCGCATGACATCGGCGAACTCCTTGAAGATATTTCCGCCGGACACCTTTGGCCCTTCGTCATCCTGCTTGCCCACGATCAGCTCCCTGCCGCGCGTCGCGTTCCAGCATATGATCAGCGCGATGAACGCAATAATTCCGCAGGCCAGTGCCGCCATGCTCCAGCCCGTCTTTGGCTCGCCGCCGCCGCCCGTCACCTTCGTGACGATAAAATTCGGAAGGTTGACCGCGACGAGTACCGCGATATAGATGAAGAAACTAGATATCGACCGGATTTTAGTGCGCTCGTTGAAGTCCTTCGTGATTTCCGCGCCCAGCGAATAGAACGGTACTTCGGTGAACGTCATGGCCGTGAAAAATAGGATTGCGAAAATTACATAATAGATATTCTTCGCGATGTCGCTTCCGAAGTCCACCGATGTGAACATCAGCCACAGGACTATCGCGTATGGTATGCCGATGACGAGCAGGATGGGACGCCGCCGCCCGTGTTTCGTCCGCAGATTGTCGGAAAAAATCCCGATGAAGGGGTCCGCGAATGCCGCCCACAGCACGGCGATCATGAAAATCGTTCCGGCGAATGCCGGCTTGATTCCCGCTATATCAGTAAAAAAGAATAACAAAAAGACGCTGACGAGATTGTAGGGAACGGATACGCCGACTTGCCCTGCCGCGTACCCGCATTTCGTGCCGAAAGATAGGCGTTTTTCACTGCTCTGCATGATTAGTTCTCTCCTTTCATAAGCCGCGATGCGTTTTCAAAGAATAATAAATCCAGTACGCGCTGGTCTTTGTCCGCGGCTTTAGACACAAGACGCAGCGGCGTTTCCTGACAGCCCCAAGGCCAGTCGGAGCCAAACAAGACGCGCTCCGGCCCGAACTCCCGCAAGAACATGCGGATAACTTCCTCGGACTGGAACGATGTATCGACATAGAGGTTCTTCACCTCTTTGCCTTCAAGTATTTCCCCGAAATCGAACGGCCCGCCCGCATGCGCCGCAATCATCGTCAGCTCGGGGAACTGCTTTGCCAGCTCGACGAATTTCGTGTTTGACGCGTAGTCGGGGCGGTTTCTGTAGGCTTCTTCGGGATGGTAATATTCATAGGCGTAGGTGTGGAAGATGACGGGTTTACCTGTCTGCTTCCATGCGTCCAGCGCCCCAAGCAGCAGCGGGTCGTCCATCGGCCGGCACTGCAAGATGGGATGAACCTTGAGACCGCCCGCGCCGTTTTCCGCGTCGCGTAGCATCTTGTCCACCGCAGCTTCACCGAGTGCGAAGTCGATTCCCGTGAAGGGCACGATGCGCTCGTCCAGCTTCGAAGCGGCGAGCAATTCCTCGAACCCCACCGTCGGCAGGATTGGCAGCACCCATATTTTATCGATGCCGTTTCTATCCAGAGACGACTGCATATTCTGCAATGTCGCCGTGTTGTTGCGCGCCTGCTCCTCGTTCAAAATGCTCTCGCTCACCGTGTCGGGATCCATTTCGAGAAATCCAGGAAACGGAACATTGTCATTCTCCTCCAATAATGATAATAAATTGTGGTGGTCCCTAGTTGTCACGTTTTGCTTGAACGTGATATTCTTGCCGAACAGGACATCGCCGAGATGTGCATGCGTGTCAATTATCATAGTGCCTTCCTCCTCGTTACAGTTCCACTGACATATGTATGACGTATGCGTATATACATGCTTGCAAAGCCAACCTCATGCATATCATGCCAACTACATTGTTGCAAAGTATATGCCAAACGTTGCCATATGTCCGAACCTCTCGCGTTGCCTGCAAGAGATATCCAATAATGGGCACCGATAGTGGTAGAAACAGCCCGATTCAGGACGCTAAGGGCGCCAGACACGTAATAAAAGCCCCAGAAACTCACAATTCGCAGTCACCGCAAGATTGACACCATTTGGCGGCAAGGGTATAATGCTGTAAAATGCATTTTACAGTTCGCGTGGCGATCGGCGGACGAGAGGCGGGCAATAATCGGAGAATCGCAATGAGCGGCGGGCGGCATTTGCCAACGCGCGGCGATTGGATGACAGAAAGGCGGTACTGTTTGGACATCAGAAAAGACGTACATACCATACTCGAGAGCATCGACGGGATGCTCGTTATCGATACGGACGAGAGGATCGTTTTCATGTGCAAGAAACTCATGAACATGGTCGGCGTGGAATCCTTCGCGCAGATTCGCGGCAAAAAACTGCGCGAGGTCATTGCGTCCAACCTGACCTGGCGCGTCCTGAAAACAGGAGAGCGGCAAATCGGCGTGACCTATCTCGTGCAGGGCTACACGGTTGTATCAAATTCGTACCCCATTTACCGCGGCGGGAAACTCATAGGGGCGCTCGAATACGACGTGTTCGAAGACGCGGATCTGCTCCTCGGATTTCTTAACAAGATGTCCTCGCAGAAGGGACTCGAAAGATTCGGCGCGGCGGTCAATATGCGAAAGCGCGAGAAGTATACGCTGGAGAGCATCAAGGGTTCGAGTCAGGTCATGAAGGACATCAAGAACGAAATAAAGCTCGCCAGCCGAAGCAATTCCACCGTGCTCATTACGGGCGAGACAGGCACTGGCAAGGAACTGATAGCGCAAGCCATCCACATGGCGGGCAACCGCAGTCTGTTCGAATTTGTCGAAGTGAACTGCTCGACGATACCGCCCGAGCTTTTTGAATCGGAGCTGTTCGGCTACGAGGAAGGGAGCTTCACGGGGGCGAGGAAGGGCGGCAAAAAAGGGCTAGTCCACCTAGCCGACAAAGGGACTCTTTTTCTCGACGAAGTGGGGACACTGCCACTGCTCATGCAGGCGAAAATCCTCAGATTTCTACAGGAGCGGGAAGTTAGGGCAGTGGGCGCGGAGCGCTCCGTCTCCCTCGACGTGCGCGTTATATGCGCGACGAACGTCAATCTGCGCGAGCTCGTAGCCGCAGGCGATTTTCGCGAAGACCTTTTCTATCGGCTGAACGTCATCCAAATAGAATCCGAACCGCTCAGAAACCGGCGCAGCGACATACCCGAACTGGTCAACCATTTCATAGAACAGTTGAACGTCAGCCTGGAGCGCACCCTCGTCTCGGATCGCATACGCTCCATCGACAATGACGCGCTTTTAATGCTCATGGACTATCACTGGCCGGGGAACGTGCGTGAGCTGCACAACGCGCTGGAGCGCGCGATAAACCACTGCACGGGAAACGTGCTCACGTTGAAACATTTCGTCGGGTTTCCCGAACGCCCGCTGGCGGGGCTTGATTCCGCGCAGTCACGCGATGGTGGCGAGGGTGGCAGCACGGAAGCGGCGGTGGGGGATGCGGAGGGCATGGTTCGCAGGGGCGATGGACTCGACTACGACCTCACTCTGCGCGAGCTGCGTACCGAGGTGGAAGTGCGCGCCATCAACCGCCTGATTTCGGAAAAGGGGATGTCCGTGTCCGCCGCCGCGAGACAGCTCGGCATCACGCGCCAAATGCTCCATAAAAAGCTGCGCGATTATGCGCCGCGCATAGGCTGACACGTGGCCGGATATGCTCGGGTGCGTAAACGGTCGGTCATTACTGTAAAATTATTATTACAGTTGCGGACGTTTAGATGGAAAAACGTAAAATGAAGTTTACAGTTTGCGGCGATTGCTGCCAGAAAAATCCGACTTCTCACTGTTTTCAGAACTTTCGCGCCGGTCCTAAGCGAATGGAACGCTTTTTGCATATCACAATACCGTTCGCCAAGGGGCGTGGCGGGAGCAATTATTGTTATATTATAAATTTAGAGGAGGTTTGGTATTATGGATAAAAACAAAGGCGGAGGAAGCCCACCCACGGGCGCGCCCAGCGGCACGGTCGAGCAGTTCGGCTACAAACAGGAGCTGCAGCGCGTACTGACGCTCAAAGACCTGATCGTCTACGGAATGCTGTTCATCATCATTATCGCACCGTTTGGAATTTTCGGTGAGGTGAACGTGGTCGGATTCGGCATGGCTCCGATGGTCTATCTCGTCGGACTTTGCGCGATGATTTTCACGGCGCTCGGATACATGCAGATGAGCAACAGATTCCCTATAGCGGGATCTGTCTACTCGTATGTCCAGAGGGGCATCAACCCGCACATCGGATTCATGACGGGCTGGCTCATCCTCGTCGACTATATTCTGATACCCACGCTGAACTATGGACTCGCGGGCGTCTGGCTGCACAACGCCATACCGCAAGTGCCGTCGTGGGTGTTCATCTTCGCGATGATAACAATGAACTCATTCATCAACTATCGCGGGATCACACTTATGAAAGTTCTGGACTGGGTGGTGTTCGCCGTCGAGATTTTGGTCGTGATTATCTTCGTGTTCCTCGGCGTGAAATTCCTGCTTTCGGGCGGCGGCTTCGGAGGATTCACCATCAAGCCCTTCTACAATCCGGAATTTTTCAACATGAAATTCATCGCGACCGCAGCCACCGTCGCATGCCTGTCGTTCCTCGGGTTCGACGCGATAAGCACGCTCTCCGAAGAAACGCGCGAGCCCGAGAAAAACGTCGGCCGCGCTACCGTACTGACGCTGCTCATCGTCGGCGGCATCTTCATACTCATCACGTATATAGCCTCCTCGGTCTGGGGCGCGCGCGACCTCGCGGAGCTTGATCCGGAAAGCGGCATCTATCAGATCGCCAACGAGATAGGCGGCGAAGCGCTCGAACTATTCTTGCTCGGCGTGATGGTGATAGGAAGCATCTTCGGCTCGCTCACGGCGCAGGCGGCGATGACACGCGTGCTGTTCAGTATGTCGCGCGACGGCCTGATGCCGAAATTCATGTCGAAGATTCATGCGAAGCACAAGACACCGTACCTGACCGTCGTATTCGTTGCGGTGTTCATGTTCATCGTGTCGTTCGTGCCGCCCATGCAGCTGGTACGCTTCGTCAATTTCGGAGGGCTGACCTCGTTCATCGTGCTGAACTTCGCGGTGTTCTGGTTCTTCTTCATCCGCGAAAAGAGGCGCCACAGCTTCGGAGACTACGTGAAATTCCTCATCTGCCCAGTCATAGGTATGACCATACTCGGCTATGTGTGGAGCGGATTCGACAAACCGACGCTCATCCTCGGATTTTCGTGGCTGGCGGTGGGCGTGGTGGTGGCGGCCATCAAGACAAAGGGCTTCAAAGAAGTTCCCGAGGCGTTTCGTAATATGTCGCTATAAACAGTAATTAGAGTGGGGTAAAAAAAATGGCAGAAAAAATGGCAGAAACAAAAAAGAGAGCAAGAGAGCTGGGCATACCGCTAAAAGGAACTACCGGACAGCATAATGCCATCACCGATGTCGCAGGTGTGGAGGTCGGTTTTTCGACGGTCATCATCGGAGAACCCGAAGACTACACCGGTTCCGGTTCGCCCTTCGCGAGAACGGGTGTCACGGCGATACTGCCGCGCGGGAAACAGCGCAGCGCGGTGTTTGTGGGCAGGCACGACCTGAACGGCAACGGCGAGATGACCGGCACACACTGGATGGACGATTCAGGTTTTTTGCACGGCCCCATATTGCTGACGAACACGAATAGCGTCGGCATCTGCCGCGACACGGCGGCAGGATGGATGCTCGAAAACAATTTCTATTACCCCCTGGTTGTCGACGGGCGGCCGATAGACGGCACGGGTTATTTCTATCCCGCCGTAGGTGAGACCTGGGACGGCATACTGAACGACACCAACGGGTTTCACGTGACCGCGGAACACGTGCGCGAAGCCTTGGACGGTGCCGCCTCGGGTGCGGTGCGCGAAGGGAACGTCGGCGGCGGCACGGGAATGCAGTGCCATATGTTCAAAGGTGGCACAGGAACATCGTCCCGCCTGGTGGATACGGATGCGGGCAGCTTCACCGTCGCCGCGCTGGTACAAGCGAACCACGGCTTCAGGGAGCATTTCGAGGTGCTGGGTATCCCCATGAAGAACGAAATAAAAGACTGCCGCCCCATCCTCAACACCTTTGCGCCAAAGCCGGGTACGGGTTCGATCATCGTGGTGCTCGCCACCGACGCGCCCGCTCTGCCGTGGCAACTGTCGAAGATGTGCAGGCGCGTACCCATCGGGATAGGCAAGCTGGGCGCGGGATACGAGAACGGGTCGGGCGACATTTTCCTGGCGTTCTCCACCGCCAATGAAAACGCATACACCACGGCGCAGACGACGATATCCCTCATAGGCGACGATGCGATGGATCCCATCTACAAGGCCACCGCAGAGGTGGTCGAGGAGTCCATCTTGAACGCGCTCTGTGCCGCCGAGGACATGGTAGGCCGCGAGTTCAACAAATATTTCGCGCTACCGCACGACCAGCTGGTAGACGCCCTGCGAAAACACGGGAAGATATAAGCCGCAGCATCCCCTGGGATGCGCCGAATCCCGCACGAAACCCCCGCGCCCCGCAAGCTAAACCCCGCAGGGCGCGGGCAATCCCTCTTATGCTGAGGCTGCCGTGAAGTTTTTCAATTTCTATTCGCTCTGACAGCGAAATGTGTGTATACTGTTTCATAGAGGTGCAACTCCTTTCTTGCCACTAAGCTTTTCCACTTATATGGTATCAGGTGTTGCACTTCTGTTTTGAATCCACGGTTGTACTTGTGGGCTGTTTTTATGTTATAATCAGTGTGATAAATCAGTAAAGGTACGATGAAGCAATGATATCGTAACGCGATAGTTATGGTGAAGCAATTGCACACGATGGAGTAGTGGGTGATACTATCAGTAAATGCTTGTAAGAAGCCTCGTTGATATGATTCAGCTTTGTTAGATTTTTTCGCGTCGGCGATTGGCGTCGGCAAGGGAGGTAGAAATGAGGACTAATCGCATATTTGCATACGCCAGAACCGGAAAATATGGCCGAGCATCTGCCCATGTGCGCGATTTAGCCATATCGTTTATATTGATTGCCGTACTTGTAGGCGGCACGCTTTTTGTTTCCGCCGATTCGGGCGGTGAGGCGAGCCTGCGCGAAAGCGCGGGGGTCAAGGGGCTTTCGGGGCTTTCAGGCGAGGATATCATAAAGTCTAAGACCTCGCCGCCAGAGGGTGGTGCGGATTATAAAGGGTATATTGTCAAAATAGCGGATGAAGCCGTAGCCAGGATAGACGCGAAAGCCATGAAGAATGCGTCGAAGTGCATCGTGGGCGACAGGATAGCTCTGGTGGACAAGCCGAAGGACGTGCTGAAATTCGCATCTGCGGGCGATGTTGAAATAATAGAGCCAAACTATATTTATTCCTCGTTTGCCGCGCCCATCGCCGATGCCATCGACCCGATATACACGAACCAGAACAATTACCAATGGGGAGTCAAATACGTGAACGCTTCCGTCGCGTGGCAGCTCGGATACAGGGGTGACGACGTGAACATCGCGATACTGGACTCCGGTATAGTGAAGGGGCACGAGGATCTGGGCGGCGACAAAATCATAGAGGAATGGAATTGGATTGGCGGCAACAGCAACACCGCTGACGATAACATGCACGGCTCCGTGGTGGGCGGCATCATAGCGGCGGACACGGGCAACTATCGGCTTGGTACGACGGAAGGCGTGGGCATGGCGGGCATCGCGGACAAGTCCAACCTTATTATTCACAAGGTACTGGACAAGAGCGGCTACGGCGATATCGGCATCCTCTACGCGCTCTATGACGTGCTGCACGACGGCAACCGCGTCGATGTGGTGAACATGAGCCTCGGCGGATCGGGCAACAGCAATATACTGAACGGCATGATTCAGGATATAGCGGCGAAAGGGACCATCATAGTCGCGGCTTCGGGCAACAACGGCGATGCCACCGACGGTACCGCCAACGAGATGAACTACCCCGCGGGATGCGACAATGTAATAGGCGTGGGATCCATTGGCAAGACGGGGGCGGTCTCGCCGTTTTCGACGAAGAACAGCAGCGTGGATGTCGTTGCGCCGGGGGAGCTGATGGTGGGCCTGCAGGCGGGCACGACCAACGGATATTATGAAGCGTCCGGCTCCC
>JAIRPQ010000125.1 GCA_031256875.1 Eubacteriales Family XIII. Incertae Sedis bacterium | reverse complement strand
TTCGACATAATAAAGCTCCTGGTGGAACACGGCGCGGACGTGAACGACGAGCAGACAGACTACATCGTCGAGAACGGCGGCGAGAGCCACAACATACTGAAATACCTCATAGACAACGGAGCAGACGTGAACCGGCAGGACAAAGAAGGGAACACCGCGCTGATGAAGGCGGCGGAGTACAACAGGACCGAGAACGCCAAGCTGTTGCTGAAATCCGGCGCGGACACAAAGCTGAAGAACGACGATGGCAAGACCGCGCTCGATATCGCGAAGGAGGCAGACGCGAAGGATGTCGAGAAGATAATAAAAGGCGCGTGACGGAATACCGCCCGCCCGCCGGAAATTTTGCTTGACAAGCAACGCTTCGCTCGGGTATAGTAGTTCTTGCGAAACGCTGGCTATGAAAGTCGGCACCTGCATCCGTTATCGGCGTTGATATTGTCCTCGTGTCCGCGATGGGTTTGCGGCTGGGGCATACCATATGAATATTACAAAAACCATGAAGGTTATTTCCGTTCAGAAGCGCGGAACGTCGGCATGGTTTTTTTATTGTCTTTTCGGCGGCGGATGGCCTGGATACGGGGATGGCAAACCCCGACCTGGCGGGCTCGCCGGAGAGCGGAGGAGGTCATCGGAAATGAGCAACAACAATAACATGAACAAGAAAAGCAACAGGAACAGAAGACGGATAGCGGCGGTGGCCGTGGCTATGGCGCTTTTGCTGGCCGCGGCTCTGTCGGCTTGCAGCCCTAGCGCGCAGGGCGATGGCGACTCGCAGGGCGATTCGGACCGGCAGGGCAAAGCGGCGGAAACAGAGGGCATCAATATCTTCGTCGGCGATACGATATTCTCGTCGAGCCTTGACCCCGTGAAAGGCGCGATGAGCTACGGATACCCGTTCACGAATATCGCGCTCCTGAAGGTGAGTCCGGATTCGGAGTATATCGGCGATGCCGCGACGGAATGGTCGGTGTCAGACGACGCGCTGACGTACAGCTTCACGCTGCGCGAAGGCGTGAAATTCAGCGACGGCTCGGAGCTGACCGCAGAGGATGTCGTGTTCACATACGAGACCGTGAAGGCGAACCAGGCGGAGAATGTTGACGTGGATCTGACGAAACTCGCGTCGGCAAATGTTGGCGAAGGCGGCACGGTCGTGTTCACGCTGTCGGAGCCGTATTCCCCGTTCCTGGATACCGCCGCCATGCTGGGCATTGTGCCGAAGGGCTCTTACGATTCGGATGTGTTCGACCGCATGCCGATAGGCGCGGGCCCGTGGAAGGTCGCGCAGCACGACCCCAACCAGCAGATTATCGTAGAGCCGAACGAATACTATTATGAGGGCGCTCCGAGCATTCCGCGTATAACGTTCGTGAACATGGAGACGGATGCCGCCATCGCCGCCGCCAAGTCGGGGCAGCTCGACGTGGTGATGGTAGACCCGAATTTCGCGGGCGAGGAAATCGCGGGAATGCACATCGAAAAACTGCCGACGATGGACATCCGCATGATCAGCCTGCCGGTGGTAGGGAAGCAGTCGGCCAAGGATGCTGACGGCAATGAGGTACAGGTGGGCAACGATGTCACGGCCGACGCCAGCGTGCGCAGGGCGCTCTCGATAGGAATAGACCGCGGCAAGATAATAGAGGACGCATTCAACGGCATCGGCAAACCCGCCGCAAGCTTCACGGCCGGCCTTGTCTGGGCCGCACCCGAGGACGTGCGTGACGGGCGCAGGGACGAAGCGAAATCTCTCCTGGAAGACGCGGGGTGGACCGACCCTGACGGCGACGGCATCCGCGAGAAGGGCGGCGTGAAATGCTCGTTCACGGTGATCGCGACCGAGACATCGCGCTATCAGCTGGCGGCCGCCGTATCAGAGGACGCGAAGGAGCTGGGCATTCAGATAGACGTGAAAAACGGCACGTGGGACGATGTCGGAAAGGAACAGAACCAGAGCGGCGTTGTCTGGGGATGGGGACAGTACAGCCCCACCGTACTGAAGTCGATTTTTTATTCGAAGTCCTTCCTGTCGGACGAAGGGTATAATGTCGTCGGCTACGCGAACGCCGGAGTGGACGGGCTGATTGACGCCGCGCTTTCCGCGCCGAGCCAGGATGCGGCTATCGCGAACTGGAAAGCGGTGCAGGAAACCGCGAACGCGGATTGCCCGTATCTTTACCTCGTGAACATCGAGCACTGCTATTTTGTCAGCGACCGGCTGGACATTTCCCTGGCGACCCAGATACCGCACCCGCACGGTCACGGCTCACCCGTCATCTGCAATATGAAGGACTGGTCGGTGAAATAGGGATGGCAAATCGGGCGCGCATTTTTCATATCACGCTCAGGATGCTCCTGCTCCTCATAGCGGTGAGTGCCATCGCTTTTATTCTCATCGCAAAAGCGCCGATAGACCCGCTCGCGGCATATGTCGGTACGGAGTCCACGCTTTCGCAGGAAGCGAAGGACGCGGCGGCGGCGCATTGGGGGCTCGACAAGAGCCTGCCCGAAAGGTATTTCACATGGGTGGGCAATGTCCTGCGCCTTGACCTCGGCGAGTCCATCACATACAAGCGGCCGGTCGCGGATATCATAGGCGAGCGCTTTTCGCATTCGGTCGTGCTGATGCTGCTTGCGTGGGTGTTGTCGGGATTGCTGGGGTTCGCGCTCGGCGCGAAGTCCGCGTCGCTCGCAGGGCGGCTGCCGGACAAGATCATAAAATCGTTATGCCTGGTGTTGCAGTCCACGCCCGTTTTCTGGATAGGGCTTCTGGCGCTCAGCTTGTTCGCCGTTACCCTCGGCTGGTTTCCCATCGGCATGGAAGCGCCCATCGGAAAGCTCGCGCAGGAGGTCACCTTCTGGGACAGGGCCTACCATCTCATCCTGCCCGTGTTCACGCTGACCATTATTGGGGTCGGCAAGATAGCGCTCTATACGCGCCAAAAATATATTGAAGTAATGGGCAGCGATTTCGTTCTGTTCGCCAAGGCGCGCGGCGAGACGAAGCGCCAGCTGTTCAGGCGGCACATACTGCGGAACATAGCGCTGCCCGCCGTGACCATTCAGTTCGCGTCTTTCAGCGAGCTGTTCGGCGGCATGACGCTGGCCGAAACCGTGTTTTCGTTTCCGGGCATCGGGAGCGCCACCACCGCGGCCGCGCTGAACGGCGACGTCCCGCTACTGCTCGGCACCGCGCTCATCGGCGCGCTGTTCGTGTTCGCGGGAAACCTGACCGCCAATATCCTCTACGGCGTATTCGACCCAAGGCTGAAAGACGGTGGCGAATATGTTTAGCGCTATTCGAAAAATCGGTAAGGGCGCGGAAAGCGCGGCGCATGTTTTGAACGGGCGCCATGCCGCGATGGGAGCGCATGCACATGACGCTGGGCATGCGGCGGCACATGGATTTAGCGCATGGCATATCCCCATGGGAAATTCGCGGCGCAGGCTCTTGGTAGCCGTCTGCGTCTGCGTTGCGTATCTGCTCACGGTGTTTCTTTGGGGGCTTTTCATGAACCCCGAACTGTACGCCGTGCATTTCGGCGACAAATTCATAGCGCCAGGCGCAGCGCATATATTCGGCACGGATTTCATGGGGCGCGACATGTTCTTCAGGTGCGTGAAGGGCATGTCCAACAGCCTTTCGATAGGGCTGGCCGCGGCCGCGATAAGTTCCGTAATAGGGCTGGCGCTCGGCGTGTCCTCCGGACTGATAGGCGGAAAATTCGACAAATTCATTCTCTGGTGCGTCGACTGCTGCATGGGTCTCCCGCACCTCGTGCTGCTCATTCTCATTTCGTTCATGCTCGGGCGCGGAGAGTTCGGCGTGCTCTGCGGCATAGCCCTCACGCATTGGCCTGAGCTGACACGGGTAGTCCGCGCCGAAGTGATACAGCTGCGCTCCGCGCAGTATATCCTCGCCTCGTACAAGATGGGCAAGACGAAATACCAGGTGGCGAAAGCGCACGTCATACCCCACGTGCTGCCCGTCTACCTCGTGGGGCTGGTGCTGCTGTTCCCGCACGCCATCATGCACGAAGCCGCCGTCACCTTCCTCGGCTTCGGGCTGCCCGCCGACATGCCCGCGATAGGCGTGATACTCTCGGAGTCCATGACGCATCTGGCGACGGGAAAATGGTGGCTCGCGCTTTTCCCCGGCCTGATGCTCGTGGCGGCGGTCATACTGTTCGAAGCGATTGGAAGCGGGATGAACCGGCTTTTAAATCCCGCCAGCGGGCATGAGTGAGGTGCGCTATGGCTAATGCAACAGTAAATATTATTGGAGAAAATAACCGCCTAATAGCCGCGCCTGTTTTGGAAGCGAGCGGGCTTCGTATCTCGTTCAGCATGTATTCAAAGGGGCTCGCGCGGTCTGAGCATACGGTAATGCAGTCCGTCGCGCTGAAATCATTCGCGGGCGAAATACACGCGATAGTCGGGTCAAGCGGCTCGGGCAAGAGCCTGCTCGCGCACGCGATACTCGGCATACTGCCCGCCAACGCGAAGATGTCTGGGCGCATCCTGTACCACGGCGACGAATTGGCGCCGGCGCGCCAGGAAGCGTGCAGGGGCCATAAGATAATGCTCATCCCGCAGTCAGTGGCGTTCCTCGACCCGCTCATGCGCGTGGGCAGGCAGGTCGTCGGAACCATCGGAAGCAGGGAGCTGCAGCGCGCGGCGTTCAGGCGATATTCGCTGGCTGACGATGTCGGCAGGATGTATCCGTTCCAGCTGTCGGGCGGCATGGCGCGCAGGGTGCTGGTGTCCACCGCGCTGATGGGCGAGCCCGACCTTATAGTCGCGGACGAGCCTACGCCCGGGCTCAGCGAAGGGCTCGCGGAAGAAACCATGCGATGGTTTCGGGAGCTGGCCGACGGCGGCGCGTCGATACTCCTGATAACGCATGATCTGGAGCTGGCCATGAAACACGCCGACCGCATTACCGTGTTCTACGCGGGCTACACCGTCGAGACCGCGCCCGCGTCCGACTATGCGGCAGGCAGGGACGCGCTGCGCCACCCTTACACGAAGGCGCTGATAGACGCGCTCCCGCAGAACGGTTTCAAGCCAATCTCGGGTACGCAGCCCTATGCGTGCAAAGCTCCAGACGGCTGCCCTTTCGCTGAGCGATGCTACATGCGGACGGACGAGTGCGCGGGTGATGTCGGGATGCGCGAACTGCGCGGCGGCGAAGTGAGGTGCGTCAATGCTGACTGAGAGGAAGGCCGCCGAGAGCCGTGTCCATGCCGCGCCTTGCGAGGAAAGCGGGGTGCGGCCATGAACCACGTGAAGCTCGTGAACCCTGTGAAGACAGTGAAGCCCATGAACCCCGTGAAGGCCATGAAGTCCATGAGCGCTGTGAAGCCAATGAAGCCCGTGAAGATAGAAGCGAGGGGCGTCAGCTTCCGTTACTCGGCTCACTCTCCGCTGATACTGAACGGCGTCGACCTAGAGATAGAGGCAGGCGAGCGCGTCGCGCTGACTGGGCCGTCCGGCTGCGGCAAAAGCACGCTTGCAAAACTGCTCGCGGGATACCTAAAGCCCACGGCGGGCGAAGTGCTGTGGGATGGAAAACCGCTCCCGAAAAGCGGCTACATGCCCGTGCAGCTCATTGGCCAACACCCCGAGCTCGCGGTCAACCCCAGATGGAAAATGTCGCGCATCCTGAACGAGTGCTGGACACCGGACCACGCCTTTCTCGAAAGGATGGGGATAGAGAAAGAATGGCTGTCGCGCTGGCCCGCCGAGTTGTCAGGCGGCGAGCTCCAGCGCTTCTGCATAGCGAGGGTATTGGGGCCGCCCACAAAATTTTTGGTCTGCGACGAAATCAGCACGATGCTGGACGCCATCACGCAGGCACAGATATGGGAAGTGCTGCTCAGGGTATCGCAGGAGCAAGGCATCGGGCTTCTCGTCATCACGCACAGCCTGCCGCTCGCGGAAAAAGTCTGCGACAGGGTGGTGGAGGTTTCGGAGGGCGGCGTTCACGGTATATAATATGTAGTAACATGTAATGGAAGCAAATCGATGTGATGACTGACGCACGCACAATATTTAAAAGGCGATTGATAAGTGAGCAACGAACCGACAACGAAAGGCCGTGCTGAATACGGCGAAATTATATCAATTATAGAACGCGCACGGGAGAATGCTTTCCGTGCTGTTAACCGTGAGTTGATCTCCATGTATTGGGATATTGGATGCTATGTCAGCGAGAAAGTAAAGCATGGCGGCTGGGGCAAGGGCGTGGTCGCTGATTTCGCCCGATTTGTCCAATTGGAGCATCCTGAAATCAAAGGTTTTTCGGCCTCAAATATCTG
>JAIRPQ010000043.1 GCA_031256875.1 Eubacteriales Family XIII. Incertae Sedis bacterium | reverse complement strand
TGAAAGCTGCTGGTGCGTATAATGCGGCACTTGGCATGTCGCGTACAGATGGAGATGGCCCGTATTCGTGTCGAAGTTTGCTATCGCGCTCTGTGGCTCGATAAAGCCCTGATGCACATACGAGGAATAGAAATCTTCTTCCACTACAAACTCGGAATCCTTGAGCGCCTGGTCAGGATCGCCGTAGACCTGCACTCCCTCATACGCGATGTTGTTCGGGTGGTCCTCATGGATCAGCAGGTCGTCGCGCTTCATCGAATCAAACGGGTCAATCAGTGCGTCCAGTTCTTCGTACTCCACCTTGATGAGCTTGCACGCTTTCTCTGCGGTGCGCTCGTCCAGCGCAGCGACGGCCGCCACGCCCTCGCCCCAGCTTCTTACTTTGTCGACCGCAAGGCCTGTTTCATTGCAGTTGTGCGGCACGATTCCGTAGGGGATGGGGCAGTCCTGCCCTGTTATTACGGCGAGCACGCCATCCAGCTTCAGCGCTTCCGTTGCGTCGATGCTCAGTATTTTCGCGTGTGCGTAGCCGCTGCGCAAAATTTTTCCGTACACCATACGCGGCAGCACGATGTCGTCGGTATACATCACCTTGCCCGTCACCTTGTCGGGACCGTCCAGCCGCGGAAGGTTCCTGCCGACTTCGGTAAACTCGCGCGTATAGTCTTTGTAATTATTATATTTGTTAGATACTTCATATATTTTTTCCACTTTAGTTCACCCCGCTTTCCGCCTTGGCGTTGACATAAGCTTCGATAGCTTCCACAATAAGGACAAAACCTGTACATCTGCACATATTGCCCGAAAGCGCTTTTTTGATCTCGTCCTTTGTCGGATTGGGGTTTCTCTCGAGCAGTGCCGTGCTGGACATAATCATGCCAGGCGTGCAAAAACCGCATTGCACGGCGCCGTGATCCAGGAAGGATTTCTGAAGCGGGCTAAGCTCGCCGGTCTTTGGATCGGCGATGCCCTCTATCGTGCGGATTTTCTTACCTTGGCAGGCAATCGCCAGCTTCAGGCAGCTGAGCTCCGGCTTCCCGTCTATTATTACGGTACACGCGCCACAATCGCCCTCTCCGCATCCTTTTTTCGTCCCTGTCAACTGGACTTCGCGCCTTATTACATCCGCGAGGATATCCATCGGCGTGATCGCTACTTCATAGTCCTGATCATTGATTGTAAGTGTAATAAGCTGTTTTTTCATCTTAACGACCATTTCTCCTTTCATACGCTTTGAGCGAAAACAATAATTCAACCCTACGATCAGGCAGCTTTCGCGGCATCATATGCTTCCTTTACCAATCTGATAGCCAAGGCGCGTATCACGTCCTTGCGATATTCCGCTGACGCGCGTACGTCCGAGATGGGGCTGGCGGCGGCCTGCGCCGCATCGCCCACCTTCTCCGCGAGATCGTCCGTGACCTTCTTGCCTACAAGGATGTCCTTGATATCCGGCAATACCAGCGGGCGCGGCGCGACAGAACCCATCACGAGATCCGCTTCAGCGACGCTTCCGTCATCAGACACTGCGATATTTACAGCCATGTTGACAGCGTCGATTTCCATGGCTTTCCTAAGGCCGATATGCCCGTATTTGCACGCGGATTTTTTCTTCGGCTCTGGTATGATGAACTTAGTCAAGACTTCGCCGGGCTTCAGGTCGTTCTGCCTGTTGCCTTGGATGAAATCCTTCAGCTCCATCTCGCGATCGCCGTCCTTGCTCGAAATCACTACCTTCGCGCCGTACGCGCAAAGGGACGCGGGGGTTTCCGCGGCGGGCGACGCATGGCAACTGTTGCCGCCGAGGGTAGCCATCTCGCGGACCTGCGGCGAACCTATCTCGCCGGCGGCATGGGACAAGGCTCCGTATTTGCCGGCCACGGCCGCGGAATTTTCAATGTCCGCAATCTTCGTGCAGGCACCTATCTCGCCGCCTTTGCCGTCCTTCATCTCGATGCCGGCGAACTCTTTTATCCCACCGATGTCCACGATGTTCTCCGGCTCAATAAGACCGTTCTTCATCATGATGAGCAAATCCGTGCCGCCTGCGAGAATCTTGCACTTGTCGCCGAGTTTCGCTATAAGCTCAAACGCCTCGGCCTTGCTTTCAGGTGCATAGTAATTGAAATCGCTTAAAATATTCAATCTTTTACCTCCTTATCAATGCATTACTTCAACAAATTTTTTGCTATCGTCTTTTGAGGGTAATCGCTGATGCTTTCCAGGTGGAACGCACCCCTGATATCCCTGAAGTACCGTTCGATGTTCGCATCGCGCGTATATCCCATGCCGCCGTGGATCTGGACGCTTTTCATTCCGATATCCTGCGATGCGTTCATGGCATAATTTTTCACGTATGCCGCTTCCGTAATAAAATCTCCGCCCTCATCGTAGACGGCCGCCGCTTTGTTCATGCCCAGTTCGATATAGTGCAAGTCCGTACCGATGTCCGCGAGCATCCACTGCACGGCCTGGATTTTTCCGATGGGTGCGCCGAACTGTATGCGCGTATTCGAATATGTGGCGGTTTCGCTGAGCGTAGTCCTGCCGACGCCACAGGCAACTGCGGCATTCAAGATATCGAAAATCGCCTGCGCCTCCGCGATGATTTTGGGGCCGCTTTCTTCGCTGCCCACGATATCGGCCTTCACGTTCGCAAGGCCAATCCTGGCTGTCGGGAAACAGCGCAAGCCGAGCTTGTCGATATCGCCCAACACTTCCACGTCGCTCGCATCCACTACAAACATGCCCACACCTTTAGGCCCTGCTTCCGCGTCGAACTGCGCCGTCACCAGATACAAATCGGCCGCACCGCCGTTCAGCACAAAGGTTTTCTCGCCATTCAGAACATATTTTTCGCCTTCCGGCGCGGCGACCGCTTTCTTGTCGCCTGACGCGGGAGCCGCGCCAGGCTCGGCGAAAGCATACCCAACCAGCTTGGAGCCTTTCGCTACATCCTTCAGATATTTCTCCTTCACCGCATCGCTGCCGTGCCTGGACAGTATCTTGCCGCAGGCGAGGTGAGTGGCCGCTATGGACGCCACCGAAGCATACCCCGTGGCAAGCCCGTCCACTAGGCAGAGCATATCCATCAGCCCTGAGCCTGAGCCGCCGTAGCTTTTCTCTACAGACAGCGAAAGAAAACCCAGTTGCGCCAGCTTCCCAACCAGCTCGCGCGGGTAATGCGGCTCCCTGTCGTCGCCGTGCGCGGCGGGCGCCAGCTCCTTTACGGTAAAATCCAGTGCGGCTTTTTTAATCGCGTTCTGTTCCTGTGTGTATTCAAAATTCATTATTCTCACCTCCCAATCAACGCAACAGCCCGCCGGAAATGACCAACCGCTGGATTTGGTTCGTGCCTTCATAGATGGAAAGAATCCTAGCATCGCGCCATATCTTCTCGATACCGGACTCCTTTGTGTAGCCATATGTACCCATGATGTCCATCGCGTCCTGCGCTACCCGCATGGCCACATCGGTAGTGAACAGCTTCGTTATCGCGGAGTGATGGGAGTACGGCTGATGGTTGTCCTTCAGCTTCGCTCCTCTGTAGACGAGAAGCCGCGCCGCCGTTACGGACGATTCCATATCAGCGAGCTTGAACGCAACGCTCTGCTGTTTCGTGAGGGGCTTCCCACCGTCAGAGCGCGTCTTTACATACTCCACCGCTATGTCCAGCGCACGCTGTGCGCACCCCACTGCCTGCGCCGCGACCATCAGTCGTCCAGAGTCCAGCGTTTTCATGGCCAGCTTCATGCCGTCGCCTTCCGCGCCGAGCAGCGCCGACGCGGGAATCCTGACATCTTCCAACACCAGCTCCACCGTCTGCGATCCGCGTATGCCCATCTTGTCCTCGACCTTGCCGCAGCTCAGCCCAGGGGTGCCGCCCTTCACGAGAAACGCGCTCAGGCCCTTGTTGCCTATTGTGCGGTCGGTGGACGCGAACATGACTAGCGACGAGTCCATGTCAATGGCGTATTTGCCTTGCGTAATATAGCATTTCGTTCCGTTCAGAACATACTCGTCGCCGTGCTTGACCGCAGTCGTGGCGACCGCGCCGGCATCTGATCCCGCGTTTGGCTCGGTCAGTGCAAACGAGGCGTACTTGCCTTCCAGTATCGGCGTGAAATGCTGCACCTGCTGCTCGTGCGTGCCCGCGATAAGCACCGGATACGAGCCGAGGTTGTTCGCGCCGAAAGCCGTCGCGATACCGACATCCCCGTATGCGAGTTCCTCCAGCACGACCGCGCAGCTCTCTGTGTCCAGCTCGATACCGCCTACGGACTTTGGTGCGACCAGGCATACCAGCCCCGTCTTGTGCCATGCTTCAAAGATAGAGTCCGGCACATCGCCCTCGTCTATGGTCTTTAGGTTTGGTGTCACGTATTCAGCAATGAAATCCCTGACTGTCTTTTGGACTTCGAGCTGCTTTGGTGAAAAATCAAACATGCAGTTACCTTCCTTTCCTCTCTCCAGCTTGTTAACTAATTATGTTTGCCCGACGATGCGAACTCACTCAATATTTGCTCGCTTTGCCGCCGCGGTCAGTGCGGTGTTCAGCACGATGGCGACTATGGCCAGCACGATAAGCATGATGAATGTCGTGTTATAGCTTCCGCCCGAACTCTCCTGCAATCTTGCCGCGATGATGGGACCAATGATAGCCGCAGGCGCGATGTTGAATGTGCCGGCCGCGAAATTGACTGAATAATGTTTCGGCCCGAAGAATTTCGCAATCGTAGCTGACATCAGGGCAGGCGATCCGCCGTAGCTGATACCAATGAGCGGCAGCCCTACGAAAATGAATGCCGCGCTGTTCGTGATAGCGCCCGCGAGCAAAGACAGCCCGCCGGCGAGCATGAACACGTTGTCGATATACAGGGTTTTCATCCGGCCGAGCTTATCGAACAGGATGCCATTGATAGGACGGCCAAACCCGTTGAACACGGTCACGATAAGCCCCAGCGTGGCTATCGCGCCGAAGGTGTCGGCTATCTGCGCCGCGCTGCCGATAACGAGCAGACCGCCCGCGCATACCGCGACATTCCATAGGAAGAATATCCAGAACACTGATGTCCTGAGCATCTCTCCAAGGCTGTAGTCCTTCTTTTCGCTCTGCTGAGCCGCCCCCGAGTTTTCCGCGGAAGCGTCCGGCTTCGGCGGCGGCGGTGCATCCGGCTTCTTCAGGATGAACGAGCCTATGACGAGCGCCGCAGCGACTGCGATACCCAGCACGGCGAATGTGCTGAACAGACCCATCGACGCAGTGAGGACTTGGACGACGCTTGCGAAAACAAGTGCGCCTACGCCAAACCCGAGCATCAGGATACCTGACGCCAGCCCCGTCCTGCCCGGGAACCATGGCACTACCGCGCTGAGTATCCCGTTGTACGAGCAGCCGACACCGAACCCGACTAACACGCCATACAGCACATCTAGAGCCACCAGGCTACCCGAAGGGTTCTGTTCATCCAGCACTACGGAGAGCAGGAAAAATCCCGCGAACACGAAAACCGCCGAGAACAGCACGATGACCCGCGTATTGAAGCGGCGCGCCATCTGGCCGCCCGCAAAACCGCCGACACAGAAAAATATTATTGATAGCGTGAACGGCATAGTCAGCTGGGTTTTATCCCAGTCCGTAAATATTTCATTCAGGGGTCCGCGGAAAATAGACCATCCGTAGATAAGACCGATAAAGAGCAGCATTACTGCCCCGACTACCAGGTAGCCCCATTTCTTTCCTGTATTCATTTTCTCCTCCTGACTAAACAATGTACGGGGAACCACGCCCCTCGATGCGCTCTGCCAACGAACATGTCATATGAACCTCCTTTCAATCCTCCACTACTCTCTCTTGGCAAATATCTGAATGCGGTGCATGCAGTGTTGCCCTAAAAAATAAATGTTGTCGAAACAACATCCGCATATTTTGCAAGAAGAATGCCAGAGCTGGATATAATATATTTTCGTGCGGGTATATATACATGCCACGAAGCGACACTTTGTTATATTATTAACAATCCGAGCGGGTGAGCTGGATAAATAATTTTTTTGGGTCGATGTTTCCTGATGTAAACCTGCAGAAAAGCGCGTACACTATTGTAAACTTTATTTCGCAGTATACATAACTTTAGTTTACACAGCAGTGTACAGTGGGTATGCTTGAAGATACGAGTCGGGCAAGGCGGGAATAATAGCCCCCTTGCCCTGTTACGCTATGAGTCTGTCAGATGCTGTATTTCTTTATCTTTTTGTATAGCATTGTCCTGGAGATATTCAGCGCTTCCGCCGCTTTTGATTTGTTGCCGCCATGCTGCCGAAGAACGGATTCAATGACTTCCTTCTCCATGCTGTTTTTGCGTTTACGCAGCGAGATATCGCCACTCTGTCCGCCGCTGCCGCCAACCGGCATCATGTCGCCTCCGAACTCCATGGCTTCCTGCTCGAAGGATGCGCTTTCGAGCATTTCGGAATGCGAAATCGTCGCCGCGCGCTCGAATGAGTTCTGAAGCTCTCTGACGTTCCCCGGCCAATCCTGCGACATGAGAAAATCCATTGCTTCGGCGGTCACGCCCGAAATAAGGCGGTTTCCTCTGCCGTTCCACCTGTTTATCATGCTGTTGATGAGAAGCGGGATGTCCTCTTTTCTCTTGCGGAGCGGGGGTATGGTGATATGGATGATGTTCAGGCGATAGTATAGGTCGTTTCTGAACGTACCTTCGTTGCACATCTTCTTTATCGACTTGCCTGAAGCCGCGATAACGCGGACATCCACGGGGATGCTGCCGTTGCTGCCGATGCGGTCGATCTCTTCCTCCTGCAGCACGCGGAGCAGCTTCGGCTGCATGGTGATTGGCAGACAGTTTATCTCATCCAAAAATAGGCTGCCCTTGTCAGCGGACTCGAATTTGCCTTCCCTTCCCATCGCTACGGCACCCGTGAAGCTGCCGCCCTCGTATCCGAAAAACTCCGACTCTATCAGGTGCTCGGGAATGGCAGAGCAGTTCACGCGGATGAGCGGGAACCTGCACCTCTGGCTGTTCCTGTGTATGGCGTGTGCGACAAGCTCTTTGCCTGTGCCGGTCTCGCCCTCTATCAGCACCTTCGCGTCGGAGGCCGCAGCAAGCAGGATCTGTTCCTTCAGCCTTATTATTTCGGGGCTCTCGCCTATGATGTCCGCCGTATTGTATTTCGCCAGGTTTTGCGATGTGTCATCCAGCTTCATGAATTTTTTCACGCGGTCCGCGAATTTGTTCGCCTGGACAATGTTCGGGAAAGCGGCCGAGATAAAACATCCAACAACATTGTCTCTATCGAAAATAGGCATATAGGATATGATGCCTGGAACGTGCTTCTTTTTCACGAGGCTTATACCGAACTCCGCCACGACGGTTTTTTTCGCCTTTATCGCGACCATCGCTTTTGAATCCTCTACGACATCGTTGCAGTACCGGCCTAGGACATCTGCCTTAGCCAATCCCGTATCCCTCTCCCAGAGGGGATTTACATACAGATATTTTCCTTCGCTGTCCGTAATAGCAACCACGCCCATTTGCTCAAATATTTTTTTCATGCACACAAATGGAAGCTCAAATTCAGAGTCGATTATTTTGTGAATGTCCATATGTCCCATGATTTTCTTCCTCCTTTGCTGCTATTATTCACAATAACATTTTTATTAACCATATTCAATAAGAATCAAGTGCTTGATAAAAATTGTTCCGCACCATCGCGCCCCCTTGAAATAAAACCCCAAACCCTATAGACTTAACTGTATGATAGAAAATTTCCAAAAGAAAGTTTTGGTGCTTGCGCTGTTCGCGGGCGAGCTGATGATGAAAAGCGGCGCGGAGATATACCGTGTCGAGGATACCATCACGCGCATCTGCAAGGCGTGCAGGATAGACTACGTGGAATGCTTCGCCACCACGACGGGCATCTTCCTGTCGCTCGACATGGGCGGCGACGACGAGATGCGTACTTTCATCAAGCGCATCGACGGGTCGGCCATCGACCTGGAGCGCATATCGCTCATCAATAAATTTTCCAGGGAGTTCACGACGACGGACATGAGCATCGACGCAGGCATGAACCAGCTACGTGCCATCTCGTCGTTGCCCATCTTCTCGCTGCCGCTGAGGATACTCGGCGCGGTGCTGGTCGGAGCCTTCATGTGCCCCATCTACGGCGGCGGCTTCGTCGACATGTGCGTGGCCGCGGGCGCTTCCTGCGTCGGCTATATGATTTCGTTCGGCGTGGGGAGGTTTCGGCTGGCGGGATTCATCCGCGTATTCATCAGCTGCCTCGGATGTACGCTGACAGCCCTGGCCGCAGCGGGGCTTTACCCGTGGCACAACACGACTGCCATCATACTCGGGGCTGTGACCATATTCATGCCGGGCGTCGCCATAACGAACGCGGCGCGCGACCTGCTGTCGGGCGACATGCTCTCGGGCGTGGCGCGCGCGACCGATGCCGCCATCACGTCGGTGGCCATAGCGGGCGGTGCGGGAATGGTAACGGAGATCTGGCTGATGCAGGGCAGGCAGATAGGCACGTCGGCGAACGTGTTCCCGCTGCCGATATTTTTCCTGTTCGGCGTACTGCTGACAATCGGGTTCTGCCTACAGCTCAACGCGCCCAAGAACCAGATGGTCCTGGCGTGCGCCATAGGCGGCGTGGGCATGCTGGCTCTCAAATGCGGTCCGGTCATCGGGTTCGCGCCGATGCTCACGGTTTTTGCCGGCACGGGCATCGTGGCCATACTCGGCGAAATAGCGTCCCGCGCAGGGCGCGACGCGACCACCGTATTCATCATCCCGGGCATCATACCCTTCGTGCCGGGTCTCGGGCTTTTCGAGTCCATGTCCGCCATACTTGCGAACGACATCGATGCGGGGATATCGCGAGGCGCCAGCACGCTGCTCACCGCGGGCGGCATAGCGATATCGCTCATAGTCGTAGCCACGGGCGCGCGCCTGACGCTGGCGCTGATAGGCCGCATCAAGCGAGCCATGTCAAAGCCGGACGAGGAATAATATCGGCGTGATGTAGGGCCGAAGTCCGCAGCGAAAACCGCCTTTGCGGGGCGGCGTGGTTTTAGGGAAGCGCTATCCTCTGGGCAGTGGGTTCTGAGCGGTGGGTTCGGAGCGGGCTTTGCCGCCTACACCGCGTCGGGGTTCTTGCTGTAGCTGCCCTTCATTATTGTTATCGTGTGGTTGAACCTGTCGGGGTCGTTCAGGATGGCCGTCACTATCGTGTGCCTGCCGTTCTTCTTGCAGACGCCTATGAAGCAGTGCCCCGCGCGGCTGGTGTAGCCCGTCTTTAGCCCCGCGACATTCAGCCCCTTCGCCTTTTTCATCAGATCCTTGTAGTCGAGGATGTGGTTGCTCGTGCGTACCGTCCTGCCCTTCACGTTCACGCGCGTCAGCTTTGTCGCGTTCATGACCTCCGGATATTCCGTGACCAGCGCCCTCGCGAGATCCGCGGCGTCACGCGGCGACATCTTGTTCGTGTCGGAGCGATTTCCCACATATGGGATTTTGAGGTCGCTCGCATAATCGCTGTTGTCGAGGCCGCAGGCGTTGACGAAGCTGGAATTTTCCATACCCAGCTCCTCCGCCGTCTCGTTCATGAGCTGCGCGAAGGCGGCGTCCGTTCCCGATATCCATCTGCCGAGCTGCACCGACGCGGCGTTATGCGACTCGACGAGCATCAGGTAATAAAGCTGCCTGACGCTGAACGTGCTGCCTACCCTGAGCCTCACCGAGCCACCGTAGGGCGAGGTCCGGCTCATCTTGTCGAGCTTCCTGTCCGTGATGCCCACCCTGTCCGTCCACGCGCCGCCGCCCGAATCGATTTTTTTCAGCACGAGGTATGCCGTCATGAGCTTCGACGTGGAAGCCACGGGCCTGGCCGTGTCCGCGCTCTTGGCGCAGAGCGTTTGGCCGGTTTCGGCGTCCATCGCGAAGACGCCCTTCGCGGCCTTCGGCGCGCCGACCCTTTCGACATCGGGAGTTTCGGCAGCATACGCAAATGAGCTGCATACCATGAGCGCAATAATAACCACCGATGATATAATGGCCGGCGATATCCTCTGCACCCTGCCCTTACGCGAATAATTCATGCCCATCACTATCCTTTCTCCATTATTCCAAATCATTTATTCCGGATTCTTTGTTCCGGATCCATTATTCCAGATCTCTCATCCATGCTTCGGCGGAAGCGTCAGATGGCATGCGCCAGTCGCCACGTGGCGACAGAGCCACCGACCCTATCTTAGGTCCGTCCGGCAGCGTGGAGCGCTTGAACTGGTTCGCGAAGAAGCGGCTGACGAACACCCTTAGCCACCTCTTTATCTCGCTGTCCGCGTACGCGCCCTTTCCGTGGTACGAGACATCTGGGCCGGACGCGGCGGGCGCGTCACCGCCGCCGGTCTCCGCGAAGGCTATCTTCGCGAGCTCCATGATGACGCGGGGCCTGCGCCCCCAGCGAATCATATGGTAGAGGAAGAAATCATGCAGCTCGTAAGGCCCTACGATGTCCTCTGTCTTTTGCGCTATGTCGTCGCCGTCGGGCGGCAGCAGCTCGGGGCTGACGGGCGTCGCGATGATATCGTCCAGCACGTCCGCTAGGGCGGGACGGGTTTTTCGCTCGGAATCCGATACGTATTTTATGATATGGCGCACGAGCGACTTCGGCACTCCGGCGTTGACGCCGTACATGCTCATGTGGTCCCCGTTGTAGGTGGCCCACCCGAGCGCGAGCTCCGACAGGTCTCCCGTCCCTACCACCATGCCGCCCGACTGGTTCGCCATGTCCATCAGCACGAGGGTGCGTACGCGCGCCTGCGCGTTCTCGTAGGTCACGTCACGCTCGTCCTCGCTGTGCCCGATGGACTTCAGATGTTCCCTCACCTGTGGCGTGATGTCTATCTCGCGCAGCTCCACGCCCAGCTCGGCGCACAGTTTTTTCGCGTTGGCGTTCGTCTTGTCCGTCGTGCCGAAGCTCGGCATCGTGGCGGCCAGCACCGAGCAATTCCCATCGCCCGCCCGCTGCGCCGCTCTGACGGCCACGATGAGTGCGAGCGTGCTGTCCAGCCCGCCAGATACGCCGATGACCGCCGTATTCGCGCGGGTATGGGAGAGCCTTTTGGCCAGTCCGGAGGTCTGCATTGCAAGTATCTCCTCGCACCGCTCGGCGCGTTCGCTTTCCGACTGCGGCACGAACGGGTGAGGATCGACCCGCCTGAAAAGCTGTTCCTTCCTTTCGGCGTCATTTTTTGTGAAAGGAATAATATTGCCGCCGGCCGCGATTTCCCGATGTCCCGAAAACGAAAGCTCGGGCTGCGAGAACAAGACTTCCTCGTATTCATCGCTGCCGGAGCCGCCCTGCCACTGGGAAGTGAACGACGTGTTCTGCCTTCGGTCGTGCGCGAGCCCGCGCACGTCGATATCCGAAATGACGATGCCGCCGCGAGTGCTGCCGAACGGCGGGTTCTCCGCGAGCATCGTGCCGTTCTCGGCTATGATGCTGTGGCCTGAGAACACCATGTCCTGCGTGCTTTCGCCGAGCCCCGCGTTCGCGTATACATAGCCGCAGATGAGCCGCCCCGACTGTCCCTGCACGAGCAGCCGGCGGTATCCCGCCTTGCCGATGGTCTCGTTGCCCGCCGAGAGGTTCGCTATTATCGCGGCGCCGTTCGCGGCGTGTCTTGCCGATGGCGGCGCGGGCGCCCAAAGATCCTCGCATATCTCGACCGCGAAACTCAGCTCCGGCTCATCGTCGCATCTGAACACGATGTCGGTCCCGAAGGGTATGTCGCCATGGAACGGCTCGCCGTCGTCCTCCATGCCTAGATCATCTTCATCGTCGTCGTCCGCGAAGCTGTCGGTGATCCCGATGATGGACAGCACGCCGCCGCTCTCGCGTATCCGAAGCGCGCCGACACCGCCGCCTTCTTCTTCATCGCCGATGTCATATCCATCCAGCCGCGGTGACGCGTCAAAATCACAGTAGGTCATGCCTGCGGGCGCCGGCGAGAAATGTCTCATCTCATAAAATTCGCTGTAGTTCGGCAGGTGGGTTTTCGGTACAAACGCGTGAAGCTCGCCGTCGGAGTATACCGCGGCTACATTATACAGCTTGCCGCCTACCGAAAGAGGAAGGCCGACCACCACCACTTCCTCGCGCCCCTCGGAACGCGCGACCAGCCATGCGAGCGCCGACTTCGCATCGTCCAGAAGCGCGTCCTGCAGAAAGAGGTCACCGCATGTGTAGCCCGTTATCGAAAGTTCCGGAAACACTATAATGCGCGCGCCCTTGCCGGCGGCTGCGCGTGCGGCTTCCTCAATGCGCGCCGCGTTGCACGCGCAATCAGCCACCCTTATCTCGGGTGAAGCTGCCGCAACACGAACAAATCCTTCTATCATGATCTCACCTCGCGATTATTCTCCATCAATTATTCTGTCTATGTTTGATAATTATTCTATTTGTCCTCGAGCGATTTTTCAACCTCGCGCATCCGCCCTGCCGCTGTGTCTTCGGGGATGTAGACCTGCCCGCAGACGGGGCATCTGAGGACGGTGTGCCTGAAATCCCGCCCCAGATAACTGAACCCCGCTTCCATCGGAATCATTTCCGCGCCGTCCATCTCGCATATCATCGCCGTTTCGCCGTTACCTTCGCCCATCACTCCGACAAAAACTCCTCTCTGGTTTTGTGCCCGTTCCAAATCTGCTCCATCTCTATCGACATGCGATGGGCGTAGATGTTGGTCAACGCGAGCCTGCCCGCGCCTTCATCGCTGTACTCCGCCCAATATGTCATATGCCCGATTCGCCGGTATCCGCAGTGCGTTCCGCTCGCGCGGTTTTTTGCGGAGCGGCCCGTGCGCCTCATGAAATCCACGACCTCGTACGCATCGTCCACCAGTATCCGCTGCTCGTCCATTTTTTGCAGCAAGCCGCCCGGGATGTCAAGCGTGAAGTCGTAGCGCTGGGCGGGGGGGGTGGAGGGTGACGCGCTGACCGATGCGGGAGTGGCGGCTACTGTGGTGACCGTTTCGCTGCCTGCGGCTCCCGGGGCTGGGGGGGGTGCTACTGTCTTCGCTTCGGTTCCGGTGACGAGTTCGTGCAGCGAGCGTTTCAGCCGCTCTCGGTTTCGGCGGCGCTCCGTTACGGTCGGAAGGCGCTGCTCCTGCCCTGCCGAATCGCCTGCCGAATCGCCCTCCGGATCGGCTCCTTGGGAACGAAAGGATTTCGCATCCTCGCCGCATCCCTCGCCGTCGGGGAATAATATCTCAAGGATATGCTTCGCTTCTTTGCCCGCCCGCGCGAACGCGTCGCGGCAATTGATGCAGTAAGCGATATAGGGCAGCTCGCTCTCGCCCGCCCTGTCCGATGCGACCTTACGCGAGAACGCGGGGTCGGCAGCTTCCGGCTGGCCGCCGTATCCGCAGCACCTAGCGATGCCGCTCTGTATGGGCAGCTCCCGCGTCACGATTCCCGCGGAATGCGCCAGGCTTCTGACCGCCGCTTTCGTCCCTGCGTCCGCGCCCGCGGAGCAGGGGTCGAATACCGCCCACGGCTGTGCGGGTGGCAGCTCCGCTGACGCGACCGCCTCAAGCGGGATTTTCCCATCCGCGCTTTTCCCTGCCAGCCATTCGTAGACCGTCGACACGGGTATCTCGGGCATATGCTCGCGGAACTCCCTCGCGCATGTCGGGCAGGCCATCAGCAGGAGCGGCTCGCCCAGATCCCGCCAGTCGGCGCGGAGGGACGCGAGCTTTTCCGAATGCCTGTCGTCCTCGCCCGCCCACTCAGCGGGAGCGCCGCAGCATCTCGCGAGTATGCCGACGGCCGGATCTATGTTCCTTATCGCTTCATATGTGCGCATCGCCAGGCCAGGGTCGCCCGCCCCGAGCTGGCAGCCCGAGAAGAAAGCGTAGCGGCGCGGCGCGGCGGATTCCGTGTGTGTTTGCGGCTTCGGAGGGGATTTGACATTCCTGTCCGCGCCCGCTTCCGGCGCGTCCGGCATGAACGCGAAACGCGCGGCTTCGCCGTCCGCGTGATCCATGTCGCGCAGAAAAAATTCGTGGAAGGCCCACGGCGCTTTGCCGTAGCGGTGCATCTGCTGTCTGCCCGCCAGTATCAGCCCGCCGATGTCGATGCGCTCCGGACAGACCTCCGTGCAGACCCCGCACTGTGTGCAGAGATGCATCAGCCTCTTGGCGGGCAGGTGCTTTACTTCGGACGCGCCCGGCAGCGTCGTGGCGAATACTTCCTCGCGCAGGCGCGGCGGCATCTTGCCCGTATACCCTATCAGGTCGCAGAAAAGTTCACAGGCGTTGCATTTGCATTTCAGGCAGCGCCCCGCTTCGAGCACCGCGCCGTCCGCGTCGCCGCCTGCATTGCCGCCCGCATTGCCATCCATCCCGCTACCGCTCGCGGCAACGCCACCGCCAACACTGCTGTTATTATTATTATTATTGTAATGGCCCGCGTCGCCGTCCTGCGGATTCCGAAGCTCAGCCATCGCCAGCGTCATCGGGTGCAGCACCGCGCAGGTTTCATATGAGTCTTCGGGGTATGCCATGTTTCCGGTTTTGAACCAGCCGTCTATCGCGAGGGCCATATTGAGACCGGCCGCAAGCGCGTGGACTCCCTCATCCCCGACGAGCGCACCGCCACAGGCCACGCAGACGCCCCTGCCCTCGCCGCGTTCCATGATGCGAAAACCTGTGGCTATGCCAAAGCCGTTCCCGCCATTTCCCGTGGCGATGTATACGGCGTCAAACCCCTGCTCCGCCAAACTCTCGATAGAGCCTACCTCGCATCCAAGGTGCAGGGCGTAGTCCTCGTTCGCGAACTGCGCTTCGATGTCGCGGCGGCACGTGTCCGCCACGTTCCGGCTCAGCCTCCCCAAATCAGCCCCGCCGATGGCCTCCGTTTTTTCAAATATCTCCACGCGGTATTTTCGCGTGGCAAGCCGCAGCGCACACCCGAGCCCCGACAGGCCCGCGCCGACGATGGCCACCCTGATGTCCCTCAGCGGGATATTGTAGTCGTTCGGAGCGGTGCCGCCGGCTTCGCGAACAGCCCTGCGTTCGAGCATCGGAAGGTCTATGGGTTCGCCCCCTGCCCCGCTTCCGAGCGGACAGACGCCCTCGCACGGCGCCGGACAGATCTCGCTCACCACCCTCGGGAAGCACACGGCGTCGCGGTATGACCTGTACGCGGCGCGGAAGCTCCCCTTGCGGATTTTCTCCACGAACCCGACAACGTCCAGATGGAACGGGCATACGGCGCGGCAGAAAGCAGGCTCCGCAAGGCGGCATTCGTCAAATTTTGGCAAATAGTTTTCGAGTTTCTTCATAACCTGTATTATACTATATATTAAGGCGACAACATGGCGGCGATGTGCGGGCATGGCCGCATTATGGGTAATGGATGATAATAATGAATAATAATAAAGAAAATATAATCGGGGCCGTCATCGTGGCGGCAGGGCTGTCGTCTCGGATGGGCAACTACAAACCGCTGATGGAAATCGGCGGCAAGAGCGTCGCGCGCAGGGTGGCATGCGCGCTCGCGGCGGCAAGCACAGGCCCCATCGTCGTAGTGACGGGACACAGGGCGGACGAACTTGAGGCGCATCTCGCGGAATGCGTGGAACTGGAACCCCGCCTGTTATTCATTCGCAACGAAGCCTATGCGTCCACCCCGATGTTCGAATCGGCAAAGCTGGGACTGATGCACATCATGGGCAGATGCGGCCGCAGTTTTTTCTGCCCCATCGACGTGCCGCTGTTCACGGCGGACACAGCGCGGGCGCTCGCCGCGTCGAAATCCCCCATCGTAAAGCCTGTCCACAAGGGAGAGGAAGGCCATCCGATTTTGATACGCGCGGAGCTGATACCGGAGCTGGCGAAGCGCGGGGATGCCGACGGGATGAAGGGCGCGCTCTCGGCATTTGAACGCGTGACGGAGCTGGTAGAGGTCGCCGACGAGGGCATTCTCTACGACGCCGACACGCCCGAGCAATTCAAGCGTCTTGAAAAAATGGCGTCCTCTCGAAGCAACGGCAGCAAACTTTAGACACGGACAAATTTCTTAAAATTCGGTATTTTCAAAACTACGTTGACGTGACAACATTTCTATGGTAATTTTATTGTAATTAGTGCTATATTCTGAATTCCGAGAAACCGAGGAAAAAGGAAAAGTCCACCCATTTCGGGAAAGGAAAGGAAATCGAAAATGAAGCTCAAAAAAATGACACTCACCATCAATGGGGTCGACAGAATGTTCGTGTGCGATCCGGAGAAAGACACCCTCGCGTCAGTGCTCAGGCGCATCGGTCTCACGAGCGTGAAGATCGGCTGCGGCACCGGTGTCTGCGGTTCTTGTTCCGTCATACTCGACGGGAAAGTAATCCGCGCATGTACGCGCAAGATTACCGCAGTTAATGACTACAGCGAAATCACGACGGTAGAGGGCATCGGCACGCCGCAACATCTCCACCCGCTGCAGGTGGCGTTCATGAACAGGGGCGCAGTTCAGTGTGGATTCTGCATTCCCGCTATGATTGTCTCCTCGTACCAGCTACTTCTGGAGAACGCTTCGCCCACTCCCGACGACATCAGGGCGTGGCTCACGAAGCACCGCAATATCTGCCGCTGCACAGGCTACCGCCAGATCATCGACGCGATTCTCGACGCGGCCGCAGTGCTCAGGGGCGAGAAAAGCATTGAGGACATCTCGGTAAAGATGCCCGAGGACAAAAATTATTATGGCAAGGCGCTGGTGCGTCCGGCCGCGCTCGGCAAGGTCACAGGGCTTACGGATTATGGCGACGACATCGAGCTGAAAATGCCCGAGGGCATACTGCACGTGGTAATGGTGCAGCCGAAGCTCACGCACCACGCGAAGATTCTCAAGATAGACACAGCGGAAGCCGAGAAAATGCCCGGCGTATACAAGGTAATTACCGCCAAGGACGTGAAAGGTTCGAATCGACTGAACATGTTCCAGTTCCTGCCGCGCACGGATGAAGGCGCTGCCAAGCAGACACATATCCTGCTCGCGGAGGAGAAGATATTCAACTACGGCGACATTATCGCTCTCGTTGCGGCCGACACGAAAGCGCACGCGCGCGAGGCGGCGGCGAAAGTCAAGCTCGAGTACGAGCAGCTTCCCGAAATGCTGAATTACCTCGAAGCCGCGCTTCCCGACGCGGTGCGCGTCCACGACGAGCATCCGAACGTATGGAGCGTGCAGCCCACCATCAAGGGCGACCCCGACATCAACGGCCTCATGGAGAAAGCGCCTTACGTCGCGGAGGGCAGCTTCTATTCGACGCGCGAGCCGCACATGCCCATCGAGGGCGACACCGTGCAGGCTTACTGGGACGAGGACGGATTGCTCACGGTACACTGTAAGGCCATGGCCATCTACGCGAACATCGGCGACATCGCCGAGGCGACGGGCGTTCCCGCCGAAAAGGTGCGCGTGGTCGAGAACCCGACGGGCGGCACGTTCGGCTGGGGTATCGCGGGCGCGACATACAGCCTTGCCGGTATCGCGTGTATCGCATGCGACGACATGCCCGTGGCGCTGTCCATGACTTGGGCCGAGTTCCAGGCGTTCAGCGGAAAGCGCGCGCCGTCCTTCACGAACGGGCGTCTTGCCTGCGACGCGGACGGCAAAATCATTGCCGCCGAATGGGACAACGGCATCGACCACGGCTGCTACGACGAGCTGGGCGACGACCTCACGACGAGGGTCGCGCGCTTCATGTTCTTCCCCTACAACGTACCGAATTGCCGCGGGGTATCGCGCGTGGCCACCACGAACCACAGCTACGGCACGGCCTATCGTGGATACGGTTCGCCGCAGGCATATACCTGCTCAGAGGCTCTCATGGACATGATGGCCGAAAAGACGGGTCTCGACAAATGGGAAATCCGCTGGCGCAATATCTGCCGCCCGGGTGACATCAATATCAACGGATATGAATTTCCGCACTATCCCGAGGAAGAAATAATGCAGCGCATCAAGCCCGTCTACGAGAAGGCGGTCGCCGATACAGCGGAGCGCAACAAAAATTCCGACGGCAAGACAAAGTACGGCGTCGGCCTCGTCTGGGGCGGATACAACGTTACCGAAGGTACGGCCGACCAGTGTACGGTGGCAGTCGAGCTGGCTCCCGACAACACGTTCATAAAATACGACACTTGGCAGGATCAGGGTCAGGGCGGCGACATCGGCTCACTCATGGTAACGCTCGAAGCGCTGCGTATAGTGTTCGCAGACAAGCGCACCATCGACAAATCCGACGTAAAGCTGATTCAGAACGACAGCAAATTCTGTCCGGACCACGGCGCGACGGCATCCAGCCGCAGCCACTTCATGAACGGCAACTCGACGAAGGTCGCAGTCGAAAAGCTCTTTGCGGCAATGCAGAAGCCCGACGGCTCGCTGCGCACATATGACGAGATGGTAGCGGAAGGCATACCGACGAGGTACGAGAACCAGTTCCTGAACGAGTCGTTCGGCACGCTCACGGATCTCGACCCGAACACGGGCAAGGGCAACCCGACACCCGACTTCACATACGCGATGTTCCTCTCCGAAGTCGCTGTCGATACGGAGACGGGCAAGACGCAGGTGCTCAGCATGAAAGCTGTCGCGGACGTCGGCGTGGTCGGCAACATCGCGGCGGTCAACGGCCAGGTATTCGGCGGCATGTCGCACACCATCGGCTTCGCGCTCACGGAGAACTATGACGACGTGAAGAAGCACAGCAACCCGCTCGGCGCGGGCATCCCGACCGCCAACGACATACCGTACGACCTCGAAGTGGACTTCATCGAAATCCCGCGTACACAGAACCCCTTCGGTTCGTCAGGCGCATCCGAAGCCTTCCAGTCCAGCGGGCACATGGCCGTCATCAACGCCATCTACGACGCTGTCGGAGTGCGCGTATACGAGCTGCCTGCGACTCCCGAAAAGGTCAAGGCCGGCATCGACGCTATCGCGGCGGGCGGAACGGTAGAGCCCCCGAAAAAATACTTCCTCGGCTCAGACTTCGACGAGCTGATCGAAGACATCCGCAACAATCCGGTATAAGGAAATCTATCAAACCATCACAGGCAAGCATACGTATAAGTCTATATCTCCAAAACGCCAAGCGGCCGCCAAACAGCGGCCGCTTGGTGCATTAATTCCTTTAATCGACACTTCCTTAGTACGCGGTAAAGCAAAACGGGCGCCAGCGTTATTCACGCCGGCGCCCGCCCGCGCACGCGGCTTCGTGGAAGCCTGCATGTCTTCCCTCATGGGCAATACTATTATATGGGAAATGCCAGTCGCATTTCACACCCACTCTGAGTTTATTTTTATCGCCATTTCATTCTCGGAGGGGGCGCTGCCCCCTTCCGACGGGTTCGCTTCGCGAACCCTGCCTCCCCCGAAGAGGAATATTTTATTAGATTGTTCTAGGCATTTATCGCAATTTCGTTCTCGGAGGGGGCGCTGCCCCCTGACGGCGCACTAGCTTCGCTAGTGCTGTCACCCCCGAAGGGGTGGATTTAAGTAGATTGTTCTAGGCATTTATCGCCATTTATCGCCTTTTCGCTTCTTTGTTTTGTTTACTTGGCTTTGTGTTACGTGTTATACTATGTGTTATGAAAGAAATTAACATTAACTCAAAGTATTACCTCATTGAAACTATGGGGTGTCAGATGAATGAGCGGGATAGCGAAACTGTGGCGGGGATGCTTGAAAATCTGGGATATGGCCGCGTGCCGCCTTGCGCCGGCGGCGTGGCGGAGGCGCGGGCGCTTGCCGATGTTATCGTCGTCAACACCTGCTCCGTGCGCGAAAACGCGGACAACAGGTTTTTCGGCGTCCTTGGACAGATAAAGAAAGCGAAGGAGCAAGAGCCGTCCAAAATCGTCGCGGTCTGCGGCTGCATGATGCAGCAGGAGCATGTCGTAGAGCGGATACGGCGCGTGTTCCCGTGGGTGGACATCGTGTTCGGCACCATGAATATAGAGGCTTTCCCGTCGCTGCTCGCGGACGCACAGGCAAAAAGCGACGCGCGAGGCAAGATGATTGGAGACGCGAGGGGAAAGACGATGAGCACGGTGCGCGGCGAGACGGTCGTGGACGTAAGGGACAGCGCAGGCCCTGCGGACAGCATAGTCGAGGGACTTCCCTCCAAACGCGAGCACCCGCACAAGGCCTTCGTGAATATCATGTATGGCTGCAATAATTATTGCACTTATTGTATCGTGCCGTACACGCGCGGGCGCGAACGCAGCCGTGAGCCCGAAGCCATCCTGGACGAGGTTCGCTCGCTCGCGCAGGACGGCGTCAAAGAAGTCATGCTCCTCGGGCAGAACGTGAACTCGTACTGCGGCGGCGGTACGGATTTCCCCGCGCTCATCGGGCTGCTTGACGAAATCCCAGGCATCGAGCGACTGCGCTTCATGACCTCACACCCGAAAGACCTGTCGGACGAGCTGGTCGAATGTTACCGCACGGCGCGGCGGCTCTGCCCGTCGATTCACCTGCCCATACAGTCCGGCAGCACTGAGGTGCTTCGCCGCATGAACAGGGGCTATGCAAAGGAAGATTACCTCGCGCTCATAGACAAGCTGCGCGGCGCGAACCCCGATATCGTCATCACTACAGATTTTATCGTCGGCTTCCCTGGGGAAACCGACGCGGACTTCGCGCACACGATGGATGTGATAGAGCGCGTCAGGTTCGACTCGGCTTTCACATTCCTCTACTCGCCGCGCACGGGAACGCCCGCCGCGGAATACGAGGATCAAGTGCCAGATGACATAGCGCATGAGCGGTTCGAGCGCATGGTGAATCGGCTGAACGATATAACTATGGAGAAGAACCGCCGGCTGGTCGGCGGCGTATACGACGTGCTGATAGAGGGCGAGAGCAAGACGGACAAAGCCACGCTGTCAGGGCGCACGCCAGGCGGCAAACTCGTGAACATCAGGCCGCCGGAGCCAGGTGACTACGTAGGGCAGATACTGCCCGTGCGCCTGACCGAAGCCAATACATTCAGCTTCCTGGGCGAGTTCGCGTAGGCGGGTATGAGCCGAACCACATCGCCTCATATCTGAATAGGCTCTGCGCAGGGCACGCCCCGTCTGAATGATAAAGGATGATAAAACTTGATAAAAGATGATAAAACTTGATAAAAGATGATAAAAGCGATATACTTATCTTATGGAAGATAACATTTTTTTGCCGGCTTTCGGAGTCAGGCCACAACGCATAGTCGGACGCAATGAAATTGTCGCGGATTATCTTGACGGTTTGAAAAGACCGCCAGGACATCCTGTCCGCGCCACGTTTTATAAAGGTCAGCGCGGCATGGGCAAGACTGCCCTTTTGATAGAAATCGCAGCAAAAGCCATCTCGTATAATTTTGTTGTTGCGAGGGTTACGGCAAGCGAACAGATGACCGACGAGATAATACAGACCATCCAAATCAACGGCGAACAGTATATACCATCAAAGAAGAATATGAAATCCGTCAGCGCGGGTGCGCTGGGGTTTTCATTTGGCCTGACGTTCTCGGATGAAACGGAACAAAAATACGGATTCCGCATAAAGCTCTCCATGCTGTTGGACGAGCTGAAAAAATACGGCAAAGGAATACTGATTCTTGTTGACGAAGTACAGCAGACGAACGCCGCAATGCGCGAACTTGCTACGACATACCAGCACCTTATAGGCGAAGGAAAGAACATCGCCATCGCAATGGCGGGCCTGCCAAGCGCTGTTTCGTCGATACTCAACGACGACATACTGACATTTCTGAATCGCGCCAACAAGGTGGAGCTTGGGCCTATTGCGTTATCTGATGTTTCGCTCTATTATTCCGATGTTTTCAGCAAAGCTGAGAAGAAAATTGCCGTAGGCTTGCTTGACAAGGCTGTCGCGGCGACCAAGGGCTACCCTTATCTCTTGCAGCTCATAGGCTATTACATTATTGAATATACCGGCGAAAAACGTACGATAACCGGCGAAATTGTCGAGGAATCCATACGCATGTCTATGAGCAGGCTTGTAGAAAACGTCCATCTGACGAGCTTAAAGGTGCTTTCGGACAAGGATATCGAATTTCTTCGCGCCATGTCGGAGGACTCGGCCGAGAGCAACATAGCGGACGTAATGGAGCGGTTACGAATTTCAAACTCCTATGCGCAACAATACAGGCAACGGCTAATCGACGCCGGCGTGATTGTAGCGGAACGGAGGGGTTCCATCTCGCTGGCCGTGCCATATCTAGGCGAATATCTGCGCGGGGAGCTGGTGTGAGCATTTTGCCCCTAACTACCCAACTGTCAATTTATGCTGTGTCCTATTTTAACCAAGAGTTTATCCGCCCACAGTCGATAAACTCATAATTTTTCGGAGTTTATCGACTGAAGCATGAAGATGGGGCTTGCCAATGTGCGCGTGATATGCGCGAAAACGGCTCCGCCCCCTACCGCGTCAATACCTATTGTCGAAAATCCGCGTGGTCTTTTTCTCGCTTCTTGGCAGCTCGCCTATGCTGACGGCGCGTATTTTCGCCAAGATGCCTATGCTCTTTTTGAAGCCCTGCTCCACCTCTTTTTCAAGCGCCTGCCTCTCCGCGCCTGATTTCAGCTTCGTTTCAAAGAATAGCGTCATCTGGTCGCGCCCGTTCATGTGATCGATCATTATCTGGTACTCGCTGCTCGCGTCCTTCACGCCCGCGAGATATTCGTCCACCTTGCTCGGGTAGATGATAGTCCCCTTCACCTTGACCATATCGTCCGAGCGTCCGATGATGGCCTCAATCCTCGGGTAGTCGCTTCCGCACGGGCACGGCTCGGCCACCTCGCGCGTCAGGTCGTGCGTGCGGTAGCGGATGAGCGGCGCACCCTCTTTCTGCAAGGTCGTGATAACTATCTCGCCGCTCTCGCCGTCCTTCACAGGCTCGAGCGTCTTTGGGTTGATTATTTCAAAATACATGTAATCGGTCCAGATGTGCATGGACTCCGACGCGTCGCAGTTGATGCCGATGCCCGGACCGTAGATCTCGGTCAGCCCGTAGATGTCGTAAAGCTCCACGCCCAGCTCCGAAGCAATGCGCTTTCTCATCTTCGCGCCCCAACGCTCAGAGCCAATTACACCCTTTTTTAAACATATCTGGTCACGCACCCCGCGCTTCTCTATCTCCTCCGCGATGAGCAGAGCATACGACGAAGTCGCCGTGAACACGGTAGACCGCATGTCGATCATCATGCGAATCTGCTTGTCCGTGTTGCCTGGGCCCATCGGTATCGCCATCGCGCCGAGCAGCTCCGCGCCGAGCTGGAACCCGATGCCGGCCGTCCACAGCCCGTAGCCGGGCGTCACCTGTATGCGGTCGGCGCGCGTGATCCCCGCCGTTTCGTAGCAACGCTTGAACATTATCGCCCAATCGTCCACGTCCTTTTGCGTGTAAGGAATAATAACCGGAGTGCCTGTCGTGCCCGACGATGAGTGGATACGGACTATCTCGTCGGTCGGGACGGCACAAAGCCCCATCGGGTAAGCGCCGCGCAGGTCGTCCTTGTCCGTGAACGGCAGCCGCCTGAAATCGTCGAGCGTCTTGATGTCGTCCGACTC
>JAIRPQ010000042.1 GCA_031256875.1 Eubacteriales Family XIII. Incertae Sedis bacterium | reverse complement strand
AGCTCGTACCTGCCGAGCCTGCGCTCCGCCTTTTCGGCCTTGGCTTCGAGCCAAAGCACGAGCTTCGCCATGCGGCGGCTCTTTTTCAGCAGCGCGAACAGCTTGCGCAGGAAAAGCAGGATGAACGGCACGGGCAGGATGTTGCCAATAAAACATACGATAAAGGCCTCCCAAAATGGTATCCCGACAGCCGACGAAAAAGCAAGCCCCCCGCGGAGCTCAACGATCGGCAGCATTGACATTAAAAAGGCGAATAGCGTTTCCATGATTCCCATGTATTATATCATACGGGAATATGAATGCGTGGGTTTCACAAAAAAATATGGCGGCGGCGTATAGGTGCCAGGTCAGCTGGCGCAGCGATGAACTGCGGAGGGCGCGGGCACTGGATTATAATTATAGTTATTGATTATATTTCCACAAAATATATATTGACTATTCTGATAAAACTGAATATAATATCTGCATAGACAGAATGCATTAGGTGAATTGATTCTGTGAATGTGTGTATCGTGGGAGTAGGCGGCGCGTGGCAAATGAATGGACAAGCAAGGGAAAATTTATTATGGCACTATGCCGGCGCTGTGTCGGCATCTGATATTTTCTTTATTTTTTTATTCCATAGTGAAAAGAGAACGCAATGGGAAACAACAAGAAAGAACCGTTTATAAGCGGCACTGGGCAAGTCTTGCCTCATGGCTACGAGTACAAGATGGTGGCCATCCTCGGACTCACTATCGGGTTCGTCATGTTCGACAGGTTCGCCGTCGCGAATCTGCAAAGCTATATGAAGGCGGATCTGGGGCTGTCAAACACCAGCCTCGGCATTATCACCGCCGTATTCGCGGCAACATGGGCGGCGTCGGGCGTGCTCGGCAGCTATATCGCTGACGCGAAGATGTCGCGCAAGAAATTCCTCGGTATCTTCGTCCTCTTCTTCTCTGTATGCTCGCTGCTAACGGGGTTCTGCACAGGGTTCATCATGCTCGTCGTTGTGCGCGCGGTCATGGGCATATTCGAAGGGCCAATGTATCCCACCGCGCAGTCTTTCGTCATGCCACAGTCATCCAACGAGCGCCGCGGCATGAACATGGGGCTCGTGCAGGTCACTATCATCGGGCTTGTCGCCACCACCCTGGGGCCTATCGTTCAGGTCGGCCTCGCAGAGAGCATCGGATGGCGCTGGACATTCGCTGTCACCATCATACCTGGCGTCATACTGACGCTGTTCATATTCAAAACGCTGGTTGATCCGCAGACAGGCGGCAGCGCGACGGAGGCTGAAAAGGCACCCAAGGAGAAGGGTTCCCTGTTTAAATCCTTGGCGAACAGAAATATCATAGTCTGCATCATCAGCTCCATATTCCTGCTCACATGGTATATTGGCGTACTCACCTTCATGCCCGGCTATCTTGTAGAGGTCAGGGGGTTCAGCGCAACGGAAATGAGCTTCATCATGAGCGGGTTCGGCATTGGCGCCGTAGTCCTGGGCGGCCTCGTCCTGCCGCGCCTTTCTGATAAAATCGGCAGGAAGCCGGTCGTCATCATTTCGGCGATACTCGGTGCTATCGCGGCATTCGGCCTGATATACGGCCCGAACAATGTGCCGCTGATGGTGGTCATCGCATTCATCGGCTGGGGCGGAACGGGAGTGAACTCGATGCTTCAGGCGGCTATCCCCGGCGAATCCGCCGACCCGAGATATGTCGGCACATCCATCGGCACCATACAGCTGACAGGCGAACTGCTCGGGGCGACCCTGGGCGCGACGTTGCTCGGCGTGCTCGCGGATGCACAGGGTCTACAGGCGCCTATCTTGGTTTGCGGCATCAGCATCCTCGTCACCGCAGTACTGGCACTGTTCTTCAGGGAAACAGCTCCGCTTGTGGTAGCAAAGCGCGAAGCAAGAATGGCACAGAAGCAATAGCCCTGGCAGCTGGCGTGAAAGTCCAGATCAAAAAACGGCCCTCGGCGATGCCGAGGGTCGTTTTGATTTGTGTACCCGTTATTTAAGAGACTACTCTTCACCCCAGGCTTTGCCGAGCGAAGATGTCGCCGCACCGCATGGGTCTACTACGGTCGCGCCGCCGTCGATGAGGATGTTCTGGCCTGTTATAAAGCCAGACTCGTCACTGGCGAGGAATACCGCGAGCGGCGATATCTCATCGGGTTCTACTGCCCTCTTGATGGGGCTGAAGCGTGTCAGCAAGCCAAGAGCGCCGTACACATCGGTATTCTGCGCCTTAGCGAGGCCCTGCATCTGGTTTTTCAGCATATCCGTGGCCGTCGCGCCGGGGCTGATGGTATTGATGCGGATGTTCTGGTCGCCATAGTCGAGCGCGACCGCGTTCGTGAAGCCGAGCAGCGCAGCTTTAGATGTGCTGTATGCAGGCATGGCAGGGATGGCTCTCACGCCCGCAAGAGATGCCAGATTTATGATGGAGCCGCCGCCGTCCGCGATCATCTTCGGGATCGAGAATCGGGTCATGTAGAACGTGCCGTTCACATTCGTGTCAATGATATCATGCCACTGCTCTATCGATATATCCGTAACGGTGCCCGCTGGATCAATGCCGGCGTTGTTCACGAGCACATTTAGCTTTCCGAACTTGCCAACTGTGGTTTCGACCATCGCTTCCGCTTCCTTCGGATCCCTGATGTTACCCGCAAAATAGGCGATGGAGCCTTCTGGCTGCGTGTCAGCGAATTCCTTCAGCTTCTCCTCGCGGCGCCCCGTGATAAGGACTTTTGCGCCCTCCGCAATGAACCCCTTTGCTATAGCGGCGCCGATGCCTACGCCGCCGCCAGTGATAAGAGCTACCTTGCCGTCCAATCTTCCCATAATATTCACCTCCTGAAAAGACAATGCCAATTGAAATTTTCTCTATTGATCTTCGCGGCACCACAGGGGATGCCATGAGTGCCGCGAAACAGCAACCATGATTTTATTGCTTCTGCGCCGCAGCCGCTTCTTTGCGCGCAACGACGAGAGGCGCGGACTCCTTGTAAAACAGGCTGATCACAAAACAGACCAACATGCACCCGCCGAGCAGGTACAGCACGGTTTCGCGGCCCGCGCTTACGGACACGAAGCCCATTATGCTCGCGCCAGCGGTAGCGCCGACAAGCTCGCCCGTAAGTTGGTTCGTGCCGATAATAGTGGACACAAAGCGCGGGTCTCCGGATTCTGCGGGTATTGTGGACTGCATCAGCGCACAGACGCCTGTGCCGCCCCAACCGACAAAAGCTATCACGAGCAGCAAGGGGAGATTGTGAGGCGCCCAGACCAGCCCGAACGACGCAAACGCACCCATGACCGCAGCAATAAGCACCAACGGCTTCCTGCCAAATATATCGGAGAGCTTTGGTATAGTAACGCCCCAAACTATCGCGCCCGCACCGAACGCCGCCATGATATACGACATTTCGGTTTTCGTGAACCCTTTTTCACCGCTCAGGTACTGCGGCGCGAAAGTAAGCATGCAAACGTACCATGTCAGCAAAAACAACGTGCCGACGATAGAGAGTATAACATTCCTGTTGTTCAGGGCGTTCCACGTGGCGCCCTTCTCCCTTTTGACTTTTTCGCCTGAAGCTTTTGCATCGGCTTCATTCGCGCCAGTATTGGGATTGATAAGGATTTTGTATATCAGGAACGATATGATGACTCCTGGAATGATGGTAACGACAAATGTATACCTCCATCCGATGCTTCCGGCAAGCGCCACCTGAATGACAGGCCCCAACAGAGACGATATGAGACCAACTGCCGATACCTGCATAAGCCCCATGTTGAATCCGCGCCTATGTGGAGATGACTGCGGTATGATGAAGCTCTGGGAAACCGGCATAACAGGGCCTTCAAAGCAACCCATCACAGCGCGGACAACGATAAGCATCACAAAAGATACGGCAAGCCCCGTAAGCAGCGAGCAGACAGAGAAAAACAGCACAAACATCATCAGCAGTTTTTTGCGCGACAGCTTGGTGTCGGCAAGCACGCTGCCAAAAAATCCCACTACTGCCCACGTAGCGGCAAAAACACCCATCAGGACGCCCAGATGTGAATCATTTAGATTTAGCTCTGCCGCGATATCGCCCCATATGTTTGCCAGCGTGAATCTATCGAACATGACAAACCCAAATGCCAGGCACAGCACAATCACCATTTTGTTCTCATAACCCTTTGGCAAATTCTGGCCATTGATATTTTCGTTCATGACTCTTGCTCCTTTCCGCAATGGAATAACAAAACTTAATAAAAATGCCGAATGCCGGCAAAACGCCGGCACCTGTCAAAACTATTCTTCCTCCAGATTTTCATTCCAGAGATCGTTCCACTCGCGGTCGCCGAGCAGGACATTCGCGTTCATCTCGTTGCTCTTTCGCAGTTCGGAATCGAAGAAATCGAACTCCATGTTATAGAAGAACTGAGGTACGCGGGCTTCCTTGTTATCGCTCTTGCTGGCCGCTTCGAAATGCTTCTTTGTGGCTTCAAGGTATTCCTTCGTGTAGTCAAGCCCTGACTCGTCGAAGCGCCTGCCGAATGCCGCATGGCCGGGGATGATGACATCGTATCCCTCGGAGCGGATATTCTCAAGCTCCTGTATCCACAGATCCCAGCCTTTCATCGGCGGGACTTCGCATGTGAACGGGTGCGCGTCGCTGAACACTATGTCGGAGCAGATGACCGTCTTGATGGACGGTATCACGACCTTGGAGTTCCATTTCAGATCGCCCCAACAATGCGGGATGGCTTTGATCTCGAATCCATCGATATCAAGAACGCCGTCTTTGTAGGGGGTGAAGTTGATCGGTCTGTCGGCCATATTGTGTTCGCCGATCTCCTCCTTCCAATGGTCCAGCTTCGGCAGGAACTGGTCATCTATGACCGGCACGTCATCCTCGAACGCATAGACTGGCGCGTTCGGGAACGCATCCGTAAATACCTGTGTGCCAAAATAGTGGTCGGGGTGTGCATGGGTTACAAAAATGGCCTTGATGGGCTTGTCGATCTCGAGGATCTCCGCGAGTACGCGGTGCGCGTTCGCGAGCGTCCACTGTGTATCTACTACAACGATATCATCCTTGCCCTCGATTATAACTGATGCGACGCGGAATCCCGCGTCAGTTGAGATGCAGACGGTAGTGGATAGCTTGCCCTCTCCGTGGTCAATACGCCTGACCTCCATGTTGCGCTGTCCTTCATAGCGCCAGTGTTTCATTGCTCCTCCTCCTTCCAATAGTCAAAATGATGTAACTCTCCTAAAACGAATACAATAACAAATTATTTTCAGCGCGCGCGGCGCGGAAAACACAGGTCCGGAATACCGGTCAATAAAAGGATATTGGGCTGTTGTACAGTCAATTGATACACGCTTCCTCGCTCCTCCAAAATAAGCAGTCACAGAATCAATTCACCAAATGCATTCAGTTACAAGTTCATTATAACAGCCTGACCGAGATAGTCAATAAGAATTTATGATTTTTATGAATTTTTTGAATAATTATTTTTGCCTGCCGCAAGCCCGATGCGGACGAACCGTCAGATAGCCCTAAAACTATGCGAGAGCATGTCTATGCGCCGCAACATGCGCTCTTCCATGTCGTAGTCGCTCTCGTGCAATATCCAGTCGTACACAAGCCCGCGGGCAAAAACAAAATATTGATCCTCGATTTCTTCTATTGAGTATTTCTCCGAAATCTGCCCTGCGGCGCGGCCCTTCTCCAGCACTTCCCGCAGAAGGGAGTACATCGCCCTCGACTTGTCTACGAACAGTCTGTCGTGCGTTTCAAAAAGAAGCTTGACGTGGTTGTAGCCCTTATCGCTCTGGTAAACCGCGTAGTTTGCGAAATAGGCGCGGATGTTCTCAAACACGTCATCAGACACTATCTGCGGCGCCACAACGTCATTGAAAAAATCGTCTATCTGCATATAAAGCTCAAGCATGATATCCGACTTGGATTTGTAGTAGTGATAAAATGCGCCCACGGAGACGCCCGCCTTGCGGCTGATGTCCTCGATAGTAACATTCTCGTAGCCGTGGTCGTCCATGAGTTCGACCGCGCTCTTGAACAGGCGCTTCTTCGTCTTTATCGCCTGCAATTTTCTGCTCGTAGCTTGCTTCTTTGCCAATTTCTTTGTCCTCCATCATCATTTCGACTTCCGCCATCTTTCCATTTGCCAACTCTCTCGGGATGAAAACCTTGCGGCATTTTGCGCAACGCAACACCTCATGAGAAAACGTCATCCCTAAATAGCTGAACACGGTGCTGCCAAGAACAAGCCCTTCGCCGCATTTTGCGCACCGCCAATTTTTGTGGTTGTTGTCTGATTCAATGCCGTCCACGCCGATGCCTGATCCACGCTGAACAGCAGCGCTGCTTTTGCCTGTATCTCCCATTATATATGTTTACCTTTCACAAATCTACGCATTCTCGCCTATCCTCATCCTATGGCTGTACACATCGAACACTTCGTATGCACCGCCGTCCGCCCGCTTGTATTTGACCCAATATGTGATAACCTGCTTTTGTAGGCAGCATAAGCGCATTCCGCTTTCCGGCTCTATGAACATATCGCCGTCCGCTTCCGCTTTCCACACGGCTTCGCGCACATCGCCTTTCAGAATCAGTCTATCGTCCATTTCTCGGACAAGCTCGCCGCTCATTGCCACGTCAACGCTGTCCCAGGGCTCAGTCTTTGGTTCTGCCCGCTCATCCGTGTATGCCGATAGCAGCTCTGCTTTCAGGCCGGATAGATTGTCGCGCTGCGCCTGAAGATCGGCGACCGGTACGCCGTGTTTTTCGGCGGGCGCACCGAATACCAAGTCTATCGCGTGTACGCAGTCTTTGCCGCTCCGCAGGAAAACATCCTCGCAGTTGGCGCAGTATACGATGTACGGAGCATCGCCCATTTTCGCGCGGTTCTCCGAAATCTCGCCGTAAAGGACTGGGTTCGCGGCGCGCATATGCCCACCAAAGCCACAGCACCTTCCCTGGCCAGGAAGCTCAATAACATCGATGCCTGCAGCGGCCGCAATGCGGCGCACAGCCAAGGCCGCGCTGCCGCCGCGCCTGGAGGCGCAAGGGTCAAAAACGCTCGCGCCTCCAGGCAGTGCGCTACGATTCGCCAGTGTGGCATCCGCGCTTTGGATGTGGCGTGGTTTCTCTCCGCCGCCGCCCTGATCCACCTGCAAGCTCGCGTGTCCTGCCGTCATCTCATACAGGGACACGGTTTCGACATCCGGCATAAAGCGCCCGAACACGCTTTCACAGTAGGCGCAGGCGACAACGAATGTAGGATGCCCCATCCCGTCCCATATGCCGCGCAGCTTTTCGGTGCATGCGCTGCGCCTCCCCTCATCCCCCGCCCAGTACGCGGGCGCGCCGCAACAGTCAAGCACGATGCCCGCACCGTA
>JAIRPQ010000129.1 GCA_031256875.1 Eubacteriales Family XIII. Incertae Sedis bacterium | reverse complement strand
CGAGTTCGCCACGCGCCTGTCAAGGAAAATTGCAAATGAAGCGCGGTGAAATATGGACGCTGCGGGACGACAGATATGCCGCAAAAGCGCGGCCCGTTGTTGTGGTGCAGCTAGACCTTGGCGAAGAATTTGACTCGGTCGTGCTGTGCTTGTTCACAACATTTGAGTCAAGCCAGATTTCCACGAGGGTGTTCATACCCGCAGACAAAGGCAATGGGCTAAAAAAGGATAGCTACGTGATGACCGAGAAAATAGTTACTGTGTCCAAGGCCGAACTCGGCATAAAGATAGGCAAATTGAAGCCCGCACAAATGCGGCAAATCTCTGCGCGGCTTGCGAAAATTCTCGATATCCGCAAAGAGGACATCGAATAATTTTATCTGCGGCCACCCCCTTCGCTGCCGATCCCCACGGCCTCGAACGCCGCCGCTGCAATTGTGCTATAATTGCTGGTGGGCGGTGCGGTCTTGCAATGTGAGTTCGCTGCGGGGTTTGTTGAGAAAAGGAGCGGTTTCGATGAATGGTATGGGCAGCAATTATAGCATAAGTGAATTTATCGGGGGCGGGGCGGCTTGCCTTGGCATTGAGCTTGGGTCGACGCGCGTCAAGTCCGTGCTGATCGGGGCGGACTATGAGCCTATCGCGTCCGGCGGCTACGGCTGGGAGAACCGCTACGAGGACGGCAACTGGACATACAGCCTTGACGATGTGGAGACGGCGATTCGCGCGAGCTACGCCGCGCTTGCGGCTGATGTGAAGCAGCGCTATGGCGTGGAGCTTCGGCGCGTCGCCGCGCTCGGCATCAGCGCCATGATGCACGGCTACCTCGCGTTCGATTCGGGCGGACATCTTCTCGCGCCGTTCCGCACGTGGCGCAACACGTCTACGGGCCAGGCTGCGGCGGAGCTGACGGAGCTTTTCGGCTTCAACATCCCGCTGCGCTGGAGCGTCGCGCACCTCTACCAGGCTATACTGAACGGGGAGAGCCATGTGAAAGATATCGCGTCCATCACGACGCTGGCGGGCTACGTCCACCGCAGGCTGACCGGACTTAGCGCACTCGGCGTCGGGGATGCTTCGGGTATGTTCCCGATAGACCCCAAGACCTGCGGCTATGACGAGGGTATGGTCCATAAATTTGACGAGCTGACCGCGCAGCGCGGCTTCGGATGGAAGCTGGCAGATATCTTGCCCGAGGTCTTGCCCGCCGGTGACAGCGCGGGCGAGCTGACGGCCGAGGGCGCGGCGTGGCTCGACCCATCGGGCGAGCTGGAGCCTGGCGCACCCGTCTGCCCGCCGGAGGGCGATGCGGGGACGGGCATGGTCGCGACGAACGCGGTGATGGAGCGCACGGGCAATATCTCGGCGGGCACGTCCATATTCGCGATGATAGTCCTGGAGCGTCCGCTGTCCAAGGTCTACCCCGAGATAGACATGGTGGCCACCCCGACGGGAAGCCCTGTCGCCATGGTCCATTGCAACAACTGCACCTCGGACATAGACGCGTGGGCGGACGTGTTCCGCGGTTTCGCGCGCGCGGCGGGAACGGACGTAGGCGATGCCCGCCTGTACGAAACCCTCTACGGCGAAGCGGCAAACGGAGACCCAGACGCGGGCGGCCTGATTGTATACAATTATCTTTCGGGCGAACCCATCACGGGATTCGAGCAGGGCCGCCCGCTCATCTGCCGCGCCCCTGAAGGCCGCCTGACCTTCGCGAACTTCGCGCGCGCCCACCTCTACTCCGCCGTGGCCACGCTGAAGCTCGGCATGGACATCCTGGGCGGCGAAAACGTAAAGGTGGAAAAAATCGTCGGGCACGGCGGGCTGTTCAAGACCTCCGACGCGGGGCAGCGCATCATGGCGGCCGCGCTGGGCGCTCCCGTGTCGGTCATGGAGACGGCGGGCGAGGGCGGCGCGTGGGGCATTGCGCTCCTGGCGGCCTACCGCGCCGCGAAAGCCACAGGCAACGCGGTCTTTGGCACATCCGATGCGGCGGGCAGCCCAGACCCCGCGAAAGCCACCGATGCGGCGGGCAGCCCAGACCCCGCGAAAGCCACCGAAACCTTCGAGGAATTTCTTGAGAAAAAAGTATTCAGCGGCATGAAGCGCAGCGTGGCGGAGCCATTGCCGGAGGATGTGGATGGCTTCCGCGAATGGCTCGAAAAATATAAAAACGGCCTTGCGCTTGAACGAACGGCAATCAAATGTATATAATACTCTCATGATGATTATTCTCCTAAAGCCGAACATCGGACAGCCGCGCCGCACCGCGAGGCCGTTCTGTGGTGCGTGAAGCGCCGGATATTTGCCGTTGAAATGCTTGGGGCGAGCCTGAGACGTGGAATCGAAAGGGATTACGAATGTTAGAGGAATTGAAGCAGGAGGTCTACGAAGCGAATATGAGGCTGCCGGATGCGGGGCTCGTGACGTTCACTTGGGGCAATGCCAGCGGCATCGACCGCGAGAGGGGGCTGGTCGTCATCAAGCCCAGCGGAGTGGAATACGAGGATCTCTCTCCGGATATGTTGCCCGTCGTGCAGCTTAGCGACGGAAAGCTTGTCGAGGGCAGGCTCCGGCCTTCGTCCGACACGCCGACCCACCTCATCCTTTACCGTTCGTTTCCGGACATCGGCGGCATAGTCCATACGCACAGCAGCTGGGCGACGATTTTCGCGCAGGCGCGCATGTCCATTCAGCCCTTCGGCACTACCCATGCGGATTATTTCTATGGAAAGATACCGTGTACGCGCGGCCTCACGACCGCCGAGATAGAGGAGCATTACGAGGCCAAGACGGGAGAGGTCATCGTGGAGACGTTCGTGAAGCGCGACGAGAACGCGACGCCCGCCGTGCTCGTGGCGAGCCACGGGCCGTTCGCGTGGGGCACGGACGCCGCGGATGCCGTACACAACGCGATAGTCCTCGAGGAGATAGCGTTCACGGCCTGGCACTCCGTGCTGCTGAACGCGAATATGCCCCCGATGAAAAAAGCGCTGCACGACAAGCACTATCTGAGGAAGCACGGGAGCGGCTCGTACTACGGCCAATGACATAATGTTCATCAAGACGCTCGCACTGCAAAATTTTCGGAACTACGAGGAACGCTCCGTCGATTTCGACGCGGGCGTCAACATACTCACAGGCAATAACGGCGAGGGAAAGACCAATATGCTCGAAGCCGTGCGGATGCTCTCTATGGGGCGCTCATTCCGCACACAGAACGACGCGGAAGCCATACTTTTCGGAAAGAGCTTCTTTCGCATCAAGGGGCTGTTCGAGCGCGGGGGCGACGACCTCACGGTAGAGGTGCGCGCGCAGGGCAGCGCCAAATCGTATTTCATCGACGGCATCAAAGTCCCCAAGGGCGCGGATCTTCTGGACCACGCGCTCACGGTGATATTCTCGCCCGACGATTTGCGCATCGTGAAGGACGGCCCCGAAAAGCGCCGCCATTTCATGGATCATGAGCTGTTCCAGCTGAAGCCGCTCTATTACCTCGACGTCATAAAATACAGGCGCATAGTGAAGAACCGCAATCTGCTGCTGAAGGAAATGCCGCTGAACGAGCCGCTGCTCGATGTCTATGACGGCTATCTGGCCGAGACGGGTGCGCGGATAATGGCGGAGCGCGCGGGATTCGCGGCGCGTCTCGCGAAGGTGAGCGCGGGCATCCAGGACAGGATAACAGCGTCGTCAGACCCCCGCCCAGCAGAAGACCCCGCCGCTGCCCCTGCCTACGCCCGCCCAGCAGGTGAGCCCGCCGCTGCCCCCGCCTGCGCCCGCTCAGCAGAAGACCCCGCCGCTGCCCCCGCCTACGCCCGCCCAGCAGAAGAGCCCGCCGAGGACACCGCCGCCACAGCCGCGGGGCTGGAAGTCAGCTACGAGCCTAGCATCGAGATGCCCGAGCCCCCTGATTCGGACGCACAGGGCGCGGGCGCGGTGCCGCGGATACAGGAAGCGATAGTGGAGCAGCTCCGCTCCCGCAGGGCGAAGGACGTGGACGCGGGCTCAACGACGCGAGGGCCGCACAAGGACGACCTGAAGCTCGTGAGCGGCGGGGTGGATCTGCGAAAATACGGCTCCCAGGGTCAGCAGCGCACCGCCGCCCTCGCACTGAAGCTCGCCGAGGTGGACATCATAAAAGAGGAGACGGGCGAGATGCCGATACTGCTTCTCGACGATGTGCTGTCGGAGCTGGACGAGAGCCGCCAGCGCTGCCTGATAGGTTCGTTCGAGGACTGCCAAATCATCATCACGGCGGCGGATTTGCCTACGGATTTGCGGCAAGCCTTCGCCGGAGCGCACACCATTCGGGCACATGACGGATAGCGACGGATAGCGGAGACGGATAACGCGGCAAAAATAGTTTGACAATAAAGGTATTTTCCCTATATAATTTTTTAATCAATGAACAGGCAATTACAGGCGCACGCGCCGGAAAGGTACGACAATGACATTTGACAAAATCAAGGACATCATCGCGGAACAGCTTCAGGTAGAGAAGGACACCATCACGGAAGAAACGAGCCTGATGAAGGATCTCGAAGCCGATTCGCTCGACGCAGTGGAGATCATCATGGGCATCGAAACCGAGTTTGGCATCGAGATACCCGACGACGAAGCGGAAAAATTCCAGTCGATAGGCGACATCGTCAAGTTCGTGGACGCAGCGGTGAATTAGTCACGCCGAGCAATAAATCAGTTTGAAACAGCAACGGGAAATCCCGCAGGAAAATTCCATGAAAAGGCCGCTGACGATTTCGTCGGCCGTCATCAAGCGCCTTCCGAGATACAGGCGCTTTTTGCGTGACCTGCTGCGCGACGGCGCGGACAGGGTCTCGTCGGCCCGCCTCGGTGAGCTGACCGGCTACACTCCTTCGCAGATAAGGCAGGACTTCAACAATTTCGGCGGCTTCGGTCAGCAGGGCTACGGATACAACGTCCGCGATTTGTACGACAGCATCACGGCCATACTCGGCCTGGACGCGGAGCGCCACATGGTCATAGTGGGGGCGGGCAACCTGGGGCGCGCGCTGGCGCATTTCCCGTGGGAGCAGCGCGACGGTGTCGTCGTGGACGGGATTTTCGACAATTCTCCGGACGCTATAGGACAGAATATTGGGGGGTTCACAGTCGGCGACATCGATGGGCTTAGGGCGATTTTGAAAAAGCTCCCGCAGGACGTAGGCGTCATAGCCACGAACAGGCAGGGCGCACAGGAAGCCTGCGCTGTTCTCGTCGAGGGCGGCGTGAAAGGCATATGGAATTTCACCACGGCCGACCTGCTGCTTCCCGACGGCGTGCCGGCGCAGAACGTACACCTGAACGACAGCCTGCACGAGCTGCTCTACCGCATAGCGGGCGGCGAACAGGCGTAGGGCAGTCGGCACAGTCTCGCCGCGCACACGCGAATCCCGTCGCCGAAGCAATTAATTATTAATTAATAATTATTCAATAATAATTATTCGATAACGATAACAAAAACAAAACCCGAAGCGCGCGGCTTCGGGCTTTTGTTCGTCAGCAGTATTCGCTCTACGCTTCGTGCGGTGCGTCGACGGGACAAGCCGCCGCGCAAGCGCCGCAGTCGATGCAGGTGTCGGCGTTTACCGTGTAGACATCGCCTTCGCTGATGGCGTCAACGGGACATTCCGCCGTGCACGCGCCGCAAGCAATACATTCGTCACTGATCACATAAGCCATTTTCAAAACCTCCTTAGGTATGATAAAATATTATCACGAGCAGAGATATTATAACACGTTTTCGGTGAAAGTAAAGGGTTTTGGCGCAATCCCCGTCAGAGGTCGCGGATGAAGGTTTACAGCTTGGTCGGAAAAAGCGGTACGGGAAAGAGCTACCAAGCAGGGGAGCTTTGCAGTCGCCATGGCATCGAGGGCATCATCGACGACGGGCTGTTCATCGTAAAGGGGCGGATACTCGCGGGCATCTCCGCAAAACGGCAGGACACGAAGGTACGCGCCATCAAGACGGCGCTTTTCACGGATGACGAGCATATGCGCGGCGTTGCTGCGCAGATAGAAAAGACCGCGCCGAGGTCCTTGCTGGTGCTCGGCACATCCGACAAGATGATTCGGCTCATCACGGGCAGGCTCGGGCTGCCGGACGCGGAGCGCCGCTTCGACATAGAGGATATCACAAGCGCGGAGGAGCGGGCCGCAGCGTGGCACCAGCGGCACGAGATGGGCAAGCACGTCATCCCCGCGCCGACGGTTCAGATAAAAAAGGATTTTTCGGGATATTTCTATCATCCGATAAGGATGCTTCGCGGCATGACGGAGTTCGGCCGCGGGCATTCGGTGGTCAGGCCGACGTACAGCTACCTCGGTGAGTTCACCATCTCGGACAGGGCGATAAGGGACATCGTGGGAATGGCGTCGCGCACGGTGGACGGCATAGAGGACGTGCCGATGGCGCTCGTGCACAACCACCGTGAGGGCGCGGTAATAGAGCTGTGCGTCGTCGCGGGGCGCGGGTGGCAAATAGTCGAGGCTGCGCGGCGGCTACAGCGCGCGGTCACAGACAGGATAGAGGAGATGACTTCCATCAACGTGATAGCGGTGGATGTGGAGATACAGGCGCTTAGCGTGTATAATTAATTGAGCTGGAGTAATTTTGAGCTGGAGTAATTGGACGAGGGAGCTAATGCAGGCTGGATGCAGACTGGTGAAAATCGAAAAGGCGATGCAGTAATGAGTAGCGATCCGAACAGGTCCGGATGCTTGGTCGAGACCGTATTCGACGAGGTGGCGGACTTCGATACCGAGGACATATTTGAGTGCGGGCAGTGTTTCAGATGGCGGCGCCAGCCCGACGGCAGCTACAGCGGCATCGTCGAAGGCTCGTTCGCGAATGTGTCTTACGTCCCCGACGAAAAGCGCGACAATATCGGACAGGTGAAAATATGGAGCAACCTATTGGCTTCCGACGAGGACAGGCGCGAGAAATACTGGCGCAATTATCTTGACCTGGATCGCGATTACACGAAAATAAAACGCATACTATCGACCGAGGACTATATCATGACCAGGGCGGCCCGCATAGGGGGCGGCATCCGCGTACTGAACCAGAACAAATGGGAAACCCTCATCTCCTTCATCGTTTCGCAGAACAACAATATACCGCGCATACAGGGCTGCATAGAAGCGCTCTGCCGCGAACACGGGCGCAACATCGGCTCGCTGAAGGGCGAACCGCTCTACTCGTTCCCGTCGGTTGAGCGGCTGTCCGTGCTGCGCGCGGAGGACCTGGGCTCATGCAGGCTCGGGTACCGCGCGAAATACATCGCGGACACGGCCCGCGCCATCGCGATGGACGGCGGCAAGACGCTGACGGCGGCGGAACAGATGCCGACCGATGAGCTGGAGGAATATCTGCTGTCCCTGCCTGGCGTCGGCCCGAAGGTGGCGAACTGCGTTATGCTGTTCTCGATGAAAAAGACGGAGGTGTTCCCCATCGACGTGTGGATGCGCCGTGTAATGGGCAGGGTGTACGGCATGAGCGAGCGCAACATGTCGGGCATGAGAGACTACGCCGCGCGTAACTTCGGCGAATACGGCGGCATCGCGCAGCAGTATCTTTTCAATTACATAAGGAAGCTGAAGACGGACAATCCGGCGGCATACGAACGCCTGGGTCTTGAAGAGGACCGCCCCGAGAGGGAAAGCGACGCAAGGACGATATAAAGCGCTGTCGGCGCGTCTGTCAGGTCAGCCAATGCTGTTCAGGTTAAAAAATTCGCGTTATAGCGGATTTTTTTTGCTTACCCACTTGACAAAGAATTTCATTGCGGTAAAATAAGTGTTAGCACTCACCGAGATAGAGTGCTAACAACTAGGAACAACTGACGCGGCGGTACGCCGTAGGCGTTCCGTAGCGGGAAACGCTGTTCAGTCATCGTTCCCAATATATCACGAAAGGAGTTTGAGAAAATGAGTGCTGGAATCAAGCCAATCAACGACTACGTCCTTATCAAAAGGGTGGAGGCCGAGGAGAAGACCGCGAGCGGTATCGTCCTGCCTAGCCAGGCGAAGGAGCAGCCGCAGATAGCGAAGGTCATCGAGGTCGGCCCCGGGACAGACGAGGTAAAGATGGTCGTGAAAGCGGGCGACAAGGTCATATTCGGTCAGTACGGCGGAATGGACATCAAGTTCGACGGCGAGGAGTATAAGCTGGTGCGGCAGTCGGACATCTACGCCACAGTAAAGTAATGCGCATTACACAACATTAACTAAAGTTATTAATTACAACAAAGCATAATTCATTACGACAAAGGAGTGAGGAACAATGGCTAAGGAAATCAATTTCGGCGAGGATGCCAGGAAGAAGCTGCTGTCCGGCGTGGACCAGCTTGCCAACACAGTCAAAATCACGCTCGGCCCCAAGGGTAGGAACGTGCTGCTCGACAAGAAATTCGGCTACCCGCTGATTACGAACGACGGCGTAACGATCGCCAAGGAAGTGGAGCTTGAGGATCCGTATGAGAACATGGGCGCACAGCTCGTGAAGGAAGTCGCGACAAAGACGAACGACGTCGCGGGCGACGGCACGACGACGGCGACGCTTCTCGCGCAGATTATCGTCAACGAGGGCTTCAAGAACGTCGCGGCGGGCGCGAACCCGATGATTCTGAAAAAGGGCATCCAGGGCGCGACGGACATCGCGGTAAGCGAGCTGAAAAAATCGGCTTCGGCTGTCAACACGAAAGAGAAAATCGCGCAGGTTGGCTCGGTCTCGTCGGGCGACGTTGAAATCGGCCAGATGATCGCGGAAGCGATGGATCAGGTCGGCAAGGATGGCGTTATCACGGTCGAAGAAAGCAAGTCGATGGACACGACGCTCGATGTCGTCGAGGGTATGCAGTTCGACCGCGGCTATCTGTCCGCGTATTTCGTGACCGACACGGAGAAGATGGAAGCTGTATTCGAGAATCCCTATATCCTGCTCACGGACAAGAAGCTCTCGAACATCCAGGACATTCTCCCGATTCTTGAGAAAATCGTTCAGCAGGGCCGCAAGCTCCTCATCATCGCGGAGGATGTCGAAGGCGAAGCGCTCACGACGCTCATCGTGAACAAGCTGAAGGGCACGTTTGAGTGCGTCGCGGTCAAGTCGCCCGGATTCGGCGACCGCCGCAAGGCTATGATGGAGGACCTCGCCATTATCACGGGCGGCACGGTCATCTCCGAGGAAGTCGGCTACGACCTGAAGGAAGCCACGCTCGACCTGCTCGGCACGGCGGCCACGGTCAAGGTGGACAAAGAGAACACGACCATCGTCGGTGGCGGCGGCAGCAAGAAAGAGATCAACAACCGCATAGCGGCGATTAAGAACCAGATAGAGACCACGACATCTGACTTCGACAAAGAGAAGCTCCAGGAGCGCCTCGCGAAGCTGTCGGGCGGCGTTGCAGTCATCAAGGTTGGCGCGGCGACCGAGACCGAGCTGAAGGAAAAGAAACTCCGCATGGAGGACGCTCTCAATTCCACGAAGGCCGGTGTCGAGGAAGGCATGGTGCCCGGCGGTGGCGTCGCGCTCGCGAACGCGATTCCCGCGGTAGCGAAATACGTGGACACGCTCGCAGGCGACGAAAAGACGGGCGCGAAGATTGTGGCGCGCGCGTTGGAGGAGCCTGTCCGCCAGATAGCGGAGAACGCCGGCTTCGAGGGAAGCGTCGTCATCTCCAAGGTGAAGGAAGAAAAGAAGGGCGTGGGCTTCAACGCCGCGACCGAAGTCTATGAGGACATGATCAAGGCAGGCATCGTTGACCCGCTGAAGGTAACGCGCTCTGCACTGCAGAACGCGGCGTCGGTATCGGCAATGCTCCTGACCACAGAGTCAGCGGTAGCGGAAGCCAAGAAGGACGAACCGGCAATGCCCGCAATGCCCCCGGGAGGAATGGGCGGCATGATGTAGCGGCATGATGTAAAACCACGCACAACATAACCATCAAAAAATCAGGGCGCCCTTTGGCTCCCTGATTTTTTTGCGCCAAATTATTATTATTGCGGGATTATTGCTCCTGCTTTGATTTTAGCTGTTCCTCGAATGCCGGCAAAAGCTCGTTTGCCAGCTGCTTGTATTTGTCGCCCGGGTACGAGGATTTTATCGACGCGAGAAATGAGTCCTTGGATAGGTGCTTCACGACGATGTTGTATATCTTCGTGTAGTTGCCGCCCGCCAGCGAATAGCGCGGCAGGACTTTGCTGATTCGCTTTTTCACGGAATCGGTGATGGATGAGCTTGCCTTTTTAGGAGCGTTTTCCCTGCTGCCCGCCGCGCCGCCGCCCGCCCCGCCGCTGTCCGCAACCTTGCTGCCAGTCGCTCTGCCACCCGCAACCCCGCCGCCCGCAGCGCCGCCGCCCGCCGCGCCGCTTGCGTCGGCAGCTGCCGTATTTTTCTTCGTGCCTCTGTCCTTCGTTGCCGCGGCTTGCTTTGCGGCAGGCGCTATCGCGCTGCGCAGCTCGATTTTTGCGCTCGGCTTGTTGTGCTTCCAGTAGTCGATGACGGACTCGAAGTCGCGGTCGTTGCTGACGATATAATACTCGCTATGCTCCGAGCCCGCACTGCCCGTCGCGCCGGCCCCGCTCGCCACAAGCCCGCCCAGACAGGTGGCGAGCTGAAAGTCGAGGTAGTTGTCCGCGGTCTTTCTCATCTTCTTGATTCTGACCTGCGCTTCCGAATTGATTATTGCCATCAGGGTATCGACCGAAACAGAGTCAATCTTGTTGCCGACAAAAATGATAACGGTGTCCCCCTCTCCCAGCTTCTTTATTCCGTCCAGCCCGTTCTGGTGGACGTTCTCGTAGTCGATTAAATATGTTGCCATTTGGACACCGATTTCCCTTCATTGTTGTAAAAATTATTGAATAATTTTCTCGCATATTCCATACCTCCATTATACACCAGAAGCACTTATCCGGCGCACGGATATACCGGAGATATAGCGATATGCCGGAGCAGGTGTATAATATAAACCATAAAGCGATTCAGGCTCGCGATTCACCTGCGAAATCTTCGGCAGACTTACGCGGTGAAAATACGGGCAGCGCGGCTATCGCGATAGCGGAACGTGGCGAAGGAAAAGGCCGCGTCAAAACACAACAGGAGGAGCAATGCGGAACATTCTGGACTTCATACAGGCGGAGGTCAAGGCGCGCGGCGGGACGGTTTTGCAGTTCATTAAGGACAGCGGAGTCGGCGGCAGCCGCTCTGGATTCTACCGCCTCATGTCGGAGCCAAGCAGCCTGACCGAAACGGACAAAGAGCGGATTGCGGCCGCGCTCGGACTGGATGCCGCCAAGGAACAGGAGCTGCGGCACCTCATCAGCCAGTCCGTTTCCGGCTACACGAGCAGGCAGCAGCAGGACATCTGCGACGTTGTTTTTGGCAAGGCGTATACCGCACCGGACGTGTCGTCGCAGGAAGTGGAGTTTTTCAGCGAACGGCGCGGCTATGGCAGCAGCGCGAAAAATACGCCCGCACTCATCGCCACCTATGCCGATATCTTAGACAGCGTGAACCTGTCTGATTTCAGCGAAATAAAAATCGAGGCGAAAAACTGCCTGTCCCCGCCCGCGCAAAAATCCCTGTGCGCACTTTTGTCGGAGCTGCGCGCGCGGCTCGCGGGCTCGGGCGCCAGGGTGCGCGTGGAGCACGCCCTGACCGTCGGCGATATCGACCACGCGGAAAAGATAGCGCTGTTCGTGGGCGTGGCGCGGATAATGCAGTTCCGCGATTATTCCATCTACCTGATCGGCGGGCCGTCCGGCGATGGCGAGGATGGCCATGCGGCGGAGCGCTGCTCGTGGAGCATTCTGGATAATACAGTAACTGTGCGACTGTCAGCCGGCAGCCGCGCGAACGACAGCCGCGCCGGAGCCGAAGGCCGCACAGCCCCAGCCGAAAAGCACTACATCTTCCACCTGGCAAACAGGAACGGCGACCGCGACTATTGCCTCGAAGCGCGGGAGAACATATACGATTATTTCCACGCCATGTTCAACAGGCTAAAATCGAACGCCAAAAAGGAGTGCATCTACGCCACGGTCAACGCGTCGAAGATGAATCTCCTCGCGGCATCGCTCGACGACCAGAGCAAATTTCTCATCAAGAGCGACCCCTGCTTCGACAACATCTCCCCGAAAATATGGGAAGCGCACATGCGGTATTGCAGCGGCCTGGACGGTTCGTTCCTGGGGCAGCTGCGGAGCCAGTTCGACCCCGACGGCTTCGACGACCACCTGGACGACGAGAGCTTTTTCCACAAGCAGATAAGCATGCTCTCCACCCGATACGAGAGCAATATTCGAAAAGGTGCCATCAACGTTTTCGACGTAAACGGCTTTTTCGATTTTGTGAATAACGGTCAATCCTCCGAGTTTTTGGGCGTGTCCGGTCAGCAGGGAGTACCGCCATTCAGCCGAGAGCTCATGCAGGAGCAGCTGATGTTCATGTATAAAACCGTGCATGAAAACTACGGAGCCGGCGGTGCGCAGCAATTCTATTTCTCGAACCTGGGCGCCGCGTCCGCCCTGTACCTCAACGTGTATAGCGACGCGGGCATCTGCCTACAGAACGAGAACAACGAGGACTTTGTAAACTCGATTCTGGTGGTCAACGACAGCCAGGCCGCGGAGCTGCTGTGCGTGGTCGTGGAAAATTCGCTGCCGAACGCGTTCGTGCTTTCCAAAGAGGACGCGCTGGAATTTCTGACAGAGCTGTTCATCGAACAGACAGGCGGCACGCGCGCCAAGCTCAACGCCTGCCTGCGCGACGACACGCTTATCGTGTAACGGCACAGGGGGGGGCTGTCCTAGGGATTTTGGAACGGCGTGGCAATGTACGCCGCGCACAAATTTCTGTTGACTTGGGGCTGCGCGGGGCGTAATATTAATGATGAAAGGTTCGAATAACAGGTTCGGCACAATATTGGGATGGCGGGGGACGCAGCCCGCCAGCAGGGAGAATCGCGGAATGCTGCAAATGTATACGGCAATCCAAATAATGGCGATAGAGAGAAAGCGGAGAGGAGTTTGTAATGGCACGTAATTTGCAATCAATCAATCAATCAATCAATCAATCAATCAATCAATCAATCAATCAATCAATAATTTAGTTCGGGGAAAAAATCACGCGAAAAGAAGAATATTCGCCGT
>JAIRPQ010000110.1 GCA_031256875.1 Eubacteriales Family XIII. Incertae Sedis bacterium | reverse complement strand
GAACCTGCGGAAGGTCACGAAGCTCCCGCGCATCGTAGTCAAAGGCAAGAAAGCCGCCTTCGCGGGCAAATCGGTCAAGGCCGGCAAGAAGGGCAAGGCGAACAAGATAGTGATTCGCGTAGGTCAGTTCATGAAACTGAAAGCGAAGTTCACGAAGAACGCCACAGCCATAGCCACCTGGAAATCCTCAAAGCCAAAGGTAGCGAAGGTAGACGCGGCAGGCAAACTCACCGCGCTAAAGAAAGGCACGACCAAGATAACGCTGAAGGTCGGGAATAAAAAGCAAGTGATCAAAATCACAGTCAGATAGAATACGAGACAGCAGGGGCGGCCGTTTGGTCGCCCCTCGCTTCGTATCGCTCCGTTGCCTGATGGTCGGCTTTGCCTTGTTGCGTGTTGTAGTTATCTATTATTCCCTCCGTTCCCGATAGGAACAGGCAGAGTACCAGCGCCACGAAAATTATCGTTATGGGTTTGCCGGCGTTGAAGGGGCGCAGGTGCCAGATGACCACTACCGCGAAAACGCAGGCCATCAGCAGCATGAACCAAAGCGTGTACACCCGCAGCCGCGTCAGTCCGTACATGTCTATATACATCAGCATCTTGCTGGCCGCCGTCGCTATGAGCAGAATGGTCATAGACGATATCGCGCCCGTGAGAACCCTGACCGAGCGCGGGTACTCGCCCGAGCCGCGCCGCGCGAAAATGTAGACGAAAATCACCACAGCCAGATTGACCGACGCCACGCCGCACAGCTCGAAGAACCCGCGCCGCGCGTACTCCGCGTAGGTGAACGCCGCGGGCAACCCGCCAGAGAAGGCCGAGAACAGATACGCGCCCATCGACGCGAAGAACAGGGCGTAGACCGCCGTGAGCGCAACGAGCGGCGCACGTACCGCCGCCAGCGGAATTTTGTGCATCTCCGCGAGCGCCCCAGCCGTGCGTGCCCGCGTCATCGAATCCGTATACCTGCCGTGCGAATTGCCGAAAACGCTCCCGAAAACATAGCACGCGACGGGGATTCCTAAGATCAGTTCCAAGATGTATTGCCCGATATTGTTCAGATTTAGCGCCTGCGCGATGTTCGCCATGATATCCGCAAATCCCGGGTCGGCGGATATGAGCAGGGCGATAACCGTGGCTATCAGCGGAATGGAGATGAGGATGCCGAGAAAAGCGTATAGCCCGCGCCTGTCTCCGTCCTTGCATTGCACACCGTATCCGAGTGCCCTGAACGCGCCCGCGAAGTTCGTGAACGGCACGACGAAGATTTGGTTTACGATATCCGTCAGCACGTACCCCGACAGCCGTTCCGACACGCTCGTTCCGCAGGTGTACATCACCCAGATGAGTGCTACCGCGAACTCAAACAGGAGCAGCAGCATGTTGATGGGTAGGGGTTCGTACAGAGAGAACGGCAGCGAGCCTGCCAGCAGGACGGCCAGCACGGGGAGACTTTTCGCGTTCTGCTTGAATCCGAGCGAGTGCAGATACACGCCGGATATAGCGGCCGCCACCGCGAAAAACGCCGTGACTCCGGTGCTCGGGGCATCCTCAAACACGAATACCCATTCCCAGAAAAGCAGCCCGAGCGCCAACATCGCTATGGCGAACACCGTATCCTTTGCGGCGAATTTCCACTCGCGCCCCTTCGGTACGGCGGTGTAGTAGTAGGGGTTTTCCAGCGTCTGCGCCGCGCCCGCCATCTGCCCTGTGGTCGCGCCTGACGTTTCCATGGCCGCCACCTGCCCCGTGGTCGCACCCGTATTGTCTCCGATTCCGTTCATGTCAAATCTCCTTTCAGTCTTCGCGCTGTTCACTCCTCCTCGAACGAGAGGATGTCACCGGGCTGACAGCCCAGCTCGCGGCAGAGGGCTTCGAGCGTCGAGAACCTTATAGCTCGCGCCTTGTTGTTTTTCAGTATCGACAGGTTCGCGGGCGTGATTCCGATGCGCTCGGAAAGTTCGCCGGCCGAAATCTTGCGCCGCGCCATCATTATATCTATGTTCACGTTTATTGCCATCTCAAAACCTCGCCGCCACTTTATCGCCGCCATTTTATCGTTATCGCCATTCTATACAGCTATATCGTGTAGTCATGCTCGTCCTTTAGCTCTACGCCTGCCTGTATGACGTTCTTGACCACCCGCAGCAGCAGACCCGCGAAGGCTGCCGCCGCCGCTATGAAGATGAGCGCCAGGCTCCCGCGCGCGCCGACGAGGAATACGGCCGCCGCCACGAAGCAGCACCACGAGATGACCCGCAGATATCTGACGTTTGCTCCGACGAACACGCGACCCGCGCGTATCGCCGTCAGCAGGGCGTTCACGTGGAACAGCGCGGCCAGCACCGGCGCGCACGCCACATAGTAGATGGGCATGAGCTTGGCCACCACCGCGTCCTGTATCCGGAACGCCGAGTCCGCGAAAAAGCCGCTCGACACGAGCCAGGGCAGTATGGCGGCCACCGCCACGGCGAAAACTATGACCGCGCGAGTGCATATTATTGACAATATTACCGATTTCTTTGAATCCCAAATCATTCAAGCTACCTCCTGTTCAATGAGAAGAGAATAGCATATCTCTAATCGTTTGTCAACAAAAAATTATCGAATAACGATAAAAAATTATTGAATAACGATTTGAGAGCAGAGGGTTGCGGCAGCTGCGAACCGCGGGCTGTGCAGCTTCCAAGCGCGGAACGCAATCCCACAACCTTCCACCGAAAAACTAAATTTATTCCATTAAAATACAAAAAAAATCGAAAAATCATGTTTGAAACACGGGTTTTTGGGTATAAATATAACAAGAAATATTCAATGTTTGACTCTGAGCGACAACCTCGCGCCCAGAGCCGTATAAAGGAAAGGAAGTTATCAAATGAAACAGATAGCAGAGAGGAACAATCAGTTAGAGTGGAAGCGGCTGCTTGCGGCCGTAGTAGCGTTCGCGATGGTGCTGAGCCTGTGGGCGGGTACGACCATGGCCAGCTACGGCGCACAGGCGGCGGGTTCGAAAGCGGCGCGGGCGGCGGCAAGACCCTCGCGAACAGCGGACGCGAAAATAGTGCAGATGGCGGCAGGGTACAACCACGCCCTTGCCCTGACAGCCGACGGCAGGGTTTTTTCCTGGGGGATCTACTTGGGCGACACCATACGAGATGACAAGCTCACGCCTGAACTCATTGACCCTGCCTATTTTGGTGGCAAGCCGGTCAAGACTATAGTGGCTGGCTTAGCGGCGGCGGGAGCCATTACTTCAGACGGCAAGGTGTATGCTTGGGGAGATATCTGGTATCCATATCTGGGTGCCGGCACAATAGACCATAAGATTACACCTGAACTGGTGGAGGGTTTCGGCGGCGAGGAAGCCGTGGATATTGCTATGGGCGAGAATTGTTACTTCGTCAAGACCAAAAGCGGCAAGGTCTACGGATGGGGGAACAATACCTACGGGCAGATTGGTACTGGCACTACGTATTCGGATGTATACACGCCTACCCGTATCAGGGCCCTTGACGGCAAGAACATCAAGAAAATTTCCGGAGCCGAAAACAGCACCGTCGTGCTGACTGAAGAAGGAGAGGTCTATTCCTGGGGATGCAACAACGCTTATCAGCTTGGCCATGGCAACGATGAGACTGATGCCCCCACGGTCGTTCCTCTGCCTACCCGCATCGAGCATTTTGACGGTATGAAAATAGTACAGGCTTCGACGCGATTTCAACACTCGATTGTAATGACTGAAGACGGCAAGGTTTACACATGGGGCAGCAACTATGAGGGCGAAGCTGGAGATACGAGCCAGCCAGGGTGTAGCTATGTCAAGCCTGTACATCTCAGTTCGCTTGACAACGTTCCCATCAAGTCCATTGAGGCCGGCAACTGTGCCTGCTTCGTCCTGACTACGGATCGCAAGGTCTATGGCTGGGGAAACAATGAAAGTGGCGGGTTGGCCGACGATGACCTAGAAAACAAAGAAGTGCCGACCCATCTTCCCAAATTTGACAAGCTGAACGTCGACAAGATCTTCGCTGGCGGATATTATGCCTTTGTGCTGACCACAGACGGCAAGGTCTATGCCTTTGGCGATAATATGTGTGGGCAGCTGGGCGATGGCACGGGTGTAGATAAATCCGATCCGACACTTATCCACTTCCAGGCATCGGGCGGCGATGTGAATGGCGGCTCGGGCAGCGGCAGCAATCCTGACCTGAACATCGACACGAACGGCGACGGCAAACCTGACCTGAACATCGACACGAACGGTGACGGCAAGCCCGACCTGAACATCGACATCAACGGCGACGGCAAGCCCGACCTGAACATCGACATCAACGGCGACGGCAAGCCCGACCTGAACGTCGACACGAACGGCGACGGCAAGCCCGACTTGAACATTGTCAACGTATCCAAGGCGTTAGGCATCGCTTCGACACAGAAAACCGTATATGTGAAACGCGGCAAGACCGTAAAGCTGCCCTTCGTCGCATACTCGGTGATTCGCGGCAAGCAGATAGTCCTGTGGAAATCCAGCAAGCCAAAGGTGGCCACCGTCCGCAAGGGCAAGGCCGCAGGCGAGCTGTCAGTAAAGAGCAACGCCAACTCGAAGCTCACGATTAAAGCGGGTAAAAAGCTGGGCACGAGCAAAATAACGCTGACGACGGTGAACGGCAAGAGGTTCGTCATCAAGGTGAAGGTGGTGAAGGATCTTAAAGCCGTAGCGAAGAAAAGCGTCAAGATAAGGAAGCTGACGGTGAAGGCTGCCAAGCGCCTGCGGGTAGGGCAGACGAAAAGGCTGAAAGCATCGTTCACGAAGAAAGCCACGGCCATAGCCACATGGAAGTCCTCGAATCCCAAGGTGGCGAAGATAGACGCTTCGGGCAAGCTGACCGCCGTAAAAAAAGGCAAGGCAAAAATAACGCTGAAGGTCGGCGGCAATAAGAAAGTAATAAAAATAACAGTAAGGTAGAATAGTCGATATATGTAAATAAACTTATTTGCAGTCATATATTGACAGTAAGAAAATAATGAGATAGAATTGATATGCAAGGGGCGCTGCTGGGATGCAGCAATGCGCCCCAGGCGGTTACTCCACCGTTTGTACCTAAATGCCTTGCGGCGGAAGGGAGGTGGTAAACATGAGCATTATAGAGTTGTTGACTTTATTGATGTTGATTGTGATGTTATTGGATGCGAAATCCGGTAAAAAATAACCGCCTGATGTAGCAATCAGACGGCAAAGCACTCTGTGGAGTAGCCGCCGTACCAAAAGCAGCACCCCTTGTAAATAAGATTATCACACTCTCCCGCCAAAAAGTCAATAGGCAAAATCACACGGGACAAAAAATCCAAACACTCTGCACCCGTTGCCGCGTTTTCGTTCCTCTAATAATCACAGGATAATTGTTGGAGGGCGAGGACGCGGCACTGTTATAATGGTTGTGATAGGAGATAGTTAAATGTATTCAGGCGGGATGTGGCAATAATATGGAAGCGACGAGAGAATTTTTTGAGGAGCTGTACGCGGCTCACGGCGTAGGGGTGAAGCGATTCATCTTCACGCAGGCGCGGCGCGACGCCGACGCTACGGACGATATTTTTCAGAATACATGGGAGAGCGTGTTCAGGTATCTCCACACGCTGCGCGATGGCGCAAAGGCGAAGTCATGGCTTTACAGCATCGCGAAAAACGAAGCGTTACGCTATTTCAGCCGCAGCGGGAAGCGCGGCCTGACGGGGCTTTCGAGTCTTGACAGCGAGGACGCGCCCGAACCGATAGACGAGGTGGCGGGCGACTTCCCCGACGCGATAGCGGACGCGGACAGGCTGGCGGCGCTGATGGGCAAGCTGTCAGGCGCGGAGCAGCAGGTATTGCTGCTGCGCTACAGCTACGACATGAGCCTTTCGGAAATAGCGGAGCTGACGGGCGCGAATCACAACACGGTGAAGTCGGTGGCGCGCAGGGCCACGATAAAACTCAGGAAATACGCAGAGGTGGAATCATGAACGACAAAAAGAATATTGACGGCGAAGGGCTTGTGCGCGCACTGAAGGAGCTGACGGAAGCCGAGCCGCCCAAGCTGGATTTCTACGAGGGATTCGACGCGGATATACCGTCAGCCGGCGAGATGTTCGAATCCATCGGCAAGCGCGCTGGCGCGGTGATAGAGGAAGAAGAACGTGAGCGAAAGCGGTTCGGTAGATTTGTGTGGATTACGTCCGGCTCGCTCGCGGCGGCTATCGCGATAATTCTGTTTGTGACCACGGTCTATCAGCCAGGGATGTTTTCGGGCGGCGGGTTTGGCAATCCGCAGTCAAACGAAAATGCCGAGATTGTCGCGAGGGATGCAGTGCCGGATAATGACTCGGCCTCGGGTCTGGTGTCAGGGGCGAACGTCATGCCCGCCGAGCTGCCCGCGCAGCAGTCGGGCTATGAGGCGATCTATGATGCCGTCAGTCCCTTCGTGAACGGCGCGGGGAATGGCAGCGAATTGGATAGGGGTTTCTATGGAGAAGCGGAAGCCAGCCCCGCGCCGGATATAGCACCGGCGCCCGCAGAAGCCAGCCCCGCGCCGGAGATAGCGCCGGCGCCCACGGAAGCCAGCCCCGCGCCGGCAGATGAATCCGCGGACGTGGGAACGCGCGACACTGATGTGATCACGGAAGCGCCGGCAGCAGTGCAGGCGCCCGAGGAAGCCAGCCCCGCGCCGGCGCCTACCTACGCCGACGAGTTTTCCGACACGAACGTGCAGACGGAAGGCGTCCAGGAAGCCGACGTGGTAAAGACGGACGGCAGATATATCTACACGGCCAACAGCGAGGGCATATGCATCACGGAAGCGAATGACGGCCATCCCGAAGTCCTGTCCGAGATAAAACAGGTGATGGACCAGGGTCAGGTCTATTTCGAAATGTATATCAACGGAGACACGCTCACGCTCGTCAGGAACGGCTACAGCAACCTGAAAGGCAAGGCATACGTGGATGAAAATTATATCAATAATGGAAATATCGACTATGTTGGCGAAGGCTACAGGATCGACACTTCCGTGGATATCTACGACGTGAGCGACCGCGAAAACCCGCGCAAGGTCAAGTCGCTGAGTCAGAGCGGCAGCTACACGGACAGCCGCATGATAGGCGACAAGCTCTACCTCTTATCGTCTTACGGCATCTATGGCTATGGCGCGATAGACGAGGATGATCCGCGGACATATGTGCCGCTCTTTGCGGAGGGCAGCGAGCAGATTGTTTCAAAACCGAGCGACATAGCCGTGCCGCCCGAGATTGAGACCTCCGAATACATGGTCATCAGCGGCATAGACACGTCGAAGGCCGAGTTCGTGTCGCACAAGTCGCTGCTGGGCCGCACCTACACGGTCTACGCGTCGAAGAAAAACCTCTATCTTACGGAGGACAAGTATGAGACGAAGAACGTGCGCATGAAAGGCGAGGATACCTATTATCCCTATTACTATGGTTTTACGCGAATAACGCGGCTGTCGCTGGAGGGCGGCAAGGTGAAAGCGGAAGCGTCGGCGGACGTGATTGGCCTTGTGGACGACCAGTTCTCGATGGACGAAAACGGCGGGTATCTGCGCGTGGTCACGACGACAAGCGACGATAGACGTGAGCGCACCACGGGGCTGTTCGTTCTGGACATGGACATGAAGCAGGTGGGAGCGGTGAAAGATCTCGCGCCCGGCGAGCAGGTCTATTCGTGCCGCTACATCGGCGACGTGGCGTATTTCGTGACCTTCCGAAACACCGACCCGCTGTTCAGCGTAGACCTGCGCGACCCAAAAAAACCGAAGGTCATGGGCGAGCTGAAAATCACGGACTTCTCGGAGTACCTGCACCCCTACTCGGACGGCCTGCTGTTCGGGCTTGGCCAGGACGCGGACGAGGACGGCGATGTGCGCGGCCTGAAAATCTCGATGTTCGACAACAGCGACCCCTACGACGTGAAGGAGAAGGACAAGCTGGTCTTGCAAAGCCTCGACTATTCCTACGCCGCCGAAAACCACAAGGCCATACTCGTGGACGAGCGCAAGAGCATTATCGCCTTCCCCGCCGACGACAGCTATGTGATAATAAAATACAGCGCCAAGTCAGGCTTCCGGCGCGTGATGGCCGTGCGGCTCGAAATAGGGGACGACTACGGCGATATGTACGAATGGTACGGCGGGCTGCGCGGGCTGTTCATCGGAGACGTGTTCTACGTGATAGCGCCGGACTCCATACACACCTATGACATGAAGGACGGCTTCAAGGCGATAGACAGCGTGTCGCTGGGCTCGGGCGCGGCATACGTGCACAGCGAGTCATACGAATTTCCCGAGTGGGCCGAACCTGACGAAGCGGACATATCCCCGATACGCGAGTTCTATTTTGAGGACTTCTGATAATAATTATCGCACACGGGCTTTGCGGAAACCTCTCGCACATGATAGAATAATTTAACATGCGGGAGGTTTTGCCGACCGCCCAAGGAACCGGTGGAATTGGCGGAATAACGCCGAGGGAGAAGATGGCGAGAAATTATTATTTTAGTTTTGGAAGGAGCAGATGGGATCCGACGCCGCTCATCGTGGCGGTAATGGTCGTGGTGCTCGGCGCAGTCATGTACGCGTACTTCAAGGCGGACGAGGTGAAGGCCGAGGAGAACCAGCAGCGGGCGGTCGCGGCGGCCATGGAAAATCTGCGGGCGGAAGCGGATTCCGTAAAGGTCGCGGTGGATCTTCCTAGCGGCATGAAAAGCCGGAACTATATACTGTTGCAGATTTCAGCCTACAACAGAAAATTTGAAAGCAGCGATACATGGGTAGACGCACAGGAGGGCGCACAGCCTGTGCCCGACGCGTTCATGCACGGGCGCATCCGCATGGCGAAGGACGCGAACTCGCAGATATACCCCGCTTCGATGACGAAGATGCTCACCGCGCTCGTGTTCATAGAACGCATATCCCCTGATGATTACGGCAAAGAGCTTCAAATAACGAAGGAAGATATGGACTATCTGTTCGACGACGGGGCGTCGGTGGCCGGCTTTTCGGTGGGCGAGAAAGTGAAGATAGAGGATCTTATCTACGGCGTCATGCTGCCGTCCGGCTCCGAATGCACGTCGGCTCTGGCTCGCTACACCGCGGGCGGGCAGGAGAAATTTATCGACTTGATGAATGCCAAGGCTGAGAGCATCGGCATGGGGGCGTCGCATTTCTCGAACCCCATAGGCTTGCACGACGACGATACCTACACGACGGTTTCGGACATGGCGCTGCTCCTGGACTACGCGATACGCGACAAGCGGTTTCTGAAGGTGATATCGACGCAGGAATACACCACCTCGCCGACGAATATGCACCCCGACGGATTGACGCTGAAAAACACGCTTTATCAGCAGGGAAAGATCGACATGAAATCCGATGACGGTGAAATAATAGGCGGCAAGACAGGCTTCACGGACGAAGCGGGGCAGTGCCTGGCGAGCTATATGGTGAAAGGCGGCGAGGAGTTCATACTGGTGACCGCCGCCGCAAAGCCCGCCGACTTCCACACCGAAGCGCTGCACGTAAGGGACATGCTGGACGTATTCAACTCCCTGGAAGTAACCAGAGGGGCGTAGCCCACATATTATTTCAGTATCTGAATCCCGCCTATGACCGGTAGCTGGCGTTCCTCGCCCTTTGCCGCGTTGATGATGCCCATTATCGACAGCACGGTCATGAGGATGCCGTATATCGCCCGTATGCCGCCGACCAAAAAGGCGATGCCGAACCCTACGCCAAAAGTCCAGACTCCTGACGCGGCTGCCGCTCCACCGATGATGGCCAGCACGATGCTCCCCGCCACCTCGAAGATGAACAGCACCAGGCCCTGGTTCGCGTGGAAGCGCGAGTAGCGCGACTCCTTCGGTGCGGCGAACGCGGAGATGAAGCAGAGGAAACCGATATAGGCCAGTATGCCGAACACCTTGTTCGCCTCGGCATCCTCCTGATAGCTGCCGTAAGGCGTGCCCGGCACGTGCTGCGCGCGCTGATAGCCCGCCTGCCCGTACTGTTGCCCCTGCTGCTGTCCATACTGCCAGTTCGGTTGTCCCTGCGGATTGGCCGCCTGGTCGTATTGCTGCTGGCCTGGCTGCCCCTGCGAATCGGCCGCGAGTATTTTCGCTTTCTGCGTATCGTATTCGCTCTGCGTGATAGCGCCCGAGTCGAGCAGCTCCTTCAGCTTTGCGATTTCGTCTAATGTACTCATCCTATTTCCTCTCTGCTCCTGCGCTGTAACATCTTCTTTTGAATTATAATGTTCCCTTACTCACGTTATTACAAATAGTATTATACATGAAACCGGCCGGCTCTGCTTGAACCGGTTTTCCCGTGGGCGTCTTGCGCGTTGGAAGAATAATTGCTATACTGTAAATAGTTTTATTGTAAAAGTATTTTAGCGGCGATATGGAGAGCGAGAATGACAATAGCAAAATTGCTGGACATCAAATACCCGATACTGCAAGGCGGCATGGCGTGGATAGCGGAGGCTGGGCTTGCGGCTGCCGTTTCCCGCGGCGGCGGGCTGGGGCTGATCGCGGCTGGCAGCGCCGACGTTGACTATGTGCGGGCGCAGGTGCGGCGAGCGAGGGAGCTTACAGACAGGCCATTCGGCGTGAACGTCATGCTCATGAACCCGTCTGCCGGCGACATCCTCGCGATGCTCTGCGAGGAGAAGGTGGCGGTAGTCACGACGGGCGCGGGCAACCCCGGCAAATACGTACCGGATCTGAAAGAGGCGGGCGTGAAGGTGATACCCGTCGTGTCGAACGTCGCGCTGGCTGTGCGGCTGGTGCGCGCGGGCGTGGACGCGCTCATCGCGGAGGGACAGGAAGGCGGCGGTCATATCGGCGAGCTGACCACGATGGCGCTCGTGCCGCAGGTCTGCGACGCGGTGGAGGTTCCGGTCATAGCGGCCGGCGGCATAGCGGACGGCAGGGGCATAGCCGCGGCGTTCATGCTCGGCGCGTCGGGAGTTCAGGTCGGGACGAGATTTCTGTCCGCGACCGAGTGCATAGTGTCGCAGCCCTACAAGGACAGGATACTGAAAGCGAAGGACAGCGACACCGTGGTGACGGGCAGGCCGACGGGACATCCCGTAAGGGTGCTGAAAAACAAATTTTCGAAAGAGGCGTTGGCGCTGGAGAAAAAGGACGATATCAGCTTTGAGGAATACGAGGAATTTTTGTCGGGGACACTTAGGGCTGCGGTGGTGGACGGGGATGCCGACCACGGCTCGCTCATGTCAGGGCAGATAGCGGGGCTTGTGAAAAAGGAGCAGCCCGCCGCCGAAATCATCAGCGAGATGTTCGGAGAAGCATTGGAAATATATGAGCGCAGAGGAAAGGAGCTGTCATGGTAAAAATAGCTGCTGTATTTGCGGGGCAGGGCGCACAATACCCAGGGATGGGCAAATCGCTCTGCGAGTCCAGCGCCGCCGCCCGCGCGGTTTTTGAAGCCGCGGGGGATAAGGTCATGCACGACTGCTTTGAGGCGACCCAGGAAGAACTGAACCAGACCGATGTCACCCAGCCGGCCGTATACACGGTGGACATGGCGGCGTGGGCGGCGTTCGAGGAAGTGGTAGGCAACGATATTGAGATAGTCGGGATGGCGGGGTTCAGCCTCGGAGAGTACGCCGCGTTCACGGCGGCGGGCGTGATACCGGACGTGCGGCGCGGCATAGAGCTTATCAAGGAGCGCGGTAGGCTCATGGCGGCCGCGGGCAAGCACTACGACGGCACGCCGCGCGGCGCGATGGCGGCGGTGCTGGGCGCGAAGGACGATATCGTGGAGCTGGTGGAGCGTGCGCGCGGCCAGTGGGTTCTGGAAGCCGTCAACTTCAACGCGCCGACGCAGACAGTCATAGCGGGCGACGCCGAAGCCATCGAAGCCTTTTCTGCGCTCGCGAAATCGTTAGGCAAAAAACTGCGCGTCATGCCGCTCCCCGTCAGCACCGCTTTCCACAGCCCCATTATGGCGGCGGCATCTGACGGCATCAGGGCGGCGGCCGCGAAGATACCCTTCGGAGATCCGAGCTGCGAAATATATCTGAACATGACGGCGGATACGCTGACGAAATACATCGGCGCGGGCATCGGAAACACCCTTGACAGCGGCGCGGACGATGGCGACGAAGCCGGCATCGTAGTAGGCGTCGAGATGTCGGGAATCATCCCACGCGTGATGTCGGAACAGGTGAAAAGCCCCGTCAGGTG
>JAIRPQ010000033.1 GCA_031256875.1 Eubacteriales Family XIII. Incertae Sedis bacterium | reverse complement strand
TTTGGGAGCTCCAGCACGTGTATTTCCTGAATGTCTGGTATCAATCTTCTGCTGGTTTTATTGTACCACGTAATTGTATTGAAGTAATCATTATTTTCAGCTATCAGCACAAAATCCGTAATGACGATCGTGACCGTCCGGTGCAACATCCCGTAATCCTCTCCGCTGTCGAGCTGCGACGCGAACAGCCTGCCGTTGTAGTATATGATGCGCCGCAGAAACGCGCGTGCGTTCTTGACCTGTATCTCGACGTTAACGATGTCTCCCCGTTTCGTATGGACTCGCACATCCAGCTCCCCCTGCTTGCCGCCTTCTCTGTAGGCATGGAGGTTTGGGTCGCCGGCACTTATCGCTTCCAGCTCTTCCACGTCGATGCCCGTAACGCTGGCGATGAACTTCGCGAGCGCGTCTATATTTTCCTCCGCGAATGTGCGCTTGAACACGTAGTCATTCGTCAGCCGCAGCAACTCCTTACCGCCTGTCTTGTTCCTGTCCGTTTCATGTATCTCGGTCATTTTCTCTCTTTTCTCCGCAATGGTTAATAAGCGCAATAACGACTGTATGCGCCTATTATACCATAAAATGGATGCATGTCAAGTACCGCGCTGGTTTGCTTCGGCGGGCCTTTCATGAGAGAATAACATATGATGAACTGAAAGGACTGCGCTATGCCTAAGAGAACTGCTTTACTTGATGATTTTGCGCTTACGCCCGAGGAATGCGAGGGCATTATTCGGGCTATTCCCGGGCTGGTGGTCGTGGATGGGGATGGCCGGATACGATATATCGACGAATCCGTCGTCGAGGAAGTGGAGAACCTGCGGATTTTGGATTCCCCCGACTGTTATGTGGGCAAGATGATTGACGAGGTCCACCCCACGAGCAAGGTAATGGAAGTGATAAGAAGGGGCAAGGCGGAAAAGGCGGCCTTCTATTTCGAGGGCGGCGACACGAGCGTCACACATATCATCCCGATATACCGGAACGGGGAGCTGGCCAATGTCATCGACTTCGATATCTTCGAGAACGACGAGGAAATAAAGGCGTTCGTGCGTAAGGTTTTCGAGTTTGAGAAACAGGGGCTGCTGCACCTGTCGGACCGCGAGCCGGAGTCGCCCGACGCGGACGGTTCCATGAAGTACACCGTCTCGGACATCATCGGCAACAGCGAAAAAATCAGGGCGCTCAAGCAGCAGATATTCAACGTGGCCGAAGGAAATTCCACTATATTAATCAACGGTGAGACCGGATCCGGCAAGGAGCTGGTCGCGCACGCCATACACAGCCTTAGCGCGAGAAAACACGCGCCGTTCATCGAAGTCAACTGCGCGGCCATCCCCGAGCCATTATTCGAATCCGAGCTGTTCGGCTACGAAGGCGGCTCTTTCACCGGCGCGGCGTCGGGCGGCAAGTCCGGCAAATTCATGATGGCTGACAAGGGGACGATTTTCCTCGACGAGATAGACCAGATCCCCTACCACATACAGCCCAAGCTGTTCCGTGTCCTACAGGAAAGCGAGATAGACAGAATCGGTTCGAAGCCCATCCCTATCGACGTCCGCATCATAGCCACGACCAACAAGAACCTGAAACAACTAGTAAATAACAATCAATTTCGGGAAGATATGTATTACCGTCTGAACGTGGTTTCCATCGATGTGCCGCCGCTGCGGGAGCGCAGGGAGGACATACCTCTCATAGCCCAGACACTGCTGAAACAGCTCAACAGCAAGCTGAACAGAAACACCGCCAGCATCGCGGACGAAACGTATCGGCTTTTCGAGCAGTATCACTGGCCGGGCAACGTGCGCGAGCTGGCGAATGTGCTGGAACGGGCGATGAACAACTGCAAGGACGAATCTCTGAAGCCGGCGCATCTGGGCAAATTTCTGGCTGACATTATGCGCGGCAGCCCCGCGGACGCCGACACGGGCAGCGTCCATACCCTGAGCGACATCCTCGCGGCAACAGAGCGTTCGGCCATCGAGCGCGCCCTGCGCGTAAACGACGGCAATAAAACAAAGGCCGCGGAGCTGCTGGCCATCACGAGGCCCAGCCTTTATTACAAGATGAAGAAATACGGCATTCAGGAGGACTGAGCGTCCGCGCTGCGTACCGGCAGAGCTGCACAGGCTGCAAATTATTTTCAACCCGCGTTTTCAAATCACATAATAACCACAAATTTTCGGGCTATTATTATACCTGTCAGCAAACCTACGGAAAATCTATGGACTTTGCGAAAGGAGCGAAAGGAGCTAAACGCGCCATGAAACCCAGGCTGAAGAAGCGCCGGCTCCGCGTCGGCGGCATGACCTGCGCCAACTGCCGGAACAAAATCGAAAGGAAGCTGCGGAGCACTGCGGGCGTCGCGGCCGTCAGCGTCAGTTACGGCGCGGGGACGGCTGATGTCACATACGACGCGGACATCGTTTCCATCGAAGAAATCATCTCGGCCATACGCCGGCTCGATTACTCGGTGCCGCCCGCGGAAAGGCCGCCTGCCGCGGATCTGGGCCGCGTGGCCGGAATCCTGGCCATCATTATTTCGCTCTATATACTTTTGCAGCAGTTCGGCGTTTTGAATCTCCTCGTCCCAAGCCGGCTCGCGGACGCGGGCATGGGCTATGGGATGCTGCTCGCGATAGGGTTCGTCACTTCCCTCCACTGCGTCGCCATGTGCGGCGGCATCAATCTCTCACAGAGCATACCGAAAGGCGGCGCGGACGCGGCGAAGGACATCGCGCGGCCCAGCCCGCTTGGGGTATTAAGGCCCGCGCTCCTCTACAATCTGGGGCGCGTTTCATCATACACGGCCATCGGTTTCGTGCTGGGGTTCATCGGCCTTGCCGCCTATGGCGGCGCGGACGCGGGGCTGCCCGCCGCGATTCAGGGTATACTGAAGATTGTCGCGGGCGCTCTCATGGTAATAATGGGCATCAATATGCTGGGCATCATCCCCGCGTTGCGATGGCTTCAGCCGAGGATGCCGCGCTTCATTGCGGAAAAAATCGATGCCGAAAAAGCGCGGGCGGGTAGCCCTTTTATCGTCGGGCTGCTGAACGGGCTGATGCCCTGCGGCCCGTTGCAGTCGATGCAGATCGTCGCGCTCGCTTCGGGAAACCCTTTCGTCGGTGCCCTTTCCATGTTCATATACAGCCTCGGCACTGTTCCGCTCATGCTCGGACTCGGCGGCATTGTCGCGGCGCTCGGCAGGCGGTTTGCGAGCAGGGTCATGAACGTGGGCGCGGTATTGGTCGTAGTCCTCGGGCTAGCGATGCTCTCGCAAGGCGGCAGCCTTTCCGGACTCGTACCGCCCGATACACTGCTTGCCGGCACTGATAAGGTCTCCGGAGCGGGCAGCATCCAGGTGGAGGATGGCAAGCAGGTCATCGGCAGCACCCTGGCTGCGGGCCGTTATCCGGATATCACGGTCCGGTCAGGCATTCCCGTCAAATGGGTAATCGACGCGCCGCAGGGCAGCATCAACGGCTGCAACAACAGAATGGTCATACAGGATTTCGGTATCGAGTATTCGTTCAAGACGGGCGAGAACATCGTCGAGTTCACGCCGAGCGAGACGGGGCGATTCGGATACAGCTGCTGGATGGGCATGATTCGCGGGACTATCACGGTCGTCGAACCAGGAACGCCCGCCGACGCGGAGCCTGAAGCGGAGCCTGACGCGCCACCGGAGCCGAAGCAAAGCGCGTCCACACCGCTGTGGCAGGGCAGCGAAACGTCCTGCCACTGACAGCGAATCAAGCCTGATGATTACCAACCACGATAATTTCAAACGATGATAAACGCCGACTATGATGATTGCAAAGGAGAAACCGACTATGCGAACCGAACATGAACAGAAACGAAGAAGCCGTAGGCGGGCATTCGCCCTCCTGTTGCTGGCTGTGACATTGGCCCTCTCGCTCACGGCCTGCTCGGGCGGCGCGGATGGCACGGAGAAAAGCCAAGGCGACGCGGCGGACGGTACGACGCCGGCGACTTCCGGCGAAACTTCTGCTGAAACTTCCGGCGGGGATTCGGGCGGCGCGCAGGAGAAAAGCCAAGGCGACGCGGCGGCGATAGAGCCCGGCGGAAGCCTAGTCATTCCGACCGGAGAGATTTCCGGCACGGCGACATATTATCCTGTCAGCGTGGACGGCACGCTCATGGAAGTCATCGCGGTCAAGGATTCGGGCGGCTCTATCAGGACCGCGTTCAACACCTGCCAGGTCTGCTACGATTCGGGGCGTGGATATTACGAGCAGCAAGGCGATGTGCTCGTCTGCCAAAACTGCGGCAACCAATTCCCGATGGACAGGGTCGAGGTAGAGGCTGGCGGCTGCAACCCCTGGCCCATCTTCGCGGAGAACAAGACGGTGAGCGATGACTCCATCACCATCTCCTACGATTTCCTGAGCGAGTCCAAGCAGATTTTCGCGAACTGGAAAACGGAGTATTGATTCGGATACCGTCCTGCCGCCGTTAGCGGACGCCATTTTGGAATAATGAAATTTGACCGGAACAGCAATAAAGAACGCCGAGGATATGCTATACTTCTAGTGGCACATATCGGCGGAACGAGGTAGGTTTACATGGACAGCCAGATGCAAGCGGCAGCAAACAACTATGACGCAAACACCACCATACCCATCGGCGGCATGAGCTGTGCGGCCTGTGCGCAGCGCGTCGAAAGGAGCCTAAAAAGACTGTCCGGCATAACGTCGGCATCGGTAAATTACGCCACGGAAAATGCCACCGTTATATACGACCCGCAGCAGGTGCGCCTGTCCGCCATTCGGGAAGCTATCGAGAAGGCGGGCTATGAAGCGCTGGAACCCGCGGGAGCCGGCGCGGTGGACGAGGACCGCGCGCGCAAGCAGAAGGAAATCAAGACGCTGTGGACGAAATTCATCGTATCCGCCGCGTTCTCGCTGCCGCTTCTCTACATCGCGATGGTGCCAATGCTTACCAAATATGGAATTACTCTGCCCTACCCCTCCGGCCTTGACCCGATGAATTATTCCCTGATTTACGCGCTTGCGGAGATAGCCCTCGTTATTCCTGTCGTCTGCGCCGGCTATCGATTCTACACGGTCGGCTTCAAGGCGCTGGCGATGCGAAGCCCGAATATGGATTCGCTCATCGCGGTGGGCACGTCCGCGGCCATCATCTACAGCGCCTACAACACCTTCCAGATAGCTGGCGGGAATTTCCGCGCGGTGGAATCCCTCTATTTTGAAACGGCCGGCGTTATTATTACATTAATCCTCCTCGGTAAATCGCTCGAAGCCGTGTCAAAGGGCAGGACGAGCGAGGCCATCAAAAAGCTCATGGGGCTCGCGCCTAAGACGGCAATAATTATCGAAAACAATGTGGAGCGGGAGATTCCGATAGACGAAGTGGAAATCGGCGACATCATCATCGTGAAGCCGGGCGCCAAAATTCCGGTGGACGGGACAGTCCTTTCGGGGCACACGGCCATCGACGAATCCATGCTGACCGGCGAGAGCATGCCGGTGGACAAGAAGGCGGGCGACGCGGTATACGCCGCCACGCTGAACACGACGGGCGCGATGCGGTTCAGGGCGGAGAAGGTCGGCAGCGACACAGCGCTCGCGCAGATCATAAAATTGGTCGAGGACGCGCAGGGTAGCAAGGCGCCTATCGCGGCGTTGGCGGACAAGGTATCCGGAATATTCGTACCCATCGTGTGCCTTATCGCGCTCGCGGCGGGAACGGCGTGGTTCATCGCGACGGGCGGAGATTTGAAATTCGCGCTCACCATCTTCATCTCGATTCTCGTCATCGCCTGTCCTTGCGCGCTGGGGCTCGCGACGCCGACCGCCATCATGGTCGGAACCGGCAAGGGCGCGGAAAACGGCATACTCATCAAGGGCGGCGAAGCGCTCGAAACCGCGCACAAGGTGGGCATCGTCGTATTCGACAAAACGGGCACCATCACGGAAGGCAAGCCGACCGTCACAGACGTGTTGCCCGCGGCGGACATGGACGCGGACGAAGTCCTGCGCTTGGCGGCTTCGGCCGAAAAAAATTCAGAGCATCCACTCGGCCAGGCCATCGTCGCGGGGTCGCGTGACAGAGGGCTGGAGCTTTCTGACGCCTGCCGGTTCACGTCCTTCACGGGGCGCGGCATCGAAGCCGAAATAGACGGGCTGACGGTATTGGCGGGCAGCGCGGGGCTGATGGGCGAACGCGGCGTGGCGCTGGACGCGCTTGAGACGGAAGCGGACCGCCTTGCGTCCGAGGGAAAGACGCCTATGTATGTGGCTGTGGACGGAAAGTCTGCGGGCATCGTCGCGGTCGCGGATGTCGTGAAAGCGAGCAGCAAGGCCGCCATCGAAAGGCTGCACGGGATGGGCGTGGAAGTGGCGATGATAACGGGCGACAACAGGAGAACCGCCGCAGCCATCGCGTCCGAGGTGGGCATAGACCGCGTGCTTGCCGAGGTGCTTCCGCAGGACAAGTCGAACGAGGTGAAGCAGCTTCAGGGCGAGGGGCGCAAGGTCGCGATGGTAGGCGATGGCATCAACGACGCGCCCGCGCTCGCGCAGGCTGACATCGGTATCGCCATCGGCTCGGGAACGGATGTGGCAATGGAATCGGCGGACATTGTGCTGATGCGCTCAGACCTCATGGAAGTACCGACCGCCATCCAGCTATCCAAGCAGACCCTCCGCAACATCAAGCAAAACCTGTTTTGGGCATTCGGCTACAACGTGGTCGGGATTCCCATCGCGGCGGGCGTACTGTATCTTTTCGGCGGCCCGTTGCTAAATCCGATTTTCGCGGCAGCGGCCATGAGCCTGAGTTCTGTTTCCGTGCTAACAAACGCCCTGCGCCTGAAAAGAATCAATCCGGCGGATTGGGAAGCGCCGGTTGGGTATGCGGGCGGGGCTGTGGGTGTTGATGCAGTCGGGGATGCGGGTGTGGATGCAGTCGGGAGTGTGGGTGTTGATGCAGTCGGGGCTGTGAGAGGGGATGCGGGCGGCAATGGCTGATAACAGGAAAAAGCTGCTCGTGGTGGACGACGAGCCGAAAATCCTTGACGCCGTATCCGCCTATCTGGAAGCAAACGGATACATCGTGTTCAAAGCTGAAAACGGAAAAAAGGCGCTGGAGGTTTTTTACCGCGACAATATTTCGCTGGTCGTGCTCGACCTCATGCTGCCGGACATCTCAGGTGAGGACGTCTGCAAGGCGATACGGAAAAAATCCCGTGCACCCATCATCATGCTCACCGCCAAGACGCAGGAGGACAGCCTTCTGAACGGGCTGCGGCTCGGAGCCGACGATTATATCACCAAGCCGTTCAGCCTGAAAGAGCTGTGTGCCCGCATCGAAACAGTGCTGCGGCGCTCATCGGAAGATCTGAAGCCTCTGTTCGCGAAAAATTCATGGGGCGGCGGAGACCTGGTCATAGATTTTGAGCAGAACACCGTCAGCAAAAAAGGCCATAGCGTCTGGCTCACGCCGAGCGAGCGCAAGATACTTTCCACTCTGATAAAATACCCGAGCAAGGTATTCACGCGCACCGAACTCATCGAAATAGCGTTCGGGCCGGATTTCGACAGCTATGACAGGGTGATAGATACGCATATAAAAAACATCAGACAGAAAATCGAAGATAATCCAAAATCACCTGTGTACGTGTTGACCGTCCACGGCGCCGGATACAAATTCGGGGGTGCGTGACATGAAGCGCGGACTTGGGTGGCAGATAAAGTGGCGCGTGACATTCTGCGTGTGTTCGGGGCATTTTCGGAGGTGCGCGACATGAAGCGCGGGCTTGCGGCACAATTCACGCTGGCTATCGCTGTGGTCGTGCTTATCGCCATTGGGCTTATCAGCATTATGTCCAATGTCCTAATCAACAAGGAATTTGAAAAATACGCAAGCGAACAAAGGGAGATGCAGTCGCAGAAAATCGTCTCCAATCTTGACTGGCAATATGACAGCGTGACGGGCGAATGGGATACGAGCTACGTTCACGGGGTCGGCATGTCGGCCTTGTATGACGGCTATGTCATTCGTGTCAAGGACAGTGCGGGCGATGTCGTATGGGATGCCGAAAATCACGATATGTCGCTCTGCGGCAGAATCATGGACGAGATCTCCGAACGCATGGACAAAATCAGGCCAAACCTTCACGGCGGGTTTGTCACGATGGAATATGACCTCACGCAGAGCGGGGCCATCATCGGCACCGTAGATATCCAGGCATACGGCCCGTATTTTTTCAGCGAGAATGACTCTCGCTTCATGACCGCGCTTAACGCCGTCCTGCTCGTCATAGGCCTTCTGTCGCTGGCATTTTCATTCGCCTGCGGCAGGCTGCTCGCGCGGCGCATTTCCCGCCCGATTATTAAAGCCGCCCATATCGCGACACAGGTTTCAGAGGGCAATTTCAGCATCAGGTTCAATGGGAAAACGAGGGTGCGCGAATTGGCGGAACTGGTCGCGGCCGTGAACAATATGGCGGAGTCTCTTGACCGCCAGGAAAGCCTGCGACGGCAGCTCACGACCGATGTATCACATGAGCTGAGAACCCCGCTTTCGGCCGTGTCCACGCATCTGGAGATGATGATCGACGGCGTCTGGGAGCCGACCAAAGAGCGCCTGCAAAGCTGCTTTGACGAAATCGGCCGAATCACGGGGCTGGTGGAAGAAATCGAAAAGCTGGGGCAAATCGAAGCCGACAATCTGAGCCTGGACAAATCGCCTACGGATTTGCTGGAGCTGGCTGGCGCGGCTTTTCACGCGTTCGAGAGCGAGGGCGCAAAGAAGGGTATCGCCATGGACGTGAGCGGCGAATCTTCTATCGTACCCGCGGACAGGGACCGCATGCGCCAGGTGCTTGCGAACCTGCTGTCCAACGCCATAAAATACACGCCGCAAAACGGGCAGGTGCGGATAACGGTAGAGGATACGCCCCAGAGCGGCGTACTGGTCATCGAGGACAGCGGCATCGGCATCCATGCGGAAGATATCCCGCTGATTTTCGAAAGGTTCTACAGGACGGACAAATCGCGCAACCGAGGTACGGGCGGCGCGGGCATCGGCCTGACCATAGCAAAGTCCATAGTGGAAGCGCACGGCGGGAGCATAGAGGTAGAAAGCAAGCCAGGCAAAGGCAGCCGCTTTGTTGTTATTTTGGGGAAGGCATAGGGGGGCTTTCGGGCGCATATATCAGAGAGGGTTTTTCTCATTCCTCGCCACCTCTGTCATTCAGTCTCTTCTGTATATCCTTCAACGTATCGAGGTAAGCCCTCTCCACGTCGGTCAAATCGTCTGGCAGAGCGGCGCGGTATGCCTCATACTCACGGAGGGCTTTCTCGTGTGCATCTTCGGCTTTCACTTTGCCTGCGCCTTCCAATACGCCCATCCCAAAATCGGCGGTGAATTTGTCCAGCGTCACCAGCCAGTCCCGCATATACATTGGCTCTTGCTGCGAGGCTTTGAGTTCCGCCATATCAAAGAAGGCATTGACCATTCGGCGCAAGGCGAATAGCTCCTTTTCCGTCATATAGTTCTTGGCAATGGTGACCTCGCCTTTTACAGGTCTTTTGCCGCTGAATACCGTCAAACCCATGAACGGAAGCTCTGCGTTGGCGCGGTCAAAGATGATTTCGCTGGCGGTGTGTCCGCTGACCGCATAGTGCAGCTTGTTCTGCACTATCTTGAAGAACTCTATCGTCTCCGGCATGGTGGCGTTGTAGTCCATGCTTGTGGCGTAGAGGTCGAGGACTTGTCGGTACATCACCTTCTCGCTGGCGCGGATGTCACGGATGCGCTCCAGAAGCTCTTTCCAGTAAACGCCGCCTCCCATGTTCTTCAAAAACTCGTCGTTCATGGTGAAGCCCTTTTGCAGGTACTCATGCAAAACGGCAGTCGCCCATTGTCTGAACTGAGTGCCGCGAAGCGACTTCACACGGTAGCCGACGGCAAGTATTACGTCAAGGCTGTAAAAAGACACTGGTTTGTCAGAATTTGGAACGGGCATTTTTTGCCCGTTGCTTTTATCTTCAAGTTCGCCTTCCGTAAAAATGTTGCGGATATGCTTGCCTATGACTGAACGGTCACGCCCGAAAAGCTCCGCCATCTGGCTTTCTGAGAGCCAGAGCGTCTCACCCTGCATACGCACATCAATTTTTGCCTTGCCGTCGGCGGTCTGATAGATGATGATTTCGGTATTGTTTTCAGATTTCATATTGTTATAGCTAATCCGTTTTTCTGACATCGGTATACCTCGTCTCCTGAATACGCTTAAATTGGCGTTTACGTTCAAGCCATTATCGCAGACCCTAATTTTGACATTATATCATATCAGTTTGAGAAAATTAAATGACGTGAGAAGGAGGGATTTTGCGTATGCTTCGCATACGCCGGCCCGCGCCTCCCCTTTCGGTCGGCTTGGCCCGCTCGCTACGATACAGTCCACTGGACTGTATCGCTTCACGCTCGCGCCCTTGTCGGACGTAACCCGACAGCTTGCTGTCGTTGGTACGTCCCCTGTGAGAGGCACAGGGGCTTCGCCCCGTGGTGCCTTACCGCTCGGGTTCGAATCCCTTCTATAATTATGCGAGAGTGCCATCCCAATG
>JAIRPQ010000148.1 GCA_031256875.1 Eubacteriales Family XIII. Incertae Sedis bacterium | reverse complement strand
GCTCTCTCGCTCTTGACGCTGATGCCGACATCCCTCAGTATCTCCAAGGTCTTGTCATGCACCAGCCGCACGTCGCTATCCGACAAAGATCTCAACCTCAATTCCATTATGCCACCTCCAATGCCTTCCTTGTTCTCCTGTCATACAGCCTGAGAATTATTCCTGCCACGGCCGCGATAGGCACAGTCAGGCGTATCGCCAAAATCATCGTTCCGAAAATATCCTTCGGCCCGTAGATCCCTTCGTAATACCCCTTGATCCAGATGTCGCCGTTCGCGAGCGTCGTCCACTCATCTTCCGTGTACCCATAGTCCGTGACCTCCGCCATGTCGCTCACGTACCCGTTCGCCCAGCTGCCCTCATAGAACGGCAGGAAGAACGCGCCGACGAGCGCGATGGCCGCGATGATGAACAGCATGTTCGAGATATGTTTCAGATCCCCAACGCCGAGCTTCGTCCTCGGGTTGATGGGATGGTTCACCGGATCGTTCACGTACAGCCCCTTGTAAATCCGCTTGAACACGATGTAGGCAATGGGGCCTGAAACCACGCCTATTATTCCACCTATGAAATAATCCGTGCCGTTTATGTAGAGCGCGACCGCGATGACTATGAGCGGCACTATGGCGACGGCGACGAAGCCTTTTTCGCCGAACGGTATCCGGAACGTCTCCTTCGGGCGCTCCGCGACGGGAATCATTCGCCGGAGCTTTATTCCCGCGAACTGCGTCAGCGCCTGCGAGAACATGTATACGAACACGTCGATAACAACAACGGCTTCAAAGGCGAACAGGCAGAGGATGGCGTTCGTGATGCCCATTAGAATAACCGCGAAATACGGAACGCCCGAGCGCTTGCCGACCTTTGCGAGAAAGCGCGGGCAGAGGTTGTCCTTCGCGAGAACGAAGAACCCCCGCGAGCCCGACGCGACATAGGAATTGTAGATGCCGAGGTTTGCCGCCACCGCTACGAACGCAAACACGATGGCGATTCCTCCGCCGATAGCCGCGGGCAGGAAGGTTTCAAGAACCGTCGCGTAGGTGTATCCGCCGTCCACGGCCCATTCGTCCCAATGCCCGATCGCCGACACGCTCGTAATCGTCGGGAAGATGTAGATGAACGCGATGGCGGGTATCGCGATGACGAGCGCCTTTGGTATGACCTGCGGGTTTTCCATCTCTCCCGCCAGCGACGACATCGACTCGTATCCGCAGTAGCACCACATCGCGATGGCCAGCCCCGTGCCGAGCGATTCTGTTACGCTGCTGTCGGGCGGGATGAACGGGTCAACGGGGTTGACGTTCAGGTGGAACAGCGCCACTATCGCGACCGTCGTGAACGCCACGAGCACGAGCGTGGCGAGGACGCTGCTCATCACGCCGACCTCTTTCAATCCCACCAGGTTAATTACAATAAATACGGTAATGCACGCGACCTTCACCATATAGCCCTGCATGGGGGTCAGGTTGAACGCGTACATTACATACGTCCCCGCGAGTATCACATACAGCGTGTTGTCGATGTATGTGGCGATGGTTCTCCACCAACCGGCCTGAAAGCCCCAGAACTCGCCGAACGCTTTCTTCGGCCATTCGTAGAACCCGCCCTCGTCGGGGATGGCCGAACCCAGCTCGGCGCACATAAGCCCTATCGGGTATCCGTAAATCACGGGTATGACCAGCAGCAGCGCCAGGGTCATGCCCGGGCCGACTCCGGAAACCATTTCCTCTATGCCGAAGCAGCCGCCCGCACACAGGTTGAATATCATAAACGCGACGGTCAAAAGCCCCATCTTCGTTTTCTTCAAACCCACACCCGCAGCGGAGTTCAGCGTAACATTGTTATCCATCCGTTATCGCTCCCTTCCTATTCATTCATATGGCGCAGCGATCGGCGGCCCTTCCTCACGATGCGCCCAGCCCGTCGGCAAGCGCCACGGCACCCACGGCATCGTCGGAATACCCGTCCGCGCCTATCTTGTCTCCGAACTCCTTCGTAACGGGCGCGCCGCCTACCATGACCTTGACAGAACCCCTGATGCCGCCGTCGTTCAAAAGCCCTATGACCCTGCCCTGTTCTTCCATCGTCGTCGTGAGCAGCGCGGACAGCGCGAGGAAGTCCGGCTTCTGTTCCTCGACCGCCTTGACCACTTCCGCGTTCTGGACGCTGACGCCAAGATCCGTTACGGAGTACCCCGCCGCCGTCAGCATCGAGCCGACGATGACCTTGCCGATGTCGTGTACGTCGCCCTGGACGGTAGCCATCAGCACAGTGCCCTTGGATTTGATTTCGCTCGTCGGCTTCTTTATCTCCTCTTCGAGCACGGCCAGGGCCGCTTTCATCGAATCCGCCGAGCACATGAGGTCGGGCAGGAAATACTCGCCGCTGGAATAGAGCCTGCCCGCTTCCTGAATGCCCGCGAGAAACCCGTCGTCCATGACTTTCTTCAGCGGCAGCCCCTGCGCGAGCGCTTCCTCGGCCAGCGCCTTCGCGTCGTCCTCCTCGCCTTCCAGCACGGCATCCTTCATCTTTGCATAGATTTCTTCGCTCATTTTTTCCTCCTAATCATTATGCGATAATCAATTCCGCTATCTATATTTTTTAGCGCTCCGCGATCTCATCCCTCGCTTCCGCTATGATGTCCGCTATCTCCTTTCTCACCGGCTCCGGCAACGGCTCTACCCTGTGCGCTTCCAAAATTTCCAGCGCCTTCTCGTGCGCCCTTTCGCGTATGTCCTTCCCGCCCTCGCGCTCCCACGCGTCGTACATGCGGCGGTCTATCAGCTTCGCCTGCGACATGCCGCGCATGTGGTCGCGCGTGTGCTTCTGCCCGAGGTATGAGCCGTTCGGCCCGACGGATTTTATCAGGTCGGCGGCCAGCGTCACCTCGTTCACGTCGATGCCCTCTAGGACCTTCCTCGTCATCCTTATGATCTCCGCGTCGATCAGCAGCTGTTCGTAACTCATGGTCATTCCCATCTCGAGCATTCCCATTCCATATATCACGTTGCTGCCCGCCGCCGCCTGGAGAAGCGTGGTCATCGTTTTCTCGTGCCCTATCTGGGCGTCGATGACCTTGCTGTCCCCCTATGTGCCCGCCGAGTCGTTCGGTATCTGGTAAAATTTGGCAATCTGTGCGACGGCCGCCCCGTACATCGCGTGCTCGGGCGCGCCGACCGGCGAGGTGGCGAGCCGCATATCCATGATCGTCGTGGAGCTGCCGTAGAACACGGGCGTCCCTTTGCTGACCGTCTGGCTCAGGACGATGCCCGCCAATATCTCGCAGTTCGTGGTGAGCAGCGTTCCCGCCATCGTCGCGGGAGTCGTGCCGCCCGAAAGCCCCATCGACAGGATGTCCATGGGTATGCCCGCTTTCGCGGCTTCGATAATCTGCTCGCCCGCGTCCTCGTGTATTTCGAGAGGGCTGTTCGGACAGGCGCCGAGCGAAATGATGGGGCGCTCGCGCAGCTTGTCCATGCCGCCCGCGACGGCCGCCGCCATGCGTATGAACCTGCGCGTGTTCGCGCCGCCCTCCGTGTCGTGCCCGAAATGCTTGCGCGTGTTGTTCAGCACCGCCGCGCCCTCATAGAGATCCTTGATTTCCGGCTCGACGTCCTGAGCCGCCACAGCGATGGTGAACGTGTCCACCTCGTCCACCGCATCCGCAAACCGCGTGATGTCCTCGAGGTCTTTCAGCGTCGTGTCCCTGCGCTCGCCCGTGTACGGGTCGATGATGGTCGTGCCCGTACCGAAGGTGGTGAAGGTCACATGATCCGCGCCCACGACCGTGTCCTTCGCGGGATCCTGCCCGCACATGGTGAACTCGGGCGGCGCTGACTCCAGCGCGTCCTCTACGACACGCGGCGGGAATTTCACCAGCCCCGTTTCGCTGTCAGGCTCGCAGCCCGCGCCCGCGAGAATCCCCTGCGCGTCGCCGCCGAACACGCAGACACCGTGGCTCTCCATGATGTCCAGCGTCTTTTCGTGAATCGCTTCGAGGTCGTTCTTCGTCAGGATGGAATAACCAAGCGTCCTATCCTCATAATCCCTGCCAACCATATCCTCACCTCTCCTTTGAACCTTCTAACACTTCTGATCCGTCTAATACTTCTAATACTTCTAGCCCTTCCGGACCTTCCGGATCTTCTAATCCAGGCCGGCTTTCTTCTTGAACACCGCCACCGAATTTATTTTGATGTCGAGCGCTTTTTCGATACGCATCTTCGCGGCCATGCCCGTCGGGGTGCATTCGCTCGGCATCTGAATCCCGAGCCCCAGGTCGTCACGCACCTCTGCCATCACGCTCGAATCGCAGAGCTGGTACTCCGTAACGCCGAGCTTCTCCGCCACATATTTTTTCGCTTCCCCTATCTTCATGCCTTTCATGAGCTGCATCCGGAACACCAGATCTCCGGCCGTCTTGATGCCGCCCATGCATGCGGTCAGGGAGTGAGTTATCTCCGTGCCGACGGGATCGCCCTCGCCTATCTACAAGCCGTCGAGATTTGTTATTTCGATGAGCGCCTTGTCAGCCCGCGATACCGCGTCGCAGGGTATCACCTCGCACATCGGGATGCCGCCAACGCCCATGCCGACGTTCGCGTGTACGGCGATGTTGCCCGCTTCTTTCACGGTCTCTTTGATGAAGGTGCAGACCCTGGCGATGTTCCACGGAAAGGACTTCGACGTGTTCGTGTTCACGACCGCGCCGAACACGGTGGCCCCCGCCTGCTCCGCCAGCGCCACCTGCTTGTGCGGGTAAAGCCCCGCGAGCCTTTCGCCCTTATAGGTGAGCTTGCCGTGCATGCCAAGGACGAACTCGCCCGCCATGCCTATCTCCACTCCCTGGTTCGGGAATTTCTTTTTTATCTCCTCCGTGGCGAGAAGCGTCGCGAGGAAATCCGCGTCGCCCGCCGCGCCCGCCGTGTCGAGATTGATGCCGTCCGCGCCGATGGCATCCATCTGCTCCGCGACATATACGATGTCGTGCACCGCCAGATCCACCGCCTGTTCCTGCGCCGCGAGAGCCTCGTCTATCTTCGCCTGCGGCAGCAGCTCCGCCCAGTTCTCGACAGGGCCGTCGGGCTTCGTGTAGAATCCGAGGTTCGGCATACCGCCGTACAGCAGCGGGATGACCGTGCCGTCCAAAGCCCTCTCCATATACGATGCCTCGTATGATGCTATGGATTTTACCGCCTTGAAATTGTAGTCCGTGAAACCGAAATCCGACGAGTCGAGCCCGAACCCGCGCTCGTACATCTGCGCCTGTATGATGCGGTCTATCGAAACGCCGCACTCCGCGCCCACCGTGTCCGAGCCTTGGTCCGTGGAGCCCACGACCTGATCGCCGTACCTGACGCCGACCACGATGCCGTCCATCGTGATGATGTCCACGATATGGTCTATCTCGCTGTCCGTCAGCGGCGGTATCTTGCCGCGCCGCGCCGCGTCAGACGCGCCGTCCCTCACATCAGACCTGATTTCTTCCAACGACATGAACACCGCACTGCCGTCGCCCATCCGCGTCATGTATTTATCCATCGGCAATTCTCCCATCAAACCACCAGCAAAAACGACAAATTATTATTGCTTCATTGCTTCCAAACCACGCAGATATTTTCTAAATTAATTGTTGGCGCTAATCTAAATATAATTGTTGTTAATATTATCGCACAAAGCGAAGGTACTTCTTTGGCGGGATAGCCTATGCAGTTGCCCGTTCAGGTAATTATCTTGCTGACCGCGCCGCCTATCTTGCTGCCGCGGATGGCCTCCTCCGCTTCCGCGCGCTGCATGACAAATATATTGTCCACGTTTCCCGGGGCGTCCTCCCTGTTCTCGCGCCGGTACTGCGTCGGCGACATGCCGTGCCATTTTCGGAAATGGCTGCAATACTGGCCGCGCGACGAAAACCCGACGGCGGACGCGATCTCGTCAAGGCTGGAGTCCGTGCCGAGCAGCATTCGCTCGGATATGACCGCCCGCGAGAGCGACACGGTTTCCTGGTAGCTGAGCCCGAACGCCTTCTTGATGAAATGGGAGATGTAGAACCTGTTGTATAGCTCGGTGTTCGCCAAATCGTCGAGCCGCAGCTTTTCGCCGCAGTTCATGTAGATATAGTAAGTGATGCGGTGCAGGCGCTCGAGCTGCTTTTTCGTGAGGTTGTTCTGCGAGAGGATGTCGATGTAGTTGCCGTCTTTGTCCTTGACATAGTATATGTACTGGAAGGTGTCCACGATGAGTTTCAGGAACGGCACGGCCATGTCCTCGACCTCGGCAGGTTTCACGTCCTCGCGGTTCAGCAGGCTGTACGCCGACGCCATGTATTTCCGGCAGCTCACGAGGGCGGCGTCGGGGTTCGGCGCAGTGCTGAAGGCGTAATGCGCGAACGATATCTCTTTCAGGTTCGGGATGTATTTGGAGAAATAGCGGTAATCGACGAACAGGAATCCTATGACGGCTGGCTCGCTGTCGCATATGATCTTGTGCGTCTCGTTGTAATTGACGACGTAGATGTCGCCCTCGCAAAGCGGGTAGCGCATGGTGGACTCGCAGACGACGGCGCTCCCGCGTATAATCCAAATCACCTCAAGAAAGTCGTGCCAATGGCAGGTGACGCTGGTCACTTCCTGCACCTGCATAGACACAGGCATGCGGTCTGTTATGCGGATGTCTTTGCTCATCCCAACGCCTTTCCGACGCACTCCGCAGAAATATCTATGCCGATATTATATCAGAAAATTCCGAACTCTGTCAGTGGGGGGGCTGAGCTGGCGCTTGGGAAGCGGGCGGGGCTGGGTTGGGTGTGCGGGGCGGGCGGCGTGCTCCTGCACGGTCGCATCCTGCGGCACAAGCTCACGCACGACAGAGAGCATTTTCCCGTAAGCCTGCCGTTTCGACGTTCGGCAAAATCGTAAAACGGTGCGCATAAGTCCCAAAAGGTCATACTCCAAGCCCTCCCGTTATAAATTTTTCACCATGATGCAGTCCTCGTTGTTCTCGCTGATGGTTTTATAGCCAAGCCGATTATAGAACCTAACGGCGGGACTGCCCTTCTGGACGGAAAGCGATGTTTGTTTGTAGCCATTGTCTCGCAAGACGGCAAAGAGCTTTTTCATCAGCTTCGTACCTATCCCGTACCCCCTGAGCTCAGGAAGTAGTGAGATGGCAAG
>JAIRPQ010000085.1 GCA_031256875.1 Eubacteriales Family XIII. Incertae Sedis bacterium | reverse complement strand
CGCCGAGTGGTACATCCTCCGATCCTCGATGTCCGAGATTGCGTCCAGCCGCCCCGACATCACATCGTCGTAAAGCGGTGTATCCTCCTCGAGTTGCAGTCCGTAGAACGAGATATGCTCGGGCTGCAGTGACAGCGCTTCGCGAAGATCCGCGTTCCAGATATCCGCGCTCTGGTCGGGCAGGCCGAATATGAGGTCGATGTTCACGTTGTCGAATCCGGCGGCGCGGGCGGCCGCGTATGAGCGCAGAGCTTCGTCCGCCGTATGGATGCGGCCCAGATATCCCAACATTCCGCGGTCAAAGCTCTGTACGCCGAAGCTGATTCTGTTCACGCCCGACTCCATAAGCGCACGCAGATAGCCCTCGTCCACTGTCCCTGGGTTCGCTTCCACCGTTATCTCGGGATCCTCCGAAACGTTGAAGCGCGAATAGACGCCCTCGATGATATCGTCCAGCTCGTTCGGCGGCAGCACCGTAGGCGTACCCCCGCCGACGAATATGGTATCGACCGTGCGCCCCGCCGCGTACCGCTCGCTCTTGCCCGCTATTTCGCGCCGCAGCTGCGCCACGTAGAGGGAGCGCTCCTTCTCGCCCGCCTCGTCGTCGGACAGGAAGGTGCAGTAACGGCAACGCCGCTTGCAGAACGGTATATGCAGATATATGCCCAGCGTTCCGGCTGCGTTTTCGCGCTGCTGCGCCCTGCCGCGCTCGCGCGGCAGGCGGGGGTTATTATTTATTCTCATCGTATTTCAGCACGGCTGTGAAAGCCTCCTGCGGCACTTCGACAGAGCCGAACTGACGCATGCGCTTCTTCCCTTCCTTCTGCTTTTCGAGCAGCTTCTTCTTTCGCGAGATGTCGCCGCCGTAGCATTTCGCGATGACATCTTTGCGGTAGGCGCGTACAGTCTCGCGCGCGATGACCTTCTGGCCGATGGAGGCCTGCACGGGTATCTCGAACTGGTGACGCGGTATGATGTCCTTCAGCTTTTCGCAGACAAACCGTCCTCTGTAATACGCCTTCGATTCGTGTACGAGCATCGAGAACGCGTCCACTTGCTCCTTGTTCAGCAGGATGTCGAGCTTGACGATTTTCGACGGCTCGTATCGGATAAATTCGTAGTCAAGCGACCCATAGCCACGCGTGCGCGATTTCAGCGCGTCGAAGAAATCGTAGATGACCTCGTTCAGCGGCAGCTCGTAGTGCAGCTGCACGCGCTTCTCCGTGATGTATTCCATGTGCAGCATTTTGCCGCGCCGGTCCTGGCAGAGATCCATTATCGCGCCTACATAGTCGTTCGGTATCATGATGTCCGCCTTGACTATCGGCTCCTCGATATGCGCTATGAGCGTTGGGTCCGGCAGGTTGCTCGGGTTCTGTATCATCTCGATCTCGCCGTCCGACATCTCTACTTTATATATGACGCTCGGCGAAGTCGTGATGACCGAAAGGCCGAACTCGCGCTCCAGCCGTTCGACGATGATTTCCATATGCAGCAGACCCAAAAATCCGCACCGAAAACCGAAGCCGAGCGCGGTGGAGGTCTCGGGCTCGAAATGGAAGGCGGCGTCGTTCACCTGGAGCTTTTCGATGGCGTCTTTGACGTTCTCGTATTTCTCGCCCTCGGCGGGGTATATCCCGCAGTAGACCATCGGCTGCGCCTTCTTGTATCCGGGCAGCGGCTCTGCCGTCCGCCTGTTCGACAGCGTGACGGTATCACCCACGCGCGCGTCCGCCACGCGCTTGATGCTCGCGCTGATATAGCCGACCTCGCCGGCCGCAAGCTCGTCCGTCTGCACCGGCCCCGGCGCATATACGCCGACTTCCGTCACCTCGTACTCCTTGCCCGTGTTCATGAGGCGTATCATGTCGCCCGCTTTCACCGCACCGTCGAAGACGCGCGCGTATATGACCACGCCCCTATAATTGTCGTAGTACGAATCGAAGATGAGCGCTTTCAGCGGTGCGTCGCGGTCGCCCGACGGCGCGGGGACGTTCGCGATAATGTCCTCCAGCACCTCATCTATGCCGATGCCCTCTTTGGCCGAGATGAGCGGCGCACCGGCAGCCTCTATGCCTATCACGTCCTCTATCTCCGACTTTACGGCATCCGGATCCGCGCTGGCCAGGTCGATTTTGTTCAGCACGGGAAGTATCTCTAGATCCTCGTTCATCGCGAGGTAGACGTTCGCGAGCGTCTGCGCTTCCACCCCCTGCGTCGCGTCCACCACCAGCACCGCGCCCTCGCAGGCCGCCAGGCTGCGCGAAACCTCGTACGTGAAGTCCACATGCCCGGGCGTGTCGATGAGGTTCAGCACATATTCCTCGCCGTCCTTCGCGGTATAGGCGAGCCGCGTCGTCTGCAGCTTTATCGTGATGCCGCGCTCGCGCTCTAGGTCCATGTTATCGAGAAACTGTTCCTTCATCTCGCGATCCGAAACAAGCCCCGTATATTCCAGAAGCCTGTCCGCCAGCGTGGACTTGCCGTGGTCGATATGCGCTATTATTGAAAAATTTCTTATATGGTTTTGTTTATACATAACATATGAATTATACCTTTCGCCCACATTCTATACAAGGGGCATTTTGGGGAATAATTAATAATAATCCGGCGGCGGCGCGGAAAATGTGAGAAATAATTGGCAAATTGGGCTGTAAAACCTTGCATTTCGATTCGCCATAGAATATAATTGTTCGGTACGATTTTGTTAGGGAAATAACGGTTCGCGCAAAGGGCGCGGAAAATCGGGTTTCCTTGGGATATTTGCGAAAGTGGGGTGAACGAATGGCAAATATCAAGTCAGCTAAAAAGCGCATCAGCGTCATTGAGAAAAAGACGCAGCGCAACCGTAGGGTGAAAGGTCACCTGAAAGAAATCATCAAAGGGTTTGAGGCAGCTACAACTGCTGAGAACAAGCAGGAGGCCAGAGACTTTCTCGCTTTGGCGGAAAAGAAACTGCTCCAGGCAGGCGCGAAGGGCACTATCCACAAGAACTCCGCGTCGCGCAAGGTGTCCAGGCTAACGCAGCGTTTCGTCAAGGCGTTCGGTCCTGAAGCGCTTCTGCTGAAGGCCAATCCTCCGGCGATACCTACTCCCGAGGAGAAGGCGGCATTGCGGGCGGAAAAAGAAGCGGCAAAGGCCGCCGCACTTGCTGCGCGGAAAAAGAGCCGCAGACGCGACGAGCAGATTGAAGAACCTGCTGCGGAAGATACGGAAGCTACGGCTCCGGTCGAAGCTGAACAGGATGCTCCGGCGGAAGCCGATGTGCAGGATGCTCCTTCCGTGTCAGAGGAAGCGGATGCCGCAGACGAAGCGCCGGAAGATGGCGCCAGCGAAGATGCCGGTCAGGAAACCGAGGCAGGCGAAGCTCCCGCGGAGGAGCAGACTGACGAAGCCGCAGCAGGCGGCGAGCCTTCGGACGATGCACCTGAAGAAGGCAGCTCAAGCGAGGAGAAACAGGAAGAAGCGCAGTAGCCACTCGTGCGCCTACCCCACATCGTTGCAAGCATATGCATACAAAAGAGCCGGACATGACACCGGCTCTTTTTGAGCTATCTAAATGTAGCCTTTCCGCTGCTGATGACCTTGCGGAGGGTCAGCGCGACGCCAGCCCCGCGTAGCCCAGCTGCCCCATGATGCCGTACATTATTCTGGCGGCTTCGTCGATATTGTCGTTGATATAGGCTGTGGCTTCCGTGGCCTCGAAGTCTCCTTCGGCGATGCGCCCGGCCCTCTCGGACAGCCGCGCCGCGGCGTAACGGCCCGATTCGCGCACGATGCGCGTCCACATGTTCACGCGTACTACGCCGTCCTCACTGAAACCTTTGATGTCCTCGTCTTTCAGGCTGGATACGCCGTGCAGCACGAGCATGGGGCGGCCCAGCTCCTTCGTGAGCACCTGCGCCCTATCCTTCAGATATTTTCCGTCCGTGCCTGTCGACTGCTGTTCCGTGCCGAGGTCGGCCACGAGAAAATCAACGCCCGTGGTTTTTATGAAGTCGACTGCTTTCGGGATATAGTCATCGCGCTGCACCGCCTGCGTTCCATCGCCGACCGCGAGCCCTTCCACTATGCCCTCGACCAAAACCCTGTCGCCGTATCTGCGAACGTATTCGCTCGTCATGTGAAGGTTTTCTTCGAAGGGATAGGTCTGCGCGTCGAACATGACGCTCGATAGCAGATCCAGGCACTCGGTCATCTCCCATTCGTCGGCCTTGGGGTCGCCATGGTCGAGATGCGTCATGGCGGCGACATTCGGATACGGCGCGTAGGCTCCTTCCGTCAGGGAGCGGCAGTATTCGAGCAGGGAGCGGAAGCCCACCTTGTGGCTGCCTGACCTCGTTACCCTAGCCGTCTGCTGCATATGGGAATAGTGGGAGGTCATCGCGACGACGACGGGTATCCGCTCTATCCCATGCTCCTTGGCGAAACTGTCAGCAGCCCGAAGTATCGCTTCCGTGTTCCAGAAGCTGCCCGTACAGAAAAGCGCGACGCTGACGCCCTTGGCGTAGGCATCTGATATGAGCGTTCCCGCTTTATCGCGGTCCGTTATGAATGGCATATGGAACTCCTTCTGCCCATCTTCACGCGCCCTGCGGCATCAGCGCTGCCGACGCCGCAGGTGCGAGCTGATGGGCATATTTATCAATTTAGTCGAATACTACCACGCCTTTTATTTTGGGGTCTTTGCTCTCGGCCATGTATTTTATAGCGTCCTCCAGCTCGGAGAGCTTGAACCTGTTCGTGATAATCGGGCTGAGGTCTACCTGCCCCGAACCCACCGCGTGGATAACATTGTCCCACACGAGCGGGGCCAGCCACGCGAATTTTATCGTGCGCTCCGACGTGATGGCGTCGAGCACGGGTATCTTCAGCATGTCCTCGGGCGAGGGCAGCCCGAAATATACGACGGTGGAAAAAGCGCCCGTGACATTCAGCGCGTCCTGCAGCGCGTCCATGTTGCTCGTGGCGACTATGCAGCGCTGCGCCAGCTCGCCGCCGTTCAGCTCCCTCACCTTTTCCGCGGCGTTCTCCGCGTAGTACGCAGAGCTTTTGTCGCGGATGTTCAGCACGTGGTCGGCCCCGTGCTTTTTCGCCACGTCGAGATTGTAGTCGCGCGTGCCGATGGCGATGACCGTTCCCGCGCCCGCCGCCTTAGCGAGCTGGGTCTGGAACAGCCCTATGGCGCCCGTACCGTAGACAACGACGGTCTGGCCGAGCTTGATGTCCAGATCGAATACGCCGTGTGTGGAGCACGCAAGCGGCTCAAACAGCGCGGCATGCTCGAACGCGATATTGTCGGGTATCTTGTAGGCGTGGGTGTATTTCACGCGCACGTACTCCGCGAAACAACCGTTGACGGACACGCCGATGACCTCGCAGTTGGGGCAGACATTGAACTCGCCCCTGAGACACGCGGGGCAGGCGTTGCACTGCTGCACGGGGTTGATGGTAACGCGGTCGCCCTCGCTGAACAGCCCCAGCCCCGCAGGTATGCTGCCTACCTTGGCTATGACGCCCGACGCTTCGTGGCCAAGATAGAGCGGCCCCTTGCCATCAGGTGTGTCCAGCGGGCTGTGGCCGTAGTAATAGGACACATCAGATCCGCAGATGCTGACGGCCTTCAGACGGACCAGCACTTCGTTGTCCAGGATTTCGGGCACGGGAACCTCCTCGTATTTCATGACGAGGGGTTCGTAGAATACTTGAGCTTTCATTGTTTCACTCATTTGCTTTTCCTCCTTGCTTTCGCCATTAACGCTGCCGCGCCGTTAGCGGGCTTCTCTCGGGTGCGCCCGAGCCGTATGCCGCAAAATGCTTCAATATGACAAGTGGCTCGACCTGTGACTCGTTCGTGACGGAAACGCCCTCCGCGGCGCGGCTGTGCGACACGAAAAATTCGTCCGCGGTCAGCTGGCCGTAGCGGATGAGCGTCGGCGATTCGGCCGCGAAGCTCCCTATCCTGCCATGACCCTGTACCACAAGGCAGCCGTACGCCGTGCTGTCGCTCACGACCGCCGAAGCGCCCGCCGATACGGTGAGCTCCTTTGCCGCCACATACTCGTTGCCGTAGCATATCCATTTCTGTTCCCATCCGTCGCCCTTCTGCTCGGGAAGGTTCGGGCGGAAGAACCTCTCGCGGTAGTCCGTGAGCGTGTTCAGCTCCCAGTCTATCGCGTCCATCACGGCGTCTAGGTCGTTCTCTTTTCCGTCGGGGAGATATCCGTATAGCCAGTCGCGCCCAAAGACCTCGCCCGAGCCGACCACGTTCTCCCAGAGCGCCATCACGTCGCTGTTCCACTGCGGCTCATATGTACAGAGCGAACCGGGCGCGTGTACGACGCCGGCGGCCGTGTACCAGCCCGTGCCAAGCTCTATCTGGAAGGCGCGCGACAGGTTCAGGATATTCGTGTTCTGCTTCTCGTGCAGCGCGAGCCGCGCTTTCACCTCGTCCTTTGTGACCGACGGGTCGAACCCGAAGAACGTCGTGGGCCTTGTGCCGAGGTGGTTGTTGTACTGTTTCGGGAAGAAATAATGCTCGTGCTTCGGTATTACGCCTACCTTTTCGCAGGCTTCAGGGCGATGGTGTACATGGTGAAAGAGCGGTTCGTTATAGTCGTAGAATTTGCTGTACATAGGCCATGTGCCGTATTTTTCGTGCAGCTCTCTGCCGTACAGCTCCGCGCCCAGCTCGTTCACGAAGCTCTCGAACAGCTCCGTATGCGAGGCATCCCCGTCCACGTTCACGAAGGACTGCCCCTCGTGTTCGGACGCGCCCTCGGTCTCCACCTTTGTAATGGAAGAAAACCAACGCTCGACTATCGCGCCGCGTTTCATGCCCATCGCGAAGGTGTCGTCGGGGTGCAGCCTGAGCCTGTGCCCAGGCCTGTTGAACGGGCGGGGCACCCATGTCGGCGCAAGGTTCAGTATGCCATCGCCGGCCTCCAGAATCGATGCCAATTCCTGTTTTGTCTTACTCATTGAACTTGTCCACAAACGCTTTGCAGGCCGCCGTCTCCTCCCATGCGTCAGGGCATTCGCAAAGGTCTACAGCCCACCAGTCTCCCGTGTAGCCCGCGTCTATCAGCGCCGGTATCACTTCGCCGAAGTCGATGCTGCCCTGGCCGAACGGTGAATGGGTGCTCGTGTTGTCACGGTTCAGCGTGCCGTCGCTGTCGATGACATGAACGAAGCCAATCTTGCCTTTCAGCATTTTTATAAACTCAAGGATGCCGCCGTCAAGCGGGCTTGGCTCGATATGGTTCGCGCCCTTCGCCGCCATATAGCCGTGGCAGGTGTCAAAGAGGATGGAGAAATTCGGCTCCTGTACGCGATCATAGACTTCGACTATGTACTTGGGTTCGTTGATGATGAAGCCCGGCTCGAACTCCCATACCACCTGCTGCCCGTTATTCGCGGCGTACTGCGCTATCGTCTTGAAATTTTGCACTACCAGGTCGCGCACTTGCTCGTATGTCATGCCGTCCGGCACGGCTACGTTCTTGCTGCCCGTGTCCACCCTTATCGTGTTCCAGCCCATCTTCTTCGCAAAATCGCTGCTCTCTTTGAAAAGGGCGATCCACGCGTCGGGATCCTGCACGGCGTCCACGCTCCAGAGGTCTACGGCGTAGTCGGCCACTTCCAGGCCGTTGTCCGAAAGCAGCTTCGCCAGCTCCGCGCGCTTCTCGTCGGTGTCATAGAGCTTCGGGCTGGCATGCGGCTCGAACCCGCCCATGCTGATGCCGTCGTATTTCAACTCCGAGAGCTTCTTCACGGTTTCCGGCAGCCCGATGGGAGTGTCAAGAAAGGCATATGCCCAGCTGCCGATCGATATTTTTTTCTTCGTCATTTCTGTCACCTCGTTTCACCACATCGCTTAGTAAAATAATTGTCGCTGATTATTATTGATTAATAACTATCAGTTGAACAGGGACTTGAGGAAGGGGATGCCGTCCCTGGCTATGGCCTCGGGGGATTCGGAGAACGGGCGCCAGACGGAAGCGGCCTTCGCTATCTCCTTGCAGTCGGGCGTGAAGGATTCGATGAGCAGATAGTCGTCGTAGCCGACCTCCTTCAGCGCGGCGGCGATGGCCTTCCAGTCGAAATTGTCCTTGCCCGGGGTGCCGCGGTCGTTGGCGCATGAGTGGAAGTCCAGTATCTTTGACTTCGTTCCCGCGAGCTTGATGGCGCCCACTATGTCGTTTTCCTCGACGTTCATGTGGAAGCTGTCCAGCAGGAATCCGAGGTTCGGGCTGCCGACGCGCTCGATGAGCTCCAGGCCCTGCGCGACCGTGTTGATGAAGTCCGTCTCGAAACGGTTGAGCGGCTCTACGGCGATGCTCACGCCGCGCTCGCCCGCATAGTCCGCGATGACCTTCAGGTTTTCGACGCCCAGCGCCCATTTCGTTTTCACTTCTTCGGGCGTCTGCTGGCGCGCCTTGCCGACAGCGGAGTAAATCGGTCCGGCGATGACCTTCGCGTCAATCTTGTTGCAGAAATCCACCATGTCCTTCGCGTACTGAACGCCGGACTCGCGGATGGCCGGATCGTCCGATGAGATGTCGCGCGTATCGCCGTGCGCCCCGACCACCGTCGGCGTCTCGATGCCTGTCTCGTCCTTCGCCTTGCATATGGCCTCCGCGTCAAGCACCGCGAAGTCCTCTATGGCTATCTCGAATATGTCGCAGCCAAAGCTCTTGGCCAGCTGAAAATACTTGCTCGGCTCGGTGAATGGCGATTGCCACGCGAGCGAATTGATTCCGAATTTCATGTGTATTCTCCTTATTTTATCGTTGCGCCTTACTGTATCGTTATTGCCGTTTTGCTATTGCCGTTTCTTTATTATCGTGTCGTTGTTAGCGTGTCGCGCTCAGTCGGCCGCTGTCAGTATTCCACCTTCACCCATGTCGCGCCGGCTTCGCTGGAGTCCACGCATTTGTTGAAGAACTCTACGCCCGCGAGCCCCATCTCCAATGTCGGGTATCCGTAGTCGTTTTCGTTCACGTCCTTGCCGGCTTTCTTGTCGAATAGGGCCTGCGCGAAGTCCTTGTAGATATTCGCGAACGCTTCGGTCAGACCTTCGGGGTGGCCCGTCGGGACGCGCACGTATTTTGTGGCTTCGGGCGTCAGATATCCCGACCCGCGCGAATAGATGCGCGGCGGCTCTCCGCGCAGCGAGACTTTCAGGTAGTTGTTCTCCTCCTGCACAAATTCGATGGTGCCCTTCTCGCCGAATATGCGTATCTTCAGCGCGTTGTCAAAACCGATCGCGACCTGTGATGTCCAGTAGATGCCCGTCGCGCCGTTGTCGAATTTCACGAGCGCTTCCACATTGTTGTCGAGCGTGCCGCCCTGTCCGAACACGTCTAGGTTGCACGCGAGGCTGTCGATCTTCAGTCCCGTCACGTAGTTCACCCAGTTTTCGATATGCGTTCCGAGATCCGCGACGGCCGCGCCCCTGCCCGAGAGCTTCGGGTCCGCGCGCCAGGGCATATTGTCTTCGGAGATGGTCTCGAGCGTATCGAGCAGCCAGTCCTGCGGGTATTCGCCCATGACCATGCGGATATCGCCTATCACGCCGTCTCGCACGAGCTGCCGAGCTTCGCGCGCCATGACATGCCCCGTGTACGTGTAGGTGACGGCGAAAAGACAGCCGTTCTCACGCGCGGCTTTCTGCAGCCCGAGCGCTTCGTCCACGGTCAGGCAGAGCGGCTTCTCGCATGCCACGTTGATGCCCTGCTCGAGGAAAAGCTTCGCGGCGGGGGCGTGAACGAGGTTCGGCGTGACGATCGTCACCCAGTCTATGCCGTCCTCCCGTGCGCCTTCCTGCTTCGCCATCTCCTCGTATGAGGAATAATTTCGGGACGGGTCTATCCGCAGTTCTTCGCCCGCCTGTCTGCGCTTCTCCGAATCGCCGGAAAAGCAGCCGCAGACCAAATCCGCTTCATCGTTCAGCCGCACAGCCGCGCGGTGGACGGCGCCGATGAACGCGCCCGGCCCGCCGCCTATCATTCCGTACCTCAATCTCTCCATTTCACGCCCTCCTATCAGATTGGCAACCATTTATATTATTGTAATAATTTTCATACGACCGGTTTCGAACGGTTTATCGCACATCCGTTTTAGCGCACGGACTTTTATTGCCCGTGCGCGTAACACGGTCTAGTCGTTTTTTATCGTGTCGTCGAACGCTACGTCTGATGGCTTGAAGTCCACCGTGCGGACGAAGGCCGCGGCTTCCGTGCCGCCGTAAACGCGCTCCATGCCGCTGTCCTCCCATTCGACGGAGAGCGGGCCGTCATATCCCGCCGCGTTCAGCTCCCTGATGATGTCCTCGAAATTCACATCGCCGTGCCCGAGCGAGCGGAAATTCCATCCTCTGCGCGTGTCCCCGAAGGTGATATGCGAGCCGAGTATGCCCGCCTTGCCGTCTAGCGTGACCGCGGCGTCCTTCATATGCACATGATAGACGCGGTCCATGAAATCACGCAGGAATATGGTCGGGTTCACGCCCTGCCATATCAGGTGGCTCGGGTCGAAATTGAAGCCGAGCGTGGGTCTGCGATCAAACTCTTTCAGCAGGCGCTCCGCCGTATAATAGTCAAACGCTATCTCGGTCGGATGCACCTCCAGCGCGAATTTGATTCCGTATTTGTCGAACTCGTCGAATATCGGCGTCCAGAGATCCTTTATCTTCTTGAAGCCGTCCGCCACCATCTCCTCGCTCGTCTGCGGGAATGAGTACCAGTACGCCCAAATCGGCGAACCGAGGAAGCCTGTCACGACCTCCACCCCGAGGTTCTTCGCGGCGGCCGGCACTGCTTTCATGGTTTCTATGGCCCATGCCCTTATTTCGTCGGGCTTTCCGGCAAGCTGCCCGGGCGCGAAATTGTCAAGGCGCGGGTCCCAGTTGTCTCCGACGCACTGGCCTACGACGTGCGCGGCCAGAGCCCAGGTCTTTAGCCCGTGCTTGTCCAGCGTTTCCAGTATTTTGTCCGCTTCTGCCTTGTCCGCGGCGCATTTCTTCGCGTCGAAATGGTTGCCTTCCATCAGTTCGAGGCCGTCGTATCCCATCTCTTTCGCGAGCTTGCAGAGATCTTCAAGCTCCAAATCGCCCCATTGTGCGGTCATCAGTGTTACAGGTCTGCCCATAGCGTATACCTCCCTATCCATCATTATTCTGAATCATTATTCTGTTCTTGAATATTCGGGGAAACCGCAAGCGCAGTCTCCCCGAATCCAATTCTTATCCCAATAGTGCCTAGCCGGTGCTAGGATATCGTGTTATACTCGGTTGATACATCGCAGTTTGCGGTGTACCGCGTATTAACATCTGGCTTTTTTACCAATTTCCATCAATATCGGTAAATTTGGGGTCGTCAATCTTCCATACGATGGAATTGTCATTGACCTTCTGTATGAAATTGTCTACATCCTGAACCGGCACGAGTTCCGGCTCCAGCTCGTTGATGTTTTCCTTATTGAACGGAACGATATAGGGATGTACGTGCTTGCGGTATTCCTGCCCGCCGAAATACGCTTTCAGCATCTGATAGAGCAATGCGCCTTCGAGCGTCGGGGACTGGTTTACGTCCATGGAGATCTTGCCGTCTTTTGCCCACTGCCACGCGATCTCGCGGCCGTTGCTGCTGCCCATCCAGTAATTCTCAGTGGTAAGCCCCGCGTCGCCCAGCGCAGCGATAGCGCCCTCGACCATCGGGTCATTCTGCACATAAGCGCCGTCCCAGCCGTCCGTGCCGAGCGCGGAAATGGCGTTGGACATCTCTTTCTGTGCAGGCTCGGCCATCCAGTTGCCCGAGGCCCAGTGTACTACCGTGATGTCAGGGGTGCCCTTGATGTCCTTGACATCGGGCTTCTCTTTCGCCACTTCTTCAGCGGTCCACTTGGAGCCGTCGGCCTTTTCGCCAAGGCTCTTGCCGGCCGTTTCGTAAGCTTCGAGGAAGCCCAGCGACTGGTCGGAAGCCGTGCCCTGTCCGAGCACGCCCTCGATCATGACGAGCTTCGTGACGCCCCTCGCAAGGGCATCCTCGCCTGCCGCAACGCCGCAGGATTTGAAGTCATAGCCTATCGCTCCCGCCGCGTCGCCCGCATTCGCGACCTGGCCGAAATAGTGTGTGGCGCCGAAATACGGGATGCCGGCGGCCTTGCACTTCTCGATGCACTCGCTCGTCGTGTTCGGGTTGTTCTGGATGACGATGATCGCGTCATACCCTGCCGTGATGAAGTCCTCTACGGCTTTCAGCTGTTCTTCCGCGGTGCTCTGGCCGACCTTGTACTCTATCGACCATTCGCATTCGGGATCCTGCTGCGCGAGAGCCGTAAGTGCGTCGTTCACAATCTGATAGTACGAATCCGCCGCGTCCGCGTAGAAGCCTACGGTTTTCTTCTGGACTTCGCCGGATGCCGCTGTGTCGTCCGCAGCTTCGTCTGTCGTGGCATCCTGCTCGGTCGCGGGCGCCTCATCCTTGGCCGGCTGCGAACACGCCGTGACCATCAGCGAGAACGAAACAGCCATGACGATGCACAGGGCTATCATAAGAATTTTTTTTGATTTCATATCCTTCCTCCTTAGTTTTGCTTGCACGATAGTTAATTGGGATAAACGTCTTAGCGACAACTTTTATCGGAAACGGTGCGGCATATGCGCCCGTGACCTGACTGCTATAGCTGCTCCGAAGATGCCGCGGCCGCTGCCGCCGATATCTCATCTTCCTCGCGCTGGATTTTCTTGGTCTGGCTGCGGTTCAGCATCATTTCTATAATAGAGCCGACCACCACCGCGCCGATTATTATAAGCCCTTTGGCAACGTACTGCATCTCTGCTTTCTGTCTCATTATCGTGAGGCCGTTCTCTATCGCGCCCATGAGTATGGCGCCGATAAAGACTCCCCAGATATTGCCCTTGCCGCCGGAAAGCGCGACGCCGCCGATGACGGCCGCCGCGATAACGTCTATTTCTTTGTTCTGCCCTGTCGTGATGATGGCCGTGTTGACGCGCGAAAGCAGGAACACCGACGCGATGCCCACGAGCAGCCCGTTGATGGTGTAAGTGGAAAGTATGACGTTCTTCACGTCGATGCCCGCGAGGTACGCCGCCTGCGGGTTCGCCCCGACAGCGTAGATGCGGCGGCCGTATTTGGAGTATTTCATGATGGCCCAAACCAGAACCGTCACTCCGATGAATACGAGGGTGTAAACCGGCAGGTTGACCGTAAGCCCTGCGGCGTCCACCATGCCGTCAGGCAGGATATTCGCCTTCAGGTTGAACTGCCCGCCTTCGCCGAGCTGCTGCACGCCGTCGATGGTCATGCTGACTTCCTGCGAATTGACTATCCGAAGCGCAATGCCACGGAAGCATATCATGCCGCCGAGCGTGATGATGAACGGCTCGACCTTGAACCTCGATATGATCCAGCCCATGCCCGTTTCCATCAGCACGGCGAACGCGATGGACAGGAGTATGGCGGCAATCAGCGGAAGCCGCTCGCCGTACAGCGGGTCGATGAAACTCTTAGCCAGATGCAGCACGACAAAGGACGTGAGCATTCCGACCGAGAGGTCGATGCCGCCGCCGATCATGACCATCGCCATGCCCATAGCCATCATGCCCGTAGCCGAAACCTGGGCAATCAGGTTCGTCAGGTTCGCCGGCGCTATCATGGTCGGGAACCTGCCCGGCGTTATCGTGGTGAGCTGCATTATTGTTACTATAAGTATAAATGCGACCAGTATGACGAGGACTATCAGGTTGTAGTCCCATTTGAACCCTCTTTTTTCACCAAGCCTTTCGCCCGAACCACTCATATTTTCTTACCTCCTATTGATAATTCCAGAACGTTCTCCTCTGTTACCCGCTCGCGCGGCAGCTCCCCTGCGATGCGGCCCTCCTTCATGACGATGATCCTGTCGCTCATGGATATGACCTCGGGCGTGTCCGAGGATACCATGATGATGGCCTTGCCTTCCCGCAGCAGCCCCATCATCAGCTGGTATATCTCCTGCTTCGCGCCTACGTCTATGCCCCTCGTCGGCTCGTCGAAAATGTAAATCTCGCCCTCTGTGTTGAACCACTTGGCGAGCACGACCTTCTGCTGGTTGCCGCCTGACAGCGAGCCCACCGCGACCGTGCTGTTCGGCGCTTTCGTTCCGAGCTTCTCGATATAGCCGTCGGCAATCCGCTCCTCGTGCTTCGGCGTAAAGAACGGTTTCTGCCCTCTGTCCAGTCCCGCTATAATCGTGTTTCTCGCGATGGCGTGAATGAGGAACAGCCCGCTAGACTGCCTGTCCTCCGTTATATAGCACATCCTGTGCCTTATCGCGTCGGACGGTCTTTTGATGTCGGCTTCCTCGCCAAGCACCCACAGCTTCCCCCTCACCTTCGGAACGCCGCCGAAAAGCAGCGTCATCAGCTCGCTTCTGCCGGAGCCGACCATGCCGGCAAAACCCAGCACTTCGCCCCTGCGAAGCTCGAAGCTGATGTCCGAGACGCCGTTGCCGGAAAGCCCTTCGGCCCTCAGCACGACCTCGCCGGCCTGCAGATACTCCCTGCTGTAAAACGCGGAAGCGTCCCTGCCGACCATGTAGCGTATCAGCTGCGGCTCGTCTATGTCCGACACGTCGGACGTAATGACGAACTCGCCGTCGCGGAACACGGTGATGCGGTCGGCTATCCTGAACACCTCGTCCAGATGGTGCGATATATAAATAATGCCTATGCCCCTCTGCTTGATCTTCCGAACGGTTTCGAGCAGATTGTCTATCTCGGAAGCGGAGAACGATGCCGTAGGCTCGTCCAGAATGATGACCTTGCGGTCGAAGATGAGCGCTTTCGCGAACTCTACTATCTTCTGCTCGCCGGACGAGAGCCTGCCCACGATTTCGTCGGGGTCTATGCCGCTGTTCAGATAGTCGAGCACTTCCTGTGTGCGCCGACGCATTTCGCCGAACTGCATCACGCCGCCGCTGGATATCTCCATGCCGACGAAGATGTTCTCGGTCACGCTGAGCGGCGCGAATATGGTGTGTTCCTGGTATATGGTCTGAATCCCCAGCCTGATGGCCTTGAACGGGTCGAGGTCGACTTCCGCGCCCTCGAAGAATATCTTGCCTCCCGCATCGGGCTGGTGTGCGCCCGATATGACCTTGATGAGCGTGGACTTGCCCGCGCCATTTTCTCCACAGATGCAATGAACCTCGCCCTCGTTAAGGGTAAAATCCACCTGCTTCAATGCTTGCACTCCTGGGAAAGTCTTTGAGATCTTCTCCAACCTCAGTATTTCTTTCGCCATAAGCAATTACCTACCTCTCCCTAACTCCAAAATAATTGACAGCTGACACTGATTGCTGCGACTCCCTGCATCGCCATCTTGCACGACTGTTTCAATTATACTCATATCCTACTCTAAATGCAACAATAATTATTGCATAATAATTGCTTATTTGCCATTTTATCGTACAGGCCAACGGGCGGCATTTTTCACGCCGCCACAGCGACAGGAGAGGCTATCAGCTGCCCTGCCTGTATTTTGCGGCATCGAGCGGCTCGGCGTTCGCGAGCAGGTAGCGTTCGGCCTCCGCGCTCCACAGACCGCCGTGCTTGTCGCAAATTTTCGCGAGCTTTGCGAACAGCGGGCTGTCCTTGCCCTTCTCGCCGAAATCGGATATGGCCGTAAGCGGCAACGAGATGTGGTTGTAAATCACCTTCTTGCCGCCCGCTATGGAGGGCAGGTTCAGCGTGGCGTCTTTCGCGCTGTCGAGTCCGCCTATATGGGTGACGAGTATGGCCGGATTCGTGTTGCCGCGCGTGGCCATGTCCAGCGCTTCCACCATGTCGTCCGTGTTGCCGCCGCTCGTTCCCGTGATATGCGTCGCGTTGTAATGCACGTTGTAGAAATTGAAGCCCGCGCTGAAGGCTTCGTCGCTGGGGCCCGCGAAGAAATTCATGCAGCCGTCGTAGCCGAGTATCGCGTCGCCCTGCTCCACCACCTGCGCTACGGGGGCGAACACGAATACGTCGTCGTAGCCGGTGCCGCCGGTCAGCTCCATCAGCGCCGCGACCGGATCCTTGTCCTTGCCCGTGTTGTGGTAGACCAGCTCCACGCCGTTGGCTTTCGCGTCCTTCACGGTGAGTATGCCGGCCGCGCGTTCGAGCCGCGCTTCGTCGATATCCGTCGCGACGAGCAGCGCGGGGCTATGCTCCCTGTGGATAAGGTAGTCGAGCAGCGCGAGCCCCATCGGGCCGAGCGCGGCCAGCGCCGCCGCCTTGCCGCCCTTGACCACTTCCATTATATGCTCGTACTCGCCGTGAATCGTATGGTAGTTTGCGTGAGCCGCGCCTATGACGCACGAAAGCGGCTCGGCCAGCGAGCCGTGGAAAAACGCTTCACCCTCGTAGGGCAGCACGTAGCCGCGATCCAGCACGAAGGCGGGTATGATGCCGTAGGTCATATCGCCGCCCATATAGCGGAAGCTGTAGCCGATGGCATCGTAGGTTTCCTTCATGCCCGTCTGCACGACGAAGCGTTGACCCTGCTTGAAGTCCTTCTTGCGGCGGGCGCCCACCTCGACTATCTCCCCGCAAAATTCATGCCCCAGCACGGTGGGGGCTTCGGCTATATCGTCAGGAACCCTCTTGTGATCGGAACCCCTGACGGACGCCTTGTAAGAGGACATGCACAGGCTGTCCGTCACTATCTTCACAAGCACCTCGTCGTCCTTCAGCTTCGGCAGCTCGAATGTCTCAAGCCGCAAATCGCCCTTGCCATAAATCCTAAGTCCTGTTGTTTCCATAATACACCTCCAGCCTATACTACGGGGAGTCGCGCGGCTTCCAGGGCGGATGCCCTGGCCAGCTCGCCGATGTCGCCGCTCCCCAACAATTGATACTTCCTCATGATTCCGTCCAATATACTCTTATCTATAGACGACGCGTCTGTCAGCCCCGACATGTCTTTCAGCGCGAGCCTTGCGGCTTCGATAGGGCGGCCTGAGCCTGTTACGCTCGCCTCGCCATTCTGCCCCTCGCGGCCGGTCATGCCACGTGTCATGCCACCTGTCATGCTGATGCCCTCGCTGCCGTTCTCGCTGGCGCCGCCCATATGCCTGTGCAGCGCACCGGCCGCGCCCGCTTCGATAAACGCGCTGGGCATGCCGTGTTTTCCACAGAGCCGCGCCGCGCCTATGAACCTGTCCGAACCGCCCAGCTTACGCGCGGTGTCGGCTCCGGCGCGCTCGCAGGAAAAGGCGAGCGATGTGTCCGAGAACCTCTTGATCAGGTCGGCGATATGCACGAGCAGGCTGTCCAGCGGCAGGCCGTATTCCGCGGCCAGCGCCCTCGCGCTCTCGAGCATGGCCGACTGTGCGATATACCTGATGTCGCCGTTTCCGGTGGCGTCGTAGATGTATTTGCAGCCGTCAAGCATGCCCAGATAGGCGCAGACGGCATGTCCCATGTTGTGAACGTATAGCTTGCGGCTGACGTATCCCTCGAAATTCTCGCAGGGTATCATGCCCACTATATCGGGGAGGCCGCATTTGAACGCGCCCCCGTCCACCGGCAAAAACGCGTATGCTTCAGCTGATATCGTCAGCGGATCGCCGCCGTTCGCGGAGATATCCTGCACGGGTATCATGCGGGCTATCGCCGTTTCGACAAGGCCGACGCTCTCGCGTATCGTATGCTCCGGCAGCCCGCCTTCCGAGGCAAGCCACTCGGCGAGCTTCTCGTTCGCGCCCGCGAGATTCTCGCAGATGAGGATATCAAGCGGCAGGCCCGATGTAGACTTGCGGCGCCTGACGCCTTCGGCGATGACGGGCGCTATCATAGGCAGCGCTCTCGCGCCAACGGATACAGCCATGATGTCCGCCGCCGCGACAGCGGCCGCGGCCGCCTCCGTATCGCTGCCGTCTATGGCCGAGATATTTTCGACGATGGTGTCCGTCGTGGCGTTCGTGCTGTAGGATGCGGCGTTCGTGCTGCCGGACGCGGCGTTCGTGCTGTAGGCTGCGGCGCTGGCAAAATTCGTGCCATCTATGGAGCCAGCGGCCGGAGTTCTGACCGTGTATCCGCCGCGTTCGTTCAGTGCCGCGACCAGCCCGCTGTCGACGTCGATGAAGGTGACCGCGTAGCCCGACTGCGCGAGGAGCATTCCGATAAAACCCCTGCCTATATTTCCCGCGCCATATACGACTGCCGAGGGCGCTACTGCCATGAGCCGACCTCCGCCATTATTTCATCGAATGGCCTGATGGCGTCCGATGCCGCCGCGCCCGCAAGACTGTAGGCAGCGATCGCGGAAGCGGCGTCAATGGTTTTTTCGATATCCCATCCATTGTATGCGCCGTACAGAACGCCGACCGCGAAGGCGTCCCCCGCGCCCACGGTTGACTTAATATAACCGTCCGGAACGCGCTTCGACGGCGCGACATGGTACTGTCCCGCCTGCGCGTCGTATGCGGCTGACAGCTCGGGCATATGCACGACAGTCCACCGATGCACGCCCATCGCGGCCAACGCCCTCACGCCCTTCTCTATGTTGCCTTCGATAATCTTTCCGCTGCCCTCCCTCATCTCGATGCCGGTGGTGCGCCCCGCTTCCACCTCGTTCATGATGCAGTAATCGGCGTATTTCAGTGCGTGCGGAACTATCTCGGAATACCTGTACGAGTCCTCGCTCACAACGTCCACGGAAGTCGCGATGCCGCGCTCCCGCGCCCTCGCCAGCACCCTGCATAGCGCGGTGCCGTATTCGGGGTCGGGCGCGTCCATGCCGTCAAGCAGCAGGATGTATCCGACGTGGAGAATGTCCGCGTCTATGCGATCGAAATCAAAATCGTCAGGTACGAGATCCGCGTTGCAGCCCATGAACGTGAAGAAGGTGCGCGAACCGTCGGGCGTGGTCAGCACGTCCGTGAATGCCGTTTCGCCCACCCTTTTGACGTTGCCCGTATCGACAGAGGGATAGCCGGCGTAAGTATCCAGTATCAAATCGCCTTTTGCGTCGTCACCCACGCGCCCTATTATCTGGATAGGGACGGACGGGTCGAGCTTTGCGAGGTCGATGGCGCAGTTGTTCACAAGGCCGCCGAGTACGAAGCTCTGCCGATCCACCTTGCTGAGCGCGCCCTGAACCGGCCACGTCTTAACGAATTTCAGATGGTCAACTATTATGTTGCCGGCGAATGCAATTCCGCTCATTATCCGCTCCTATACTCCTAAGCAAAATACAAGCAATAATTTTTTATCCCTTACACCCCCATCCGCGAGCGGCGCAGCTGCTCCGTATCTATGTAGTTGTTCACCGTGTCCTTGTGGCCTGGCAGCGGCAGTATCTTCTCGTTGATGGCGTCCAGTATCCAGGATGCCTGCGGAAAAAATTCCTCGTCGAACTCGAACGGCGGCGTTATCCAGTTCTGCGCACCCACTACCACGGGCGGCGCGTCCAGATGGTCGAACGCCAGCTCTGTTATTGTTTCCGCCACGTCGTTGATATACGAGCCGCGCGCGCAGGCATCGCTGGCCAGCACGACTTTGCCCGTCTTTCTGACCGATTCCAGAATGTCCGTGTAGTCGAGCGGAACAAGGCTGTGCAGGTTTATGACCTCCGCGCTAAGACCGTATTTTTCCGCGAGCGTGTCGGCGGCCTCCACTGCCTTGTAGAGCGTCGCGCCTATGGTGACAATCGTGATGTCGGAGCCGGTGCGCACCTTGTTCACTGTCCCCATCTCGATCTCGTATGGCTCTGTCGGGACGCCGCCCTCTTTGAACATCTCGCCCATGTCGTAGATCCTCTGGCTCTCGAAGAACACGACGGGGTCTGTGCCGTTCAGCGCGGTCTGCATGAGCCCCTTGGCTTCCCATGGCGTGGCGGGGAAACAGACTTTCAGCCCCGGTATATGCGTACAGAGCGCGGTCCAGTCCTGGCTGTGCTGCGCACCGTATTTCGCGCCCACGGACACCCACAGCACCACGGGCATTTTCAGTATGCCCGCGCTCATCGACTGCCATTTCGAGAGCTGGTTGAACACCTCGTCGCCCGCCCTGCCG
>JAIRPQ010000010.1 GCA_031256875.1 Eubacteriales Family XIII. Incertae Sedis bacterium | reverse complement strand
ATCGCCCTTCCGGATCGAAGTCGCAGATATCGTTCACGTAGTGCACGAAATCGCCGGTATCCGCGCGCACGAAATCATAAAAGATATCTTCCTTGAACTCATACTTGGCGATGGGCAATAATTGGCGGCAGAACGGCCACCCCTGCGCTTCGCGTTCGAGCCTGTGTATGAGCGGGAGCGAGTATGCGGCCAGCACGAGCTGCGCTTCGTCGGTCACGTATATCATGCCTTTCACGTCGTCGTTCAGCCTGAATACCGCTCCCTTCATATGATCGTTGTTGTCGTGAAACCTCAGGTAGAGCCGGCCCGCGTCGGTGTCCCTCTGCATGGCGGCGGGATACCTCTCGTCCAGGTGCGCGATGGCCTTCTCCGGATCGGAGAAAAGCTCGAACACTGTGATGAACTCGGGGCGCTCCAGCTTCATGGCCGTCTCTGCGTCCGAGATGGCGAAGTCGCTGATGATTTTGAAGGCTCCCACCCTGCCGCGCTCCACCGATATCTCCGAGACGATGATCCTGTGCTCCGCGTCGTCCTCGATGAGCGACTCGCTGATATACGAGGACACTCCGCTGTCGTCGGTGTATATGCGGATTTTGTTAAGGCACATCGTGGCCGGAGATTCCCATACGGCGGGGACTTGATCTCCCCATTCGCTCTCGGTCGTCAGATAGCGCACGGCTTCCGCGTCTGACGCGTAATAACGCATGAGAAAATAATTGATGAGTTCGTAGTCGCTCCTGGGTGCCAGGCAGATCTTCGCGAAAAGCATCTCGCTCTCCAGCGCGTCAGGGTCGTCCACAGGCTCGTCCAGGAGGAACGAATACTCCCGAAGCCCTTCCGGAAGCCTTTCGCCGAATTTCTCGTTGTACTTCGCGTACTCGCGTATGAGCAGACGCGCTTCGCGTTCGCTCAGCATGATTTTGGCGGACCCCAGCCCGCCTATCATGGACTGCTCGGCTTCCATCAGGTTCACGGCGGACTCGCCCCACACGCTCTTGTAGGATTCGATTCCTATTTCCGTCGCTTCGATATAGAAGAACTGATGCAGATCGTCATGGCCGCCGTCCGAAATGCTGCGGATCGCTCGCGCGTCGTAGGCGAACGCGGTGGGGTGGCGCAGCATCCAATGTATGTATACCACGAACACGCCCATCAGCCTGCTGTTCGTAGCGTATGCGCCGACGAACTCCCTGCACTCGGACGGCCTATCGGCAGCGCCGCCGACTATCACCTTGAAATCGCTTTTTTTCATAACCCTGTTAGACAAGTCGACTCTTTTCCTTTCATTATTATACGCTGCATATTCTGTCTCGCTGCCGCCGCGTTATTTCCTGCGCGGCATGGCCACCTGCCCCATTACACGTTCAGGAACACATAGCGCAGCGCGAACAGCGCGGCGAACACGTACATGACGGGGCTGACTTCCTTCGCCTTCCCCGAGAACGCGTTGATGATTACATAAAATATGAAGCCCATCGCTATGCCGTCGGATATGCTGTACGCGAACGGCATGAACACGACCGTAAAGAAGCACGGCACGGAGGTCCTCCAATCGGGCCAGTCGATATCTTTCAGCGACGACGCCATCATGACGCCGACGATGATGAGAATCGGGGCGGTCGCGCCCGACGGCACGAAGCCGAGTACGGGGGCGAGGAAAATCGACAGCAACAGAAGCACGCCTGTTGTTACCGAGGTAAGCCCCGTCCTGCCGCCGGCCGAAACGCCAGCGGTGGACTCGACGTATGTGGTGACGGTGGAGGTCCCGATGACCGCGCCGGCCGTAGTCGCTATGGCGTCCGCCATCATCGCCTGCCTCGCGCGCGGCAGGTTTCCGTCCTTGTCGAGGAAGCCCGCCTTGGACGCGGTGCCGATGAGCGTGCCTATCGTGTCGAACATATCGACGAGCGTCAGCGATATGAGTATCGTGACCACTGAAATAATGGCTACGCCAATCCCCTGGTCGGTCGTGAACAGCTGTCCGAAGCCCTCTCCGAATTTGCCGAAGGTCGGCGCGAGCGACGGCAGTTCAAACTTGCCAGGAGGGGTGATGCCTACGTTGAACGCGCCGCCCGAAGCGAACTGGAGTATCGCGCCGATGACGGACGTTATGGCAATGCCTATGATGAGTGCGCCCTTCAGCTTTTTCGTCACGAGCGCGACGGTGATAACAAGACCGATGATGGACAGAATCGCGGTGGGCGACGCGAAGCTGAACGCCGGCACCGCGCCCGCGCCCGCCACTATCGTGGCCGACTCCGGCGAATCCCCGAACATCTGGTATGTCCCCGGGTCGGACGTGAAAGTGAGCAGCCCCGCGTTCTTCACGCCGATATACGCGATGAACACGCCTATGCCCGCTGATATGGCTTTCTTCAGCGACGCGGGTATGCCGTTGACGACGGCTTCGCGCAGACCCGTCACCGTGATGATGATGAATATGATTCCTGAAATAAATACAGCCGCCAGCCCCGCCTGCCAGGTGTAGCCCAGCGAGCCGCAGATGGTGAACGCGAAGAATGCGTTAAGGCCCATGCCCGGCGCCTGCGCGAACGGGTAGTTGGACATCAGCCCCATGATGAATGTGCCTATCGCCGCGCCGATGCACGTCGCGAGCATGACCGCGCCCGTGTCCATTCCCGCCAAGCCGAGTATGCTCGGATTTACGAACACTATGTACGCCATCGTCACGAACGTCGTGATGCCGGCGACGACCTCGCGCCCTACCGTCGTGTTATTTTCCCTAAGTCTGAATAATGATTCCATAGATATACCTACCGCTCCTTTCCCTTTGTTTCTCCGTACCAACAAATAATATAAAAATAAAATAATAACGCGAATGGCGGTTCTATTCCCTGCCGAAACCGCCATATTTATTATACTTTATCCTGCACTCGGAAAAAAGCCTTTAGATTTGTTAATTGTTATTGCTGCTCCCGTCCCCCAGCTTCGCGGATGCTTCGTTTAGCACTTCTTTGATTTGGCGTTCGAGCGCTTCGTCCATCGGCAGGCGCTGCTCCGCTGACAGTATGGCCTCTACGCGCTTGTGCGCTTCGCCTACGAGGTCGTAAGCAAGGGCCGAGCTGCCGACTCGCCGCGCCAAATTACCGCCATCGCCGCGCAACTGTTCCGAACCACCTCCGCACCGCCCGTTCTCGCGAAAGCCTGGCCCATCGCCGCGCTGCGCCGGAATACCGCCGACGCGCTGTTCCGAATCATCGCCGCGACGCCCGCCCTCGCGAAAATCTATCCCTTCGCGTAGCCGCCCCATCAGCGCCGCCATTTCGCCATCTATCACCATCTGCTCCAGCGAGAGTGTCATGCCGCATTCGAGCAGCCCCATGCCGTTCACCATGCCCGCCCCCGAAAGCACGAGCGGCATCGCCGTCATCATTTTCTCCAGAGAAGCCTGTATGCCCGACAGCTTCGCGTCCGCCGTCATGCCCGCGATGAAACTCGGCATTCCATAGTATGAGCACATCTCGCCGACGGCCATCAGCTGCAGCGCCGTTTCGGGCATGCCGTAGCTGAACGCGCCCGTCCTGCCGTTCACCGCTCCCATCGCCGCGCCCATGACGAGTGGGCAAGCGGGCGAATGGAGCTGGAACAGGACGATGCCCGACAGCGCTTCCGCGACCGCGAGCGCCACATTCCCGAACAGCGACGCGGGGCCCGTGGTGCCTGTGGCGGGCGTGGGATAGACGAGTATGGGTGCACCGATGCGCGAGATATCCATCGTGGCTTCCATCATGTCACAGTCGTGCGTGAGCGGAGATACCGTGCAGTACGTCACCGAATACATGCAGCGCTTCGCCAGGTTTTCGCGCCCGCCCGCGAGCAGCGACGATATCTCGGCCATGTACGGAACTTCTTCCCGCGTCTTTACCTCGTCCATCACATGCTTCGATGTATTCATCATCACGGTGGCCGCGCTGATGATGCTGCGCGGCGCTATCGCCACATCCTCGGGCGATATGGGCGGCCACGCCAGCATCCCCGCCTCCAGCTCGTCGAATACGCGCGCGGCGGCCGCTACATCAGCAAGCACCGACGGCCTGCGCTCGCGCGCGCCATGGTCTAGCGTGAAGATGCCGCAGCCGTCTAGATTGTAGAGCGTGGTGCGGTTTTCCTCCGGCGCGCCCGACAGCGTGAAATCACGGCTCCTGTCGCGCGCTCCGAAAAACACTTCTTTCGGGCTGGAGGCAAGAGCGCGGCGCACCAGCTCGGGCGGTATGAGCGCTGTCTGCGCGTCGCGATCCACCGCCGCGCCGCCCGACTCCAATGTGTCCAGCGCCATCTCCGACGGGAAACGCACCCCTACCTCGCTGAGTATACGAAGCGCCTCGGCGTCCACCGCGGCTCGTTCGTCATCGCTCAAAACACTAGCCCAAACTCTCATGCACCTCACCCCGTCCTTGCGGCGCGCAGCCCGCGGCCGCCCTCACAGCTTCGCCTTAGCTTCCTCTACTATCTCCAATATCGCCTTCTCGTCGTCCCTGTCCATCGGCAGGCGCTGTTCCTCTGACAGTATCTTCTCCACGCGCTCGTGCGCGATGTCCGTCAGTTCACGGCCGCCGCTGCCGAGCCATTCCTCGTAGGTGCCGCGGTCGAGCATTTCCGAATTGTAAAATTCGTCCGACCTGAACAGCCTGCGCGTGCTTTTCTGTTTCAGGAAATGCCCGCCGGGGCCCACGGCCTTGATGTCGTCGAAAAGGTTTTTTTCGGGCGAGACATCTATGCCAGCCCTCATGCGCGTGTTCAGCTGCGCTATCTCGCCGTCGATGATAAGCTGCTCCAGAGAGAGCGTCATGCTGCTTTCGAGCATACCCATCCCCTGTATGACATCCGTGCCGAGCATGGCGAGCGGCAGGCTCGTCAACATCTTCTCTATCGAAGCCTGTATGCCGGGGACCTTCGCGTCGCTGATGCACCCCGCTATTATAGTGGGCAGCCCATAATAGTCAGCCATCTCCTTTGACGCGCAGAGCTGCAAAACCGTTTCGGGCATGCCTTCCAGGAACGCGCCGGTCTTGGCGTTGACCGAGCCGATGGCGGAGCCCATCACGAGCGGGCAGCCCGGCGAATAAGACTCAAAGAGCGCCACAGCGGACAGCGCTTCCGCCACGCCCACCGCCACATTGTAGAACAGGGAGGCCGGACCCGTCGTGCCCGACGCGGGCATGGGGTAGATGTTTATCGGAGCGCCGTAGCGCGAGAGGTCCATCGTCGCTTCCAGCATCTCGCGGTCGTGCGTCAGCGGCGCCACGGTGCAGTACGTCACCGAATACATATTGCGCTCGCGTATCCTGTCTTTGCCGCCCGCCAGTATGCCAGCAATTTCCACCATATATGGGACTTCCGCCCTTGTCTTTACCTCGTCCTGTATATGTTTGGACGAGTTGCGGTAGCAGGTCACCGTGCTGACTATGCTGCGCGGCCCCTGCGGAACATCGGACGGCGATATCGGCGGCCAGACCAGATTGCCGAGCGGTATGGCGTCGAATACCTTCGCGGCGTTCGCTACATCCTGAAGCACGGCATCACGCCTGCGCTCCGCGCCGTAGTCGAGCGCGTAGACGCCGCAGCCGTCGAGGTTGTATATGGACTTTGCGCCTGGTATCGTGAAGTCCCAGTCACCGTCCCTCGCGCCGAAAAAAACTTCCTTCGGCGCGGCGGCGAGAGCCTTCGTCACCAGCTCGCGCGGGATATACGCCAGCCCCTTGTCCCTGTCCACTTTCGCGCCGCCGCTTTCGAGCGCGGACAACGCCATGTCCGACGGGAACGAGATGCCCACCTCTTCAAGTATCCGCACCGCCTCTGCATCAATTATTCTTTTTTCTTCATCGCTTAGCGTATGTAATGTCAGTTGCATATCGTTCCTCCGTCAGCAAATTGCTCATGCCAGTTCAGCGTCGGCTTCGTCGCATATCGCGTCTATCTTCTTCCGGATGTCGTCAGGCAGCGCATCCTCGTTTGGCTCCGACAAAATCTCCTGTATGTACGCGTTGGCTATCTTTCGCATCTCCGCCGTCTCGCCGTAAGTGGTGCGAAGCGTGTCGGGGAATAGCTTCGACGAATACAGCTCCGAGCCTTCGCGGTACACGCGGCGCGTCGCCTTGCGACCGATGAACGCCCCGCCCGGACCGACTTCCTTCAGCTCGCTGATGAAGTCCGCCGCGTCTCCTGTGTCGATGCCGCGTATCTGGCGGTACGCTCTGTTCGCCGTCTCGTTCTGTATGACCATCAGCTCCATGTCGAAGATGAGCCCGTTGTTGAGAGTGCCGAACCCGTCGAGCAGGTCGGGCCAGTGCATGAGGTTCGGAAAGTCCTCGAACCCCCCGCCCGCCACATAGTTCGGCAGCCCGTAGTAATGCGCCATCTCTATCGACCCGCAGCTCACGAGAGACGACTCGTCGCCGTAGAAATAGTCGCCCGTCCTCTTGTCCGCGCTGCCCGAACAGCTGCCGTACATTATCGGCAACCCGGGCTTCAAAAGCTCGAACAGCACGAGGGTGGACAGCACCTCCGCGTTTATTTGGCAAATTATCGAGAACACGCTCGGCGGGCTCGTCATGCCGATAATCGGGCAGGGGTATACGTTCACCGGCACGTCCCACTCCGCGAGATATATATATGCGTCGAGCATGCTGTCATCCAGTATGAGCGGAGAGATGGGGCAGAACAGCACGGACGCTATCTTGCGCTTCCGCACCTCATCGTCGCTGCCGAGAATCGCCTTCAGTATCTCGATGGCGTACTTGGCTTCCGCCGCCTGCCGCAGCTCGAACTGGACATGCTTCGATGTTCCGGATATCATCGCCGCAAATTCATGCAGGGAATGTGTCTCGGGGGAAACGTCCAGAGCCGAGCAGCCGGTCCACGCGACCGCTCCGAGATTCAGCCGGTTGAACACGCGCCCGATATTGTATACGTCCTGCTTGGTCGAAGGGCGTTCCTCGCCCGTGTCTATGTCGAGTATGGACGGCGCCACCCCATCCACTCCGTAATGCGGAACGGGGGATGGCAGCGGGTAGTCATGCTCGGGATTGCGCGCGCCGAGTACATAGGACTTCGGTGCCGCCGCCAGCGCGTCCGCGACCATGTTCTCGGAGATGGAGAGTATATCGCCACCCAGCTCTTTCGCGCCGCTGCCCTTCAGAACCTCAAAGGCTCTCTCGCTCTTGACGCTGATGCCGACATCCCTCAGTATCTCCAAGGTCTTGTCATGCACCAGCCGCACGTCGCTATCCGACAAAGATCTCAACCTCAATTCCATTATGCCACCTCC
>JAIRPQ010000069.1 GCA_031256875.1 Eubacteriales Family XIII. Incertae Sedis bacterium | reverse complement strand
AGCGAAAGCACCGTGAAGCCAATGAGTATGCCCGCGATAGGCGCTATAAGAACCGACTTTTTCACAGCGCGGGAGCTGTCCGCGCGGTAGATGGTCGCGAACACGCCCGGCAGGATATAGCCGCCCAGCGTACAGGTGATGACGATGGAGAACCAATACTTGCCGCCGAGCGCGCCGAGCGTCAGCAGATCGCTGTTGAAGCTTTCCACGAGGTCATACATGCTGCCAAGCCCGCCCTAGGTCTTCACTATCAGCCAGTAGACGGCGATAACCCCTACTATGGTGAACGTGATGCCCTGCACGAGCCCGCCGACCGCCGACGCGCGGGAGCCGCCCAGGAAGCAGTAGCCGATGACGAAAACGGAGACGACTATCAGCCCGATATTGAACCCTATCGACTGGTAGGTCGCGGCCTGCACGACATAGCCTATGGACTTTATTTCGAGAATCAGCCACGGCGACCAGAACAGGAAGGTGAGCACGGCAAAGACAAATTTGAATACCCTGCTCCCATAGCGCAGTTCGATAAGGTCGCCCTGCGTTTCGAGCCCGTAGACCTTGCCGAGCACCCAGACGGGCCTCGCCATGAAAAACATGATGAACAGGCTTGTTATGGAATAAATCAGCACGTACTGGGCGAATACCCCTATCGTGGACGAGTTTGAGAACCAGCCCGTATATGTGGTTCCCGTATACCAGCCGCCGATATAGGCGAAGGCGTTCAGAAGCCATCCAAAGCTGCGGCCGCCGACGCCGTACTCCTCAAGGCTGTCCTGCTTCTTGCCGAGCAATTTAATTATTATTGCATTGACTGCGAAAAATGCGACTATCAACAGTATCGCTATTATTGCTTTATTCATGCTTCTGGCCCTCCTTCTTTTCCGCTTCCGCGGCTTCGCGGTCCTGTATTCTTACTTCCATCAAATACCATATGATGAGCCATACCGCCAGCGCCAACGGAACAAAAATCAAAAAGAATTGCATGCAGGGCAGCCCAAGGATATGTGGCTTTACCCTGTCAATAAGAGCGGTTATCGGCGGCACTGTCACCAGGCTGAGCAGCGCGATGTAGACGATAGCTGATATCGTGTACAATGTTTTTCGTGTCATAGCTTTCTCCTTTCATTCAGCAACATAAAATAATTTCGGGTTGTTTTGCGTCGTTCTTCGTGATGTGCTTTCATTCGCCGGACGAGCGGGAATAAGTGACGCGCCCGTCTTTGATAGTCGTCAGGACCGCGGCATCGTAGATGCCCTTGTCGGCCTCGTACTGATAGGGGTCTCTGTCGATGACCGTGAAGTCAGCGTCCTTGCCCTTTTCGATCGAGCCCTTCTCCTTATCCTGATGTACGGAATATGCCGAATTTATCGTGAATACCTTCAGCGCTTCCGTAACGGGCAGATTCCTGCGTGGGTCAGGGTTGCATATCAGGCAGGCGATGCCGAACATCGGGTCTATCAGCGTAACCGGCGAATCCGAGCCGCCGCAAATAACACCTCCTCTCTTTATTATTTCGGGGAACACTTCCATCTTCGCCGCCCGCTCGCGCCCCAGCAGCAGGTCGTAGTAGCCGTTGACCGGTTCTCCCCATAGGCCGGAGAACGCGGGCTGCATGGAGCAGACCAGGCCAAGCTCGGCCGCCATGTCCATATGAGTGTCCGTGGGCAGCGAAAAATGTTCTATCCTGTGGCGCAGATCCTTCTTGCCCTGTTCGCCGATGACCTGTCTGAACACATAGATCAGCTGGTCTATCGCGCGGTCGCCGAGCGCGTGGAACGCCGTCTGTATCCCCCTGCGGTGCGCTTCCGAAAGCAGGTTGTAGATTTCCTCGTCGGTGTGTATGAGGAAACCCCTGCGCTCGGGGCGCTCGGGGTAGCATTCTTCCAGCGCCATAGTGTATTCGAACCCCGCGCCGTCGAGCGTCAGGCAGCCGCCGATGCGCGGCAGCCCGTAGGCGTCCGTCTGCGCCAAGTCCCATGTCTGGTAGAATGTCGTGAAATTGACGGGGAATTTCCCCTTGTTGTTTTCGATGATGTCCACGTCCGCGTCGCCGCCGACGAACTGCCCGAGCAGGCCGATGATGGAGGTCACGCCCTTCTCGGCTCCGTAGCGAGCGCATTCGTCTATGAATCTTTTCAGCGTTTCACGCGGCAGCAGCCCCATTATCTGAGACATCGTAGGGAAAAACGCGTCGTCTGAAAGCAGCGTTCCGTCGGGCTTGCCGTCCGCTCCCATGCCCACGCCGGCCACCTCGGGTATGCTGACATAGGACAGGGCCTTCGTGTTCAGCGAGCCGCCGTGCAGCGTCTGTGCCGCGAGCATGATGGGATGGTCCTTCGAAACCCTGTCCAGTTCTTCACGCGTCGGGTAGCGCTGTTCCTTCATGTTCTGCGACATGAACCCGCCGCCGAAAACCCACTCGCCCGCGGGCGTATCCGCGCATTTCTCCGAAAGCAGCGAGGCGCACTCGTCTAAGCTCCGCGCGTCCAGCAGATTGGCGCTGTTCAGGAACAACCCCGTCGGCATGACATGGCAATGCGCGTCGTAGAGACCCGGCAGCATGACGGCGCCGCCCAGATCCACCTTCTCCGCGGCGGCTTCGGGCATCGGCTCGCCCTTCGCGCCGACCGCCTCTATCCTGCCGCCGGCGCAGGCCACCCAGTCAGCCACCGGTGCGCTGTCTGCCATGGTAATGATTTTGCCGCCGTAGTATAACGTGTCTATAGGCATATCCACCTCCTATTGCTTGTATTATTGCTTGTTTTTTTGCTTGTCTTTTTTCCGTGCGGCGACGCCGCTTTACACAGCGCATAGCCAATCGAAAAAAATCCCGCTCAAATCACTTAAAGTATCTGATACAAGGCATCTTGATTAGCAATTCATGTGCCAAAGCCAAAAACCTTTCAATTCCGCTGTTTTTCGAAGGCGTCCCCTCGCCTTGCGTAAGCGCAGACTTACACTATTCTCTTATGCCCCTTGCGCCCTCCTGAAAAAACCGCTGTTTTCGCGAATTTCGCGCATGTGTAAGTGTGTGCTTACAGTTGTTTTTCTGCGCTTACAGGCTCGCCGCCCACAGCGCCCAATCTAGAGGTCAATTCCCAACCTTTTCATTTTTTGGTATAATAATGGGCGGGAAATATTCAAATACGCGGCTGCCTTCGTCTTGTTGCCGCCGTGCATTCCCAAAATTTCTTCTATCAGCTTGCGTTCCGCTTCGTTGCGGATGTATTCGATGGGATTGACCTGTTTTTTCAGGCCGTCCAAGTCAAGGCGGCTGTTGTCCACGCGCAGGTTGAAATGCGACCACATCAAGGTGTCCCCATCCGCATAGTTCATGGCGTTCTCGACCATGTTATGCAGCTCGCGCACATTGCCCGGCCAGTCGTACTGGCAGAGCTTTTCGTACACCCTGTCATCCACGTTCAGGACGTTCTTGCCGAACTCTATGTTCAGCTCTATGACCTTGTTCATGACCAGCTCGGGTATATCGTCCATTCGCTCGCGCAGAGGCGGTATGCGTATGGGGAACACGTTCAGCCGATGGTAGAGGTCGAGACGGAATTTGCCTTCCGCAACGAGGTCGGGCAGCTCCTGGTTCGTCGCCGCGACGATGCGCACATCGACGGGCGTGCTTTCCGCTGCGCCTATCCTGTCTATCTCCTTCTCCTGGAGTACGCGCAGCACCTTCGCCTGCAGCGGCAGCGGCATAGAGCTGACTTCGTCGATGAACAGCGTGCCGCCGTCGGCCATCTCGAATTTGCCCGACTTGCCGTCCCTGATCGCGCCCGTGAACGCGCCTTCCTCGTACCCGAAAAATTCGGACTCGGCCAGGCTCTCGGGCAGCGCGGCCGCGTTGATTTTGATGAACCTGCCGAGCGTCCTCTTGCTCAGGTTGTGTATCGAATGCGCCACAATCTCCTTGCCCGTACCCGTCTCGCCGATGATCAGCACCGTGGAGTTCGTGACGGCGGCGCGCATCACCTGCTGCTTCAGCGCGTTCATGACGGCCGACGAGCCAACGAGGTCGGACAGCGAGTAATTCGTCTTTCGCAGCGTCTTCAGCTGTTCCGCGTTCTGCTTCGTACCCGCGTTCAGTATATGCGTGTATTTGTCGATGAATTGTCCGAGCGAATCTGTTTCCTGCAACAGGTCGTACTCTATGACGCCTATCACAGCCCCGTCCTTTTTCAGCTTCATGCGGCGGGAAAAGCTCACGCGCCCATCCGCAAAATAAAAATCCGAGTCGGTGTCGTCTTCCGACGCGAGCATGTCCGGCATCGTGGACGGCGGGAATATCTCACGGATGGGGCGGCCGATGGAAGCGTGCCTGTCCACGTCGATATACTCGGCGCACTGGTCGTTCATGTAGACGAGGTTGCCGCTCGTGTCTATGACCATCAGCCCCAGTATATGTTCCAGTATCAGTTCATAGTCTTTCAGATCATCCATATCGCATTTCCCTCATTTATAGCGGTGTCAGACTCTAGCGGCGTCAGACTCTGTGAAAATGAAAGAAACGGCCTGCCCCAGCCGTTTCTCGTTTTGCCTGGTGCCCAGACTCGGAATTGAACCAAGGACACCGTGATTTTCAGTCACGTGCTCTACCAACTGAGCTATCTGGGCACACCATCGCGTTCACATGCGCGAAGAATATTATATGCGAATTTGCCGCCTTTGTAAAGCACAATTTTTTTTATTTTTTTATCTCGCGCGGGATTTCGCTCCCGCTGCTCAGGCCGGCAGAGCGCGAGGGTTGCGCTTAAGTTTCCGGCTTTCCAATATCTTTTCATGCCGTTATCCTGCCTTCTCGTTTAGTATTCGCCCGTGCTTTCGTCGTACACACCCACAGCACATCCCAAGCGCACTTACAATAGTAAAAAAACAAACCGAATATATGCTGCTACGATTAGCGGGATTGCAATAATAAATAATAAATATTGATGAATCAATCCTTTTTTCCAAATTTTATTTTTAACAATTATTATAACATTAAGAGCAACGACTAACAATGTTACAAATATCAATAATGCGACGTGTGCCCTAGAACAACATTCGCCGGAAAGATAATTGTTATATTTTTGGAACGCTGT
>JAIRPQ010000005.1 GCA_031256875.1 Eubacteriales Family XIII. Incertae Sedis bacterium | reverse complement strand
ACGAGCATGCGCCCATTGCCGGGCTCCATCGCGAGCATGAAGGGCAGCAGCGCGGCCTGCGCGAGGGCCGAAACGCGGATGTAGGCCATCACCCCGCGCTCCTTCGCAAACATGGCGACCAGCCAGCCAAGCCCATACGCCATAAAAATGAGCGTGGTCGAATCCACTCCGAACACGCTCATATCCTGGTCGAGGTATCGCAAATCCCCCATGATGATAGAGACAGGGAAAATGAGCAGCGCCGCCCAGAGCGGAGGTCTGACGTTCCGGAGCGACAGCTCATCGCGCACGCCCGCAAATTTCAGTTTCTCTGCAATTATTCGCTTCATATTATTTTCCACTCGCACAGATTTTATCATCTCCAAAAACTCCACATAACCAACGCAAAACACACTCCTAGCCCATTATATTAATAATCGAGGCAGGAATCAAGCGGAGCGCACGGGGGGGGCTGCTTCGGCGCGGCGGGTTTCGGGTGGAGCTGCACAGCGGACGCACTTAGCTGATACAGGATGAAATATTCCCGACAGCGTAGAGCGGCAAATTGAGAAGCCAATCCTCGCGCTTGTAGTCGGCCATGGAGGAGCGAACCGATACAGGCGGATGAAATTTGTCAGCGAACGCTCGCAGGCTCTTGCTCTGCAAATTCACCTCCGCTTTGACTTCGAGCGGCACAACAGCATTGCCCGTACTCAGCAGAAAATCAATCTCGGCGGTACTGCGCTCATTCGTCCAATAATACGGCTCGATGCCGTGAAGCGTTTTTAACTGCTGTAAGACGTACTGCTCGGTCAATGCTCCCTTGAACTCCTTGAATAACTCATTCCCGTCCAGCAAAACATCCTGCCGTATTCCAGTCATGCAGGAAAGCAAGCCGACATCCACCAAGAACAGCTTGAAGGCTTTCAAATCCTCGTAGGCTTTGAGGGGCAAGCTCGGCGCGGTGGCACGGTGAACCTTGTGGACAAGCCCGCAGTCGGTCAGCCACATCACGGCATATTCATATTCCCGCGCTCTTGCGCCGTCCTTGATCAAGCCATAGATAAACTTCTTGTTTTCCTTTGTAAGCTGCGCGGGAATGCTGTTCCAGAGCATACGGATACGCGGTACAGTCTCATGTGGTGCGTGTTTGGAAAAATCCTGCTCATACGCCGCAAGGATACGCTGCTGTATCTCCCTCGCTTCGTTGAAATCGCCGTTTTCGGCAAAGGACAAAGCCACCTCCGGCATACCTCCCACATAGTAATAGTGTTTCAACAGGTCGATATACTCCTGCTTGAAGGTGGCCGCCATCGCAAAATCGCCTTGCTCCAAAAGCGAAACGAACTGTTCCTTGCCCATTGCCCGCATAAACTCCGCGAACGAAAGCGGGTACAGGTCTAAAAACTCCACCTTGCCAACGGGAAAGGATGTGCCCTGATGAAGCGCCACGCCAAGAAGCGAACCCGCACAGATGATTTGATACTGCGGCGCGTTCTCATTGAAATATTTGAGGGAAGTCAATGCCTGTGGGACTTCCTGCACCTCGTCAAAAATAATAAGCGTGTTCACAGGGTCAATCTTATGCCCCGCAAAAAGCTCAATGCCCATGACAAGGCGCGAAACGTCAAGTCCGGCAGAGAAAAGCTCCTTCATCCGCGGATTGTTGTCAAAGCTAACGTAGACGGAATGTTCAAAGGCAGCCTTGCCGAGCTCTTTCATCAGCCAGGTCTTGCCCACCTGCCGCGCCCCTCGGATAATCAAGGGCTTCTTTGTGCTTTTTGCTTTCCATTTATACAATGCTTCTATCGCTGTACGATACATAGCGCGTTACCTCCAATTCTGTGTATGATAATAGTATAACACAAAATCACAAAATACACTGGGACTTTTTGTAGTGTAACTACACTTTTATACCATGACTTTTGTGTTATTCCTCACAAAGAATCGGGATAGCGCCCGCGCCAGGCTGACGAGAAACAATCGCGGAGCTGCCCAGCCGCACATCATTTCTTATTTTAAGCGTGATATTGACTGCGTGAATCCCTGTAAAATAGCTCTGCGCAAAAGCCTTTACGGTAATAGCCTTGCATGTTATACTTGCTTTAAATAGGATGTAATAATTCTTGTGGCTATCAATTCAGGCGAGCGTCCAAACAGTCAAAGTTTATCGTGTTTGACGGACGGCGAACGAGTATTGACGATATCAAAATCCAGGACGGGATACGGCTTGAAATGACGAAACGAACGACCATCCGGCGCGTTATTTTCATAACAAAATCTTCGGAAGTGCTTGAAATCGCGAAGTAGCCGTGTTATATTAAGAGTGTGGGAAGACCGGGCGACCCAGATGGGTAGTCAAAGGAGTATCCTACGGCGATAAAACAACACCTGGTAGAGAAATCTATCGGGTGTTTTCTTTTGATAAAAAAGCCCTCGATAAATGGCTACAGGAAAGACCGCCAAGTAGATCAAAATATATTACTTACGAACGAAAAAGACATGCGGTGAATGCGCGAACCTACCGCACTTACAGCATGGAGCGGAGTTTGGATATTATGTCGTCAATTTTTTCGGAAATGCCGGAGTCCTCGGATACCCCGCCCACATAGAGATTGCATTTGTTCAGGGGTATCAGCAGCTTCATGCAACCCGCGGACGCTATGGCGCCTGCCATGGCGGGCGATATCTCCCCGAGCATCGAATTTGCGGAAATCATTCCGATGGGGCCGATAATAAAGTCCGCGATGCCGGCGTTATAGATGAGGGCGTTCTCTCCGGTCGCCGCGCTGGTCGCGCCCGCTCTCATCATGGCGCTCGTCGCCAGCGAGTTCGTGCCCACCGCCACGACTTCCGCGCCCAGCCCCGCTTCGCGCAGTTTTTCTATCACCGCTTTGCCGAGCCCGCCGCCCTGTCCGTCCACCACCATTATTGTTTTTACCTTATCCATAACATTAGTATAACACAGTATTGTTATCTTACTATTCTGAAAAATTTTTCAGCTATTCCATCCCCGCAAAACGATGATAAAATACTGGTAAGGGGAACGTCATCCAATCGGCGTTTCGAAGGGGCATGGGGAGAAAATACCGCGCTGGCGCAAGGTATGTTGGATTCACCCACTGTCCGAATAATAATCAAGCTGCCCCGTTTTGGGGAAGAACACCCGGAGGTGAAATTATGGGTAAGAAAATATTGGTACTTGGCACCGGCGCACAGGGTTCGACGGTTATTCAGCGCATGGATGAGGAGCCGAACGTAGACGAGCTGATCTGCGCCGACTACGACAAGGCCGCCGTTGACAACCTCGTCAAAATTCTGAAAAAGGCGAAAGGCGCCCAGATAGACGCCCACGACTTTGATGCCATCGTCGCGCTCGCCGAGGGCTGCGACCTCATCGTGAACGCGCTGCCGCTGGAGTTCGGCAAGAACGTCATCGAGGCCGCGCTGAAGGTCGGTGCGAATTACCAGGATTTTGCCGCCCCCGAGGGGCTGCTGGACGAAGCCGCCGCCGCGAAGGTCGATGACCCGTGGCTCGAGGGCATCAAATACGCGTTCAAGGAATACGGTCCGAAATTCGCCGCCGCCGGCAAGCTGGCCGTCATGGGCACAGGCTCCGCGCCCGGGCTCATCTGCGCCGCCACCCGCGTGGCCGTGCGCTACCTGGATTCCTGCACGGACATATACAACAACGTCTACGAGGGCGTCGAAGCTAAGCGTTTCCAGCCCTACTGGTGGTCTCCCGTGACCGCGCTTTCCGACATGGCCGAGGACTCATACGCTTTCATCGACGGCAAAATCGTGCGTCCGGAAGCGTTCAGTCTGCCCGTCTTCCGCAAATACGACTACCTCGACGAGGAAGTCCGCATGGTCGAGCACGCGCACGACGAGCCTGTCTATTACGGACTGCACGCCGATACCCATTTCAAGGGCGTGAAAAACGCCTACTTCAAATACGGCGGCGTCGGCATCGAGTACGCCGAACCGCTGCACCGCGCGGGGCTGCTCTCCCACGAGGAGGAAACCGTTAACGGCAACAAGCTGGTGCCGTTCGACGTGGTGCTCGCGCATCTGCCCGCCGCGCCGAGAACCCGCGAGGAGGTCGGCGCCATCATCGAGGAAGGGCTCGTTTCGGACACGGGCGCGATGGTCATCGAAGCCTACGGCGAGAAGGACGGCAAGAAAAGGCGCGTGGAAGTTCACGTTTTCGCGCCCGGCATGGTCGAGTCATATGAAAAAGCAGGAATTTCTGCCGAAATGTACCTGACAGGGCAGGGCGGCGCGCTTTTCACGAAGCTCTTTGCGAACGACAAATACACCCAGACGGGCTACATCTCATCGGATATGCTGACGGACGACGAGGTGGACTACTACTTCGAGTCAGCCGCAAAGCTCGGCATCGCCCTAGATATTCGCGAGTTCGATATTTAATAGTAGAATAATTAGAATAATAAAGCGCGAGAAGCCCCGTCCGCGGGTGCGCCTGGCAATCCAGTGTACTTTGATGTCGCTGGATTGCTTCGTTTTTGGCGCGGTGGGGCGATGTGAATAGGGCGCGGGGGCGTGAGCCACAGTAGGGCGCTATCCGTTCTAGCGGACCGCGCCCGCGTACCATTTTACCGCTATCTGCGTGCGGTGTTCGAGACCCTCTTTTTCGAGTATCGACGATATGTGGTTTCTCACCGTGCCGTTGGAAATGAACAGGCGATCCGCTATCTCCTGGTTCGACAAGCCCTCCGACACGCCGCGCGCCACGTCCATCTCGCGCGGCGTCAGCTCCGCGAAAATGTTTTCCGCGGTCTCCCTTTTTGCGCCTAACATGCAGTCAGGCAGGACATCCCGAATATAGTTCACCACGTCCGGCGCGAATACCGCGCCGCCGCGCGCCACCGTTTTTATCGCGGAGAGTATGCGCTCGGGCGGGCTGTTTTTCAATATATACCCCTGCACGCCCGCCATGAGCGCACGGGCGATCAGCTCCGGCTCGTCGAACGTCGTGAGCAGAAGCGGCGCGGAGAGCCCGTGCCTGATAATGGTTTCGGCCGCTTCGATTCCGTCCGTGCCGGGCATGCGTATATCCAGGAGCGCGACATCAGGGCGGTGCTCTCGGCACAGGCTCACCGCGCCCTCGCCGCTGTCCGCCGCGCCGATGATTTCGATGTCGCCGTCCGCGCCGAGTATCATGGAAAGCCCCTGCACTATGATGGGGTCGTCGTCAGCTATTATTACTCTTATCATCTCTCTCCTTTGCAATCGTCCTGTTCCGCCGCGCCTATCGCGCCGAGCGGGAATGTCATGACGATGTGGAAGCCGTCCGCATCGTGCCTGAAAAAGCATCTGCCGTAACAGAGCGCGCAACGCTCTTCCATGCCGCGCAGCCCCATGCCGCCGTTTCGCGCGCCGTCGAATGGCCTAGCGGAGGGAGCGCCGTTTGCGTTGCTGTTGCCGCCGCCGCCCATGCTGCCGCTTGCGCTCCCGCCGGCCGCGCCGCCGCCCCTGTGTCCGGAGCCGTTCGCGCTGCCTGCGCTGCCGTTGTCGGCAAATTCCGCGCGGAGCAGCTTGCGGTTCGTTGCGACGGTTACTGAGAAGCGCGTGGCGTTAGAATGTTTCAGCGTGTTCGTCATGGCCTCGACCATGTTCTCGCGTATGCAGTTCCAAATCGCGCCCGCCACGCTGTCCGTGCCCGTGTCAACATCGAAGGACGTGCGGACGCTGGGATGCTCCGACTCGAACGCGGCAAGCTCGCTGCGAATCCGCGCAAGGCTCAGCTCAGGGCTTTCCGTCCGCTCGTCGCGCAGCATGGCGCGTATCTTGTCCGTGCTATCCCGCAGATGTTCGGTCGCGCGCCTGACCGCGTCCCGCGCCGCCGCGGGGTCGCTCTCCATGATGGCGTTCGCGCCCTCGAGCAGTAGTATGCTGCCCGACATGCCGTGGCCCACCTCGTCGTGGATGCGCGCCGCCAGCCTGTTGCGCTCCGTGAGCTTCGATATATGCTCCATCGCCCGCGCGGAGCGGCTCTGGCTCGCTATGGTGGCGTTCAGATTTTCGATGCGGTCGCCCCTCTCGTCCAGCCTCCGAAGCTCGCGCTCGCGCTTTTTCAAAATCCAGACGATGTAGACGGAGAAACCCGCGATGAGCGCGGAGATGATGAGCGTGGCGGCCAGGGCTGTCCAAGGCGCGATGGTAGGCGGCGATAGCGCGGCATCCTGCGCGGCGTATTGCGCAGCGTCCAGGGCTGTCCAAGGCACGGGGATCGCATGGAATAATATAATAATAATGTAATATAACGCCATGACAGCGGATGCCGCCAACGCAAGCGCTGCGGCACTGCGAATGACGCCCGCGAGAACCGCAACGGCGGTCGCGGCCACCATAGGCAGTGCGCCGGCCGGCTCGAATACGACAACCCCCGCGCAGGCGCAGACAGCGCAGATATAGCCGGCGGGCGCGGGCAAAGGGATAAGCCGCGCGAACAGCGACGCGCTGGCAAGCACCGCGACCGCCAGCATCGCCACGATCCGATACTCAAAGCGAAGCGCCGAAAATGGCGCGGACAAAACAAAGCAAATAACCGCCGCCGCGACGGAAACGAAGTAGAAGAATAGGGCCTGGTCGTGCTGCGATTGTTTCATGTTACATATTTAACCACGTTAGTTGCGCCACCGTCAAATATATTATACTAGAGCCGCCTGTTTTCCGCGTGGCTTTGTTGCATATTGCGTTCGCTCACTTACGTACGTCACAGTACGCGCGTTTCGCAAACGCAATATGCGCCTAGCCACACGAAAAACATTTCGGCTCTTTGGTTTTGTTGATTGTTTATCC
>JAIRPQ010000138.1 GCA_031256875.1 Eubacteriales Family XIII. Incertae Sedis bacterium | reverse complement strand
GCCAAGCCCGTCAGCTGCCCGTACAGGCTCCGAACCTGCACGGGGTCAAGCCCCATGTCCGAAAGCCGCCGCGTGACTATGAGCAGGTCTATGTTCTGCATCACGGGCATGATGATCTCACCTATCGTGATGGGGATGGCGATAATGGCGAATGTGGACATAATATTCCCAACCGCCTGCGGCGCTATCCCGCCCGCCTCGTTTTTCGCGCGGCTCTCGCTGATCCTGTCGGCCATGCCGCGGCGCTTCATGCGGTAGTAGATGACGGCAGCGCATACGAGCGCGGCCGCGCCGCCTGCCGTAGCGCCGAAGGTGGCGCCCGCCGCCGCGAACTCCTTGCCCATAGGCACGAGGGCGAAGGCCAGAGACAGCCCGACTATAACGCGGAACAGCTGCTCCACCACCTGCATGACGGCGGAAGGCTTCATGTCCTGCATCCCCTGGAAATAGCCCCTGAATACGGACAGCAGGGATACGAAGAACAGCGCGGGCGCAATGGCCCTCATCGCGTGGACTGATCCGCCGAGGCTGTTGACCGAGCCTGTGATCGATCCGGCTCCGAAATACAGCACGGCGAAAAGCGCCGCGCCTATCACGATCAAAAGCGCGAGGCTCACTTTGAATATCCTGTGCGCCCCCGCGTGGTCGCCGAAGGTCACGCGCTCCGACACCATGCGTGAGATGGCAACGGGTATGCCCGCTATGGAAACGGTCAAAAGCAGCACGTAGATGGGATATGCGCCGTTGTAGTACGCCATGCCCTCCGCGCCTATGAGGTTCGCGAGCGGCAGCCTGAAAATCGCGCCGAGCACCTTCGATATGATGCCCGAAACCGTCAGTATTACCGCTCCGTATAAAAATGTCTTTTTTGTCATGTTATTCCTTGTATATCGCTGTGTTTCGTTCACTTCCCGCGCCTACGGGCAATCTGCTTCGGGTGCTCTGCCTTCGGGTGTTCTGCCTGCGGGTGCTCTGCCTGCGGCGCTCTGCCTTAGCGTTCGCCGCTCATCCCAGCCTCGCGCAGATGTCCTCGCACGCCCTGTCCGTTTCGTACACGGCGCGCTCTATGTCGATGGTCGGGTACTCGCCGCCCTCATACACGACCGTGCCGTCCACCATCGTAAGCGCTACATCGCAGGGCGACGCGGAGTAGACGATATTGCCGACCGGATCGAACATGGGATGCATGGACGGCGCCGCGAGGTCGAGCGCCACGAGGTCGGCCCTGTACCCTTCCTTCACAAGCCCGCAGTCCTCCCTGCCCTGCCCGAGCGCGCCGGCTCTCGTAGCCGCGTAGAACGCCTGCTCCGGCGTGATGAGCGTCGGGTCGCCGCGCCTTTCCTTGTTCACGAGCGCGAACAGTTTCATCTCGCCGAAGAAGTCAAGGCTGTTGTTGCTGGCCGCGCTGTCCGTGCCGAGCGCGACGCCTATTCCTTCTCCTATCAGCCTGGGCGTGTCACAGACGCCGCTCGCGAGCTTCAGGTTGCTGACAGGGCAGGACGCGACTGTCACGCCCTTTTCGCGCAGTATGCCGATGTCCTCATCCTCTACCCAGACGCAGTGCGCCGCCGTCGTGGGCGAATCGAAAAGCCCGAGCCCGTTCAGGTAGGCGGTCGGGGTAAGCCCGCCGTGCCGCTCCTTGCAGCCCTCGTGCTCGCGCTTCGTCTCGGATACATGCACCTGCATGCGCGCGCCGATTTCCCGCGTGTATTCGGCCAGCTGCCTCGCCAGCCGTTCCGTGGACGTTTCCTCCATGTGGAGCGACATATCTATTATTATTCGCCCGCCCTCGGCGCCGTGGTACTGCTCGAAAGCTCGCTTCGCCTCTTTGAACGAATCCATTTCGCGCATATCCTGCGCCTCGTCAAATCCCGCGAGCGAACGTGCTATATTCGCCTTGGCACCGCTCTCGCAGACCGCCCTCACCATGTCGTCCGTGAAAAAATACATGTCGGACGAGGACACTATGCCGCTGCGGAACGACTCCGCCATGGCCAGCAATGTCCCGTAGTATACCGCCTCGGGGTAGAGCTTGTCCTCGAACGGGAAGATGCGCGTGTTGAGCCAGTCGTGCAGCGCGAGGTTTTCGCCGTAGCCGCGCATGAGCGTCATCGGGGAATGCGCGTGGGAATTGTAGAACGCGGGCATGAGCAGCAGGCTCCGGCCGTCTATCTCGCGCTCCCAGCTGCCGTCCGGCTTCGCGTCACCGATGTGACAAATCGTGCCGCCGCGGATGCCTACGAATTTATGCGGCTCGGCGTTCCCGTCCGGCCCCAGTATCGTTATATCGGAGAAAATTACGCTCATATCTCTTTACCTTGCATATATTCTTCTATCGCCGCAAGCAGCGCGTCCATCTCGCTGTCCAGCCCTATCGTTATCCGCAGATGGCTGCTCGCCTTCGCGGGGCTTGCGAACCAGCGTACGAGAATATCGCGCGCTTTCAGCCATTCATACAGCTCCATCGCGCCCAGCTGTGGATGGGTGACAAATACAAAATTGGCACTGCTGTCCAGCACGCTGAAGCCGAGCCCGCGCATGGCCGCGGTGAAGCGCTCACGCGTGCCTATGATTTTCGCGGCGGCATCATCGTAGTACGCCTGATCCGACAGAGCGGCCGCGCCCGCGCACTGGGTGAAGCTGCCCACAGTGTATGAATTGAACGAATCCTTTACCGCGTTCAGCGCCGCGATAAGTGGCGGCGAACCGAAGCCCATACCGAGCCGCAGCCCCGCCAGCGACCCCGCCTTCGAGAGGGTGCGCGCGACGAATAGATTGTCGTATTTTCGGGTGAGCGGCAAAATCGTTTCGGCGCCGAATCCGTAGTAGGCTTCGTCCACGATGACCACGCTGTCCGTGTTCGCGCGGAGCAAGCGCCCGAAGAACTCCGCGCCCTCTGCGATGCCCGTGGGCGCGTTCGGGTTTGGAATAACTATGCCGCCGTTTCCGCGCGCGTAGCCTTCCTGCCCTATCCGAAAATCGCTGTTCAGGGGTACTTGCTCATAGGGTATGCCGTGCAGCCTGCACCAGACGGGATAAAAGGAATAGGTCAAATCAGGAAATAGGACGGGCAGTCCGGAATTGAAGAAGGCCTTGAACGCGAAAGCGATGACCTCATCCGAGCCGTTGCCCACGAATACCATTTCCTCGGGAAGCCCTTCCCGCCCCGCTATCGTCCTGACAAGCCCCTTCGCGTTCGGGTCGGGGTATCGTGCCAGGATTTCCGCGTCAAATCCCTCTATCGCCTTGGATACGAGCGGGGACGGCGGGAACGGGCTTTCGTTCGTGTTCAGCTTTACAAGGCGTGGCGAGCGCTTCTGCTCGCCCGCCACATAGGGTTCTATGTCTATCAGGTTGTCGCGCCAACTGCGCGAGGCCCCGTTCCGTTTTATATTTTCGGTAGGCATGTCGCGCCTTTATTGAGCCGCGGCGTCGTCCGTTGTCGCGCCGCCCGTCGTTGCTTCCGCGGGATCGGTAACGGTCGTGGGCGGCTCTCCCGTTTCGGGATCCACCTCGACGTTGTATTTTATGGGGTTGTCCTCTTTCAGCTTGTCGATGGCGGCGGTGACCTTCTCCTGCGCGAGAAAGCTCTCTATCTCAGACCTCACCGTATCGAGCGGTATCTGCTGCTCGGGAGTGACGTCCGACTCCGCCTTGATGATGAAGAAGCCGTATTCCTCGGATTCGACTATTTCGCTGACCTCGCCCTTTTTCAGCTTGAAGGCCGCCTCGTCGAACGCGGGAACCATCTGCCCTTTTGTTACATTCTCATACAGCCCGCCGTTCTCCGCGCTGCCGGGGTCTTCGCTGTACTGCTTCGCCAGCTCCGCGAAATCCTCTCCGGCCTGTACGCGCTGGTATATCGCTTCTATCGAGGTGCGAGCCGCCTCCAGAGTGCGCCCGTCATCGCTTCCGTTCGAGCTTGCCCCGTCAGGGCTCATTATGAGAATATGCCTGAGACTCATGGAAGCGGGCGTCACAAACTCGTCCTTGTATTCTTCATATAACTGCTGTATCGCACCTTCCGACGCGGGCTGCTCCTTCTTCACCTGCTCGCCGAACGCCGTATAATAATACTGCGCCTCCACATATTCCATGACAGCGCTCTGCGCGATCGCGCCGGACGATATCTGTGTCGCGAGATCCGTATACTGCTGCATGAACATCTCGTATTGCTGCTCTATGGAAGCCGCCGCGTTGTCTGCGGCGGATTTATCCGATTTTAGCACCGCGTTCTTTATCAGCACGTTGTCTGCGGCGAAAATAATCATCTGGTTGTTCAGCGCCTGCTTGTCCGCGTCGCTCATATCTTCAATCGAACCGCCCTGCATCGCGGTATAGAATGCGGAGAGGTTGTCGACCTGGCCCTGCGTTATATCCTGACCTTCCGCGACCGCCAGCACCTTGCCGCCCGCCGATGTGTCCGCACGACCCGTGCCGCCCGCGTTTTCGTCGTCACACGCGCCGAGCGCCAAGACCGTCAGCGCGACCAGCACAGCGCAAACTACGAATGCTATCGGTTTTCTTGTGGATTTCATATTACCATGTCCTTTCGCCGGAATCCGGCTATACTTTGCAGTGTTAACCACAGGGCAATGCGCAGAAACTGCTTTACCATCCTTTCAATGCCCGTAAATTCTTATTTTATCATACTATTATTAAGCGTTTCAATTGCCGCGTCCAATTCGCCTAGGCTGCCCGCGCGTATATGGCTCACGCCGGCCGCCGCCGCCAGCGACCTCGCGAGGGCGACCCGTATGAGCGCGTTCACGGGTCGCGGCACATGCCCGAACCTGTCGTTCAGCTCGTCCGCCATCCACCCCGCTTCGTCCGCGCTCGAAACGCGCGCAATACGGTGGTAGATTTCCAGCCTGTCCGCCTCGTCCCCTATATAGCTCTCGGGAATAAAAGCGTCGATGCCTATGTCCAGCTTCGGCTCGACGGTCTGCGCGGGAACTCCTTCGCCGCCGCCGGCGTTCGTATCGCTTTCGCCGTGTCCGCCGCTCTCGATCGCCCTCACCGCTTCGTCCACCATGCGGCAGTACAGCTCATAGCCCACCGTCGCCATATGGCCGTGCTGCTCGGGCCCGAGCAGATTTCCGGCGCCCCTTATCTCAAGGTCGCGCATGGCTATGCGGAAGCCCGCGCCGAACTCCGTGAACTCCCTGATCGTACGCAGCCTTTTCTCCGCGACCTCACTCAGCTGCTTGCCGGACTTGTGCAGCAGATAGGCGAACGCCATCCGGTTCGCTCTGCCCACGCGCCCCCTTATCTGATAGAGCTGCGATAGGCCGAACCTGTCCGCGTCGAACACGAGGACCGTGTTCGCGTTCGGTATGTCGATGCCCGATTCGATAATGGTCGTGGATACGAGGACGTCGCACTCGCCCGCGATGAACTCGGACATCGTACCGCCCAGCGCGTCCTCGTCCATCCGGCCGTGCCCGACCGCCACCCGCGCGGCGGGCACGAGACTTGTTATCTCGCGCACCACCCTGTCTATCGACGCTATGCGGCTGACTACAGCGAACACCTGGCCCTTCCGATCTATCTCGCGCCGCACCGTCTCCCTGATTATCTCGGGGCTTTCCGCCATCACATAGGTCTGCACGGGGTACCTGTCCTCCGGCGGCTCCTCGATCAGATCCATGTCGCGCACGCCGAGCAGCGACATATGGAGCGTGCGCGGTATGGGCGTGGCCGTGAGCGACAGCACGTCCACGTTTTTTCGGAGCGTCTTTATCTTCTCCTTGTGCGCCACGCCGAAGCGGTGCTCCTCGTCTATCACGAGCAGCCCGAGATCCTTGAACGCGATATCCTTCGACAGCAGCCGGTGCGTTCCTATGACAACATCTATGCCGCCGCCAGCGATGCCGCGCGCGATTTTCTTCTGCTCGCCCGCCGAGCGAAACCTGGACATCATCTCCACCGTGAACGGGAAATCCTCGAACCTCTCCGTGAAGGTGGAATAATGTTGGCTCGCGAGCAGCGTGGTGGGAACGAGCACCGCCGCCTGCTTGCCGTCGGCCGCGCATTTGAATACCGCCCGCAACGCGACCTCGGTTTTGCCGTAGCCCACGTCTCCGCAGAGAAGCCGCTCCATCGGCACGGGTTTCTCCATGTCGGCCTTTATAGATGCTATGGCCTTCAGCTGGTCGTCAGTCTCGTCGTATGGAAACCTGTCCTCGAACTCGCGCTGCCATTCCGTGTCGGGCGGGAAAGCGTGTCCCTTCGCCGTGCGCCTTTCCGCCGCGAGCGCGGCAAGCCCCGCCGCCATATGCGCGATGTCCGCGCGCACGCGGGCCTTCGCGCGCTTCCACTCGCTGCCCGAGAGTTTGTTCACCCTCGGGCGCGACTCGCCGCCGCCGATATATTTCTGCACGAGCGACATCTGCTCGACGGGCACATACAGATGGTCGCCGCCCGAATACCTGATTTTCAGATAGTCCTTCGCCGCGCCCTGTATCTCCAGCCGGTCAAGCCCCTCGTATTTGCCGATGCCATGCGCTTCGTGTACGACGAAATCGCCCGCCTCGATGTCGGAGAACGACCCAATGGCCGCGCCGTCGCCCTTGTATTTTCGGCGGCGTTTCCCCGCCCTGCCCGCCTTGAATATCTCACCGTCCCAGAGCCAGACCTGCCGCGATGTCGTTATCTCGATGCCGGAGGCCAGCTCGCCTGATACGAAAGACACGTTTCCCTCGATGCCCTCGTCGGCCAGCAGCTCGCGCAGATTTCCCATGCGGCCGGCTGTAGAGCAGACTATCGTGATGTCAAATTTTTCCTTTATATATCTCCGCAGTTCACTCAGCAGCAGCGGCATATGCCCGTTCATGACCGCGGGGCTTTTCGCGGCGAAGGATTCCTCGCTGTCCACGCGGAGCTTCCTGCCGGCGATGCTCACGCCCTTCTGCGCGAAGGGTGTAATGAACAGGGCTTCCTTGCCCTCGTAGAGCAGCGGGAGGTCAGCTATCCCCGCGAAGCCGTCCAGCGCGTCCGCGCCGCATTCCCCGCGCTCGCGCAGCACGGCGAAATCGTCCAGGGTTTCGCGCTCGCGCAGCGATGCGGCCTCGGACACCCGCTCCACATCGTCAATGACGACAAGGCCGCCGTCACCAAGAAACCCCGACATATTGCAGACGCAGCAGGCGGATTGCGGTTCGCCATTGCCGTTCCCGTCATTGCTCTCTCCAAACTCGTCATTGCGAGCCGCCGCAATCCATTCTCTCTCCGCCCCCCACCCCGTCTCCTGCGCCGGATATACGCGGACGCTTTCCCTGCCCTTGCCAGACCTCTGTGTCGCGGGATCGAAGTCTTTTATTCCTTCCACCTCGTCGTCAAAGAACGACACGCGGACGGGCTGTTCCATGTCCGGCGCCCAGATATCCGCGATGTCGCCGCGCACGGCGTACTGCCCCGTAGCGGACACCGTGTGCTCGCGCACATACCCCATCCGCGTCAGAATCTCCGGCAGCTCCGCGGGATCCGTTTCGTCACCGCAGGCAAGCCCGAACGCCGCCGCCGCGAAATCGGAAGGATCCGCCGTCCTCTTCATAGCGCCCGACACGGCGGCCACCACGACCGCTTCCGAATCCTCAGAGAGCGCGATGAGCGCCCTGATGCGGTCGTCCGCCTCGTCGCGGCTCTTTGCTTCGTATCCGAGAAAATACGGCGCGTCCTCCGGCACCGCGAAAATATTTCTGTCCGAAAAAAAAGAAAGCGCCTTCGCAAGCGCGTCAGCTCTGTCAGCCCCCGCCGTCACCACAAGGCAGGGACGCCCGACATATTCGCGCCGCGCAAGCCGCTCCGCCAGCACAGGTGCCAGCTGCTCCCCCGCAAGCCCCGATATATGTGTGTACTTATCTTTCATGCGTAATAGTATATCACCATGGCTTTCATCGTGCCTGCGGCTTTCATGCGGTGCCGCAGAGCGCACTACCCATTATACCGGTTCATCGCGGCGGGAACGCCGTCTGATATTATGGCTTCCACCGCGTCCGCGGCCCTTGTTACCGTTTCGCGCACGGCGTCCAGATGTTCATCGCCGAAGCCGCCCAGCACCCATGAGTAGAGGGGCATCTCGCCGCGCTCCGCGCCTATGCCGATGCGGACGCGCGGGAAGTCGTCATAGCCGAGACGCGAAATCACCGACCTCATGCCGTTGTGCGTGCCGGCGCTGCCGCCCGCCCTGATCCTGACCGTGCCGATGGGGATGTCCACATCGTCGTAGACGAGGATGAGCCTGTCGTTTTCGATATCGAAATAGTCCACTATCTGTGACACGCTCTCGCCCGAGAGGTTCATGAAGGTCTGAGGCTTCACGAGCTTGACCTTCTTGCCGGATATAAAACCGTCGCCGGACAGCGCCTTGTGCTTCAGCTTCCCTATGCCTATCCCGTGCCTGTCAGCGAGCAAGTCCACCGTGATGAACCCGATATTGTGCTTCGTGTTCTCGTATTCCTTGCCCGGATTGCCCAGCCCGACAACAGCGTACATGATGCGCGCCCCCGCTACCTGTTCAGCTGGAACAGCTTGCTGACGGAAGCGTTCGTGTGTATATTCGTCATCGCTTCGGAGAACAGCTGCGCCACCGAAAGCGTCTTGAATTTCTTTATGCGCTTTTCGTCAGGCAGCGGCACGGTGTCGAGCAGTATCATCTCCTTGATGGCGCTGTTCTCGATTCTCTCTATCGCGGGCCCCGAAAGCACCCCGTGCGTGCAGCAGGCGTAGACCTCCTTCGCCCCCATTTCGACTAGGGCGTTGGCGGCATTCGTCATCGTGCCCGCTGTGTCTATCATGTCGTCCATTATGATGCAGTTCTTGTCCTTGATGTCGCCGATGATGTTCATGATTTCGCTGACATTCGCCTTCGGGCGCCTCTTGTCGATAATGGCGATGGGCGCGTCGAGCGGCGTGGCCATGTTGCGGGCCCTCGTCACGCTGCCGTGATCCGGCGAAACGATAACGGGGTCGTCGATGCCCAGGTTCTTGAAATATTTCACGAGTATCGGCATCCCGAGCAGATGGTCGACGGGGATGTCGAAATAGCCCTGAATCTGCGGCGCGTGGAGATCCATCGTTATCACCCTGTCCGCGCCCGCCTGAACTATCAGGTTCGCGACGAGCTTCGCTGTGATCGGGTCGCGCGCTTTGGCCTTCCTGTCCTGGCGCGCATAGCCGTAGTACGGTATGACGGCGTTGATTCGCCCAGCCGATGCGCGGCGCGCGGCGTCTATCATGATGAGCAATTCCATCAGGTTGTCGTTGACGGGGTCGCTGGTGGATTGAATAATAAAAATGTCGATGCCACGTACCGGCTCCCAGAGACTGACGGATATTTCGCCGTCGCTAAATTTGGTCACGCTGGACTTGCCGAGGGGTTTTCCCATGCAGTTGGCGATGTCCTCCGCCAGCTTCATGTTCGAGTTGCCGGCGAATATCTTAAAATCGCAGTAAGTTCCTTCGCTCATTTTTGTTTCTCCTTTAACAGTCCTCTACGTTCTACCCAGCCTTCGATGTTCCTCTCCTGCGGACGCCCTACGCTCAGGCTGCCCTCCGGAACACCGCGCGTTACGGTAGTGCCTGCGGCTATATACGCGCTGCGTTCGACGCTGACGGGTGCGATGAGATTCACGTTGCATCCGATGAATGCGCCGTCGCCGACCTTCGTCCGATGCTTCTCCTTGCCGTCGTAGTTCACGAACACGACCCCGCAGCCGATGTTCGTATCCATGCCCACATCGGCGTCGCCGACATAGGTCAGGTGCGACACTTTCGTGCCGTCGCCGATGGACGAGTTCTTTATCTCAACGAAATTACCGATGCGGCAGCCCTCGCCTATGTCGGAGTTCGGGCGGATATTCGCAAAAGGTCCGATGCTGGTTTCCGAGCCCACCTTGCTGTCCGCTATCGTCGATTGAATAATTTTAACATTATTTCCTATTTCTGACCCTGCCAGATGGGAGTTCTGGCCTATGAGACAGCCGTCGCCCACTGTTGAGGAAATAACCGTGCCGGACTTCTCTATCGTGCAGTCCTTTCCGATAACAGCTCCGGCGCGTATCTCCACTCCCGCGCCTATGTACGTACCTTCCCCGATGCTCACGTCCGCGTCGATGAACGCCATGTATATGTCCTCAAAGCGCACTCCCGCATCGGCAAGGTCGAGGTTTATCCGCTTGTTCGTCTCTCTTTTTTCGTCATAATACTGCTCAAATTCTGCCATTTTCTCCTCCACAATCTACTGTGTGCCGATTCATGCCGCTACGCCATGAGCCTGTCCATACCCACGCGCGCGGACGCAGAAACGGCTACTTCAAATGGGCCACTCTGTCAGCTTCAAGTATCAAATCACCTACCTTGAAAATATCTCCCGCGCCCATAGTTATTATCAAATCGCCTTCCTCGGCGTTGTTCAGCACGAAGCTCGAAATTTCCTCGAAGCTGCTGAAAAACCACGCGTCGCGGTTTGGGTCGTTCTCCTTCATCTTGACGGCGATGGATTTCGCGCTTATCTGGTGTATGTTCTTTTCGCGCGCCGCGTAGATCTCCGCGATGACCACCTTGTCCGCGAATCCGAGCGCTTCCGCAAAATCGTCATGGAGCGCGAGCGTCCGCGTGTACGTATGCGGCTGGAACAGCACCCAGAGCGATCGGTGCGGGAGGTTCCGCGCCGCGCGAATCGTGGCCGTTATCTCGGCGGGATGGTGCGCGTAATCGTCTATGACCATGACGCCGCCAAAGGTCTCGCCGCGCATATCAAACCTGCGCTGTGTGCCGCCAAAACGCTCGAGCGTACGGGCTATGTCGTCCGGCTCTATGCCCATCTCGCTGCAACAGGCGAACGCCGCGAGAGCATTCGAAATATTGTGCTCGCCGGGAACGGACAGCCTGATATGGCAGACCTTTTCCCCCGCGCGCCGCACCGTGAACTCGGGCATTCCGTCGCTGCCGAACTCGATATCGCCCGCGCTGTAGTCGCATCTCTTGTTGTATCCGTATGTGACGACGCGCTTGTCGGTCCTGTCTATGATGCTGCTCACGAAGGGGTTCGCGTCGAACGCGATGACCGCGCCGTCGTCCCTCACCTGGTTCGCGAACTGCTCAAAAGACCTCACGATATGGTCGATGTCCTTGAAATAATCGAGATGATCCGAGTCGATATTCAGGATGACCGCGTACTTCGGCGCGAGACTGAGGAAGCTGTCCATATACTCGCAGGCTTCCGTGACAAAATAGTCGCCCGAACCGAGCGCCACGTTCCCCGATATCTCCGAGAGGTTGCCGCCCACCAAGATGGTGGGGTCTTTTTTTGCTTCGCGCAGCACGAGGGAAACCATCGCCGTAGTCGTGGTCTTGCCGTGCGCGCCCGCCACCGCAACGCTGTTGCCTTTGCGAGACATGAGGTGTCCCAGCATCTGCGCCCGCGTGACGGCGGGGATGCCGTTCTCGGCCGCGAACTCTATCTCGGGGTTCGTCATGGGGATGGCGGAGGAATACACAAGCAGGTCGGCATCGCCGACGTTGCGGGCCCTATGGCCGAGGTATACCGTCGCACCGCGCTCTATAAGGCGGTCCGTCGTATCGCTTTCCTTCATGTCCGAGCCGGACACGCGGTATCCCTCGTTCATAAGAATCTCGGCAATAGCTGACAGCCCAATGCCACCTATGCCGACACAGTGTACATGATTTGCCTCTGTTAATTGAATCATGTTTTTTATTTTATCATAAATCCCGCCGATATGCACAAAGGGCTAAATAAAGAATCGGGAGGCCCTACGCGGGCGCGGCGCCTCGCCCGCCTTCAGGCACTTGACTGACGCGGCGCCTCGCCCGCCTTCACATCACGCCTTCCGGCACTTGCCCAGGCGCGGTGCTATGGGTTATAATATTCATCGCGCCTAAGCAATGAATAGCCGGCTTGTTGCCTGTCCTTGTACACGCGACGGACTCGACGGAGGCCATAGGCAAAAGCGCAGAAAAACTGGAGGAAATGTGAGCAAATTTATAGTAAACAATTCAGGCCCGCTGCAAGGGTTTGTGGAAGTAAGCGGTTCGAAAAACGCGGTGCTGCCGTTGATGGCGGCAACGCTTTTGACCAGGGATGAGTGCCGCATCACCGATGTTCCCGAGCTGATGGACGTAGAGGTGATGTGCGGACTGCTTCGCAGCTTCGGCGCGGAGGTGCACTGGGATATGAAGGAGCGCAGCATCAGCGTCAAAGCGGATTCGATAATAGACACGTACGCGCCGCGCGACCTCGTGAGCAAGATGAGGGCGTCGGTAGTGGCGATGGGTCCGCTCCTCGTGCGCACAGGCAACGCGAAAATCCCGCTGCCCGGCGGCTGCGCCATCGGAGACCGGCCGATAGACCTTCACATCAAGGGCTTCCATGCCCTCGGTGCGGACATACGCATTACGAAGGAAGAGAGCGGTCATGAATGCGTGGAAGCGTCCGCCGCAAAGCTCGTCGGCACGGAGATATACCTGGACACGCCGAGCGTGGGAGCGACCGAGAACATCATCATGGCGGCTTCACTCGCCGACGGTATTACCATTATTGAAAACGCGGCGCAGGAGCCGGAGATCGTCGATCTCGCGAACTATATGAACAAGATGGGCGCACGCATCAAGGGCGCCGGCACGGACATCATCAAGGTCGAGGGCGTGGAGTCTCTGCACGGCGCGGTGCATTCCGTCATACCCGACCGCATCGAGGCGGGTACGTTCATGCTCGCCGCCGCCATCACACGTGGCGATGTCACGATAGGGAATATGCTGACCGACCATGTGAAGCCCATCGCCGCGAAGCTGCGCGAGTGCGGGTGCATAGTCGAGAACACGCTCGAAGGAACGCGCGTAAGCATGGGTCCGAATCCGCCTGTCGCGACCGACATCAAGACGCTGCCCTACCCGGGCTTCCCCACCGATGTGCAGCCGCAGTTCATGACCTTCCTGACGACAGTGCAGGGCGCGAGTATGATTCTTGAAACCGTGTTTGAAAACAGGTTCATGCATATAGGTGAGCTGAATAAGATGGGCGCGGACATACGCGAGGACGGCAGACGCGCCTTCATCTCCGGCTCGGCCAAGCTGAAGGGAGCCGAGGTCATGGCCACCGACCTGAGAGCCGGTGCCGCGCTCGTGCTCGCCGGACTCGTAGCCGAGGGCGATACCGTCATTTCGGACGTCTATCATATCGACAGGGGATACGACAGCATCATCGAAAAATTCAAATCAATCGGCGGCAGCATCCAGCGAATCTAGGACTGCCGCTTCTTATTCATATGGATATGGACTTGCGCTCCCCGAAGTCAGGATGGAGCGCTATGCGAAAACGCCTCCGGCGTGCGATACGCCGTCATATTTTTCAAGGATAGCATTCTTGATGCGGTTTCTGGTCTCCGAAGTGAGCGGGTGCGCTATGTCGCGATAGTCTCCCTCGCTCATCTTCCTGCTAGGCATGGCGATGAAAAGCCCGCTCTGCCCTTCGATGATTTTGATGTCGTGTACGACAAACTCGTCGTCGAAGGTGACGGATACGATCGCCTTGAGTTTGTTGTCGTCGCTTATATTGCGAATCCTCACGTCAGTGATATCCATAGTCACTTCTTCTCCCTTGGTTCAATCCCAACACATTATTCCTCTTATGGCACGTTATGACACGAAACCTCTGTGCCGTTGTTTCGCGCTATGCCCGCCAGACGGAACAATTTCCACATAAAAATACGTTAACGGAATTATACTATAATATTTGACAGCGCACAAGAGCTAATTATCTGAATCTTTTGTTAAATTCCGCGTTTCTACGGAAAACGGACAGGTCAAATCGCCAGAAACGGCCTGGTTTCAACACTAGCAGCGCATCAGATTTTTTCGCGCACCGCTCCGCTTCGCGGGCTTTTTATGCGGGTCGCGCTTGCATACTGCCGCGTATTGGTATATATTACATACAGAGGCTCCTATGAGTCCGGCTGGGTCGCGCGCCTGCGCGATGCCAGCGACGCGAGCGGTTTACCGCGGTAATGAAAGGAGGTACGCGCACGTCCGGAATGGACGGGTGCGGCAAATGAAATGGATACGCAAATCTCAATAGGGACGCTGCTGTTGGTGCTGCTCGGCATAGGCGGCGTGATACTCATCGTATATCTTATCGTCCTCATACGCAACCTGAACGAAACGCTGAAGAAGGCGAATATCGTCATCGAAGAAGCGCATATCGTCACGGAAATCGCGGCCAAGCGAGCGCAGGAAATCGACGGCATCGTGAGCGACGTCAGCACATCGGTCAAGTCGATATCGGAAAACCTGAAAGGAAACCTCAACTTCGCAAAGCTGGCGGCCGCGGTGGTGAACCTCGGAACGGCGATAAAGGGGTTCGTAGACAAAAAGAAGTCATAAGATTTCGCCACTGCGGAAATATTTTTGTAAGTTTCCCAATTATGGGTTGACAGTCTTGTAAATATGTGGTACGATACATTAATTACAGGTAAAGTCGTTGCGACTCATGAGATTAAGGAGTAAGAAAATGAAAGCAATAGGAATAGTCAGGAAAGTTGATGAGCTCGGCCGTATCGTCCTCCCAATGGAACTTCGCAGAACATTCAATATCAACAAAGAAGATCCGCTTGAGATTTTTGTTGACGAGGATATGATTGTTCTCAAGAAGTATGAGCCGGCATGCATCTTCTGCGGCAGCGCGGATGGCATCCAGCAGATTCACGGCAGGAATGTCTGCGAACACTGCGTCGGCGAGATGAAAGCTCTCTAGAAAGCGAGAGCCGGAACAGCTAAAAACGGGAGGCCGCCTGATGGCAGTCTCCCATTTTCTTTGCCCGTTATTCGGTAATTATTCTAGCGTTGTCCGGAATCGTTGTACTGAATCGTTGTCCGTAATCGATGTCCGGAACAGTTATTCAGTGATGACCTCGATGATATCCTCGCTCAGCGCTTTTTTGATGCCCTTGTCTATCTCGGCTTCGGACAGCTCGCGCTTGCCCTTCTTGCCGCCCTTGCCTTTCTTGCCGCCCTGCCCTTGCTTGGCGATGCGTTTTATCTCGTCCTTCCCGAACACATGGATGTCCGAGCTGAGCTTTTCGGGCGAGTCGTTCGTGCGCTCCGCTTCGATGATGCGCGTCTTTACCTGGGCGAACAGTATGCTCGCTTCCATGACCTTCGCTTTGCCGATCGGGGTTTCGACCACCTCGCCGGCGTTCGGCATGCCCTTCCGCATCTCCTGATAAACGTCGTTCTCGTATTTCAGGCAGCACATGAGCCTGCCGCAGCAGCCGGATATCTTGGTCGGGTTCAGCGACAGGTTCTGCACCTTCGCCATCTTGATGGAGACCGGCTCGAAATGCTGCATCCACCCGTGGCAGCAGAGCGGCCTACCGCAACCGCCCATGCCGCCGAGCAGCTTGGCTTCATCGCGCACGCCCACTTGCCGAAGCTCGATCCTCTTGTGGAAGGTGCTGGCGAGATCCCTGACCAGCTCGCGGAAATCCACCCTCTCCTCGGCCGTGAAATAGAACACCACCTTGGAGCTGTCAAAGGTAAAATCCGCGTCGATCAACTTCATGTCAAGCTTTCGCTGGGCTATCTTCTCCTTGCATATGGCCATGGCTTCGCCGCGCTTCGACATGGCCTCGTTGTATCTTTCGATATCCCTCTCGGTGGCGATACGCAGCACCTTTTTGATGGACTTGCCAAATTCCTTCTCGGAAATTTCCTTCGGCTCGCCCTTGACGATGCCATACTCGATGCCCTCGCCCGTCTCGACGATCACGGCTTCGCCGCTTTTCGTATTCAGATTGCCCGGGTTGAAATAATAGAGCTTTGATGCCGCTCTGAACCCGACGCATACTACTTTCATTTATTCTCTCCTCCTGCCCGAATAATCGGGCGAATATTTATCACGCCGAAGCCTTGCGGCAAATCGGCGGCATGTGTGGCGGCGGGTGCCTGTCATCGTTTCCCTAGCCTTAGCGCCATATCGCGCAGGCAGTTCTTCCTGTTCATGCTCGCCGAGCGCAACACGGCTCTCGTTTCCTCTACAATAATTATTCCCGCTTCCAGCGCGTCGGGATTTCGCCCCTTCATCTTCAGGGCGATGTCCCTGTGCGACCTGTCCGCGACAAGCTGCGGGTCGTGCATACCGACCACGAGATCCCTCAGAAAAAGCTGCATGGCATCCAGCAGCGGAAAGGGGTCGTCCACATATCCGTCGAGCAGCTTGAAGGCACTGAATATCGGCTTGCCGAAAAGCGTTCCCGACAGCAGGCTCATGGCATCGTCCTGTACGCTCTGTTCGATGCCCGCGATTCGGACGCCGAGATCCATCTTCAGGCATCTCGACAATATGGTCGGCCGCAGCAGTCCCGTGTTTGCAGCCAATATTATTATAACACTATCGCCTGGCGGTTCTTCCAGCGTTTTCAGCAGCTTGTTCTGCGACTGCGCGTTCATCAGCTCGCCGTCCTCTATGACCGCGAGCGTCCTGTCCGACGAAAACGGCTTCATCCGCAGCCTGCCTACGAGGTCTTGTATCTGTCCCACCTTGATGGAGCCGCCCTCCGGAGATACCCATATGAGGTCGGGCATATTGCCGAGGTCATCCGTCAGAGGCGCCCCGTTGCCACGCCCGAGCAGCAAGGCGGCCGCGTCTTTCGCAAATTCTCGGCGCGAGCCTGACGTGCCGCCGCTGACAAGCATCGCGTGCGGAAGCGAGCCTTCCTCGTGCCTGCGGCGTATGGCTTCGATGGGGGTGGCGTGATCGACCGGATTCGCCTGATTCGCTTGGCTTGCCGGATTCGCCTGGTGCGCTTGGTTCGCCTGGTTTGCCGGATTCGACTGGTTTGCCGGATTCGTCTGATTCATATGCCCAGATGCCTTTCCACTATCTCGCGGATATCCGACTGCACGGCTTCCTCGCTCTGCATGCCGTTAACGGTCTTGATGCGCTCCGGATGTTTTCCGGCGATATCCAGATACGCTTCGTATACGCGCCTGTGGTATGCCATATCCTCGGACTCCATGCGGTCCGCGTCTGTGCGCCCGATTCGTCCGAAGCAGGTTTCAGGCGGCGCGTCCACCAGTATCGTGAGGTCCGGCATCAGTCCACCGACCGCCAACGTGTTAATACTGTAGGCGATATCGCCAAGCCCCCTGCCATAGCCCTGGTAGGCGATGCTCGAATCGATATATCTGTCGCAGAGGACGATGCGGTCCAGCTCCAGCTGCGGCAATATCACCTCCGCGACATGCTGTGCGCGTGAAGCGGCATAGAGCATGGCTTCGGTGAGCGGATCCATTTCGCTGTTCTCAGTGTCCAATGTCAGGTCGCGGATTTTTTCGCCTATGCGGGTACCGCCCGGCTCGCGCGTATACACGACATCAAGCCCCAACGCTTCAAGGCGCTCTCCGAGCAGGCGCAGCTGCGTGGACTTGCCCGACCCGTCCGGCCCCTCAAAGCTGATGAATGCCCTTCTTCTCATCTGCCGCGCCCCCTTCCGTCCGTGCCTCTGCCGCCCTGCCTACCGCGACCTTGTGCGTCCCCTCTGCCGGCGTCTTTGCGGCTCGCCACCTTCCTGCCGGCCACCGCGTTGTTCACGAGCGACATGAAAAACCTTACGCCGAAATACGCGATGGGTGCGCAGAGGACGAGCACGAATATTATTTTCAGATGATAGTTCGTCATATATTAATTATAGTTTTATAATGGGAGCTTTACAATCACAGTTTCGAAAGCGCGCTGAAATCGTTTTTCATATTCCAGTACAGCTTTTTGTAAAGCTCGAAATACGGCGCGTAGGCTTCTGATTTTTCGGCATTCGGCGCGAGGGAATCGCCGCGCTTTACGACAGCCGCGCAAGCCTCCTGCACCGTGGAGTAGATGCCCGCGCCCACCGCCGCCAAAAGCGCCGCGCCGAGAGCCGCGCCCTCGCCTGACTGCATGCCGCTGACGGGGCAGCCGTAGAGGTCTGCCAGCATCTGCGACCAGAGCCTACTTTTAGAGCCGCCGCCCGTGATGGCCATATCGTCGACAGGCACGCCCATCTCCCTGAACACCTCGACACATTCGAGCTGCGAGAACGCCACGCCTTCCATGACCGAGCGGATGAGCTGCGGGCGGCCGTGCATGGCCGAAAGGCCGAAGAACACGCCGCGGCAGTCGGGATCGGGGTGTGGGCTTCTTTCGCCCATCATATAGGGCAGGAATATGAGTCTGTCCGAGCCGGGCGCAACGCCATCCGCAAGCCTGTCCATCACTACATAGGGGTCAACGCCCTGCTTCTCCGATTCCAGCACCTCGGGCAGGCAACAGGTGTCGCGCAGCCATTTCAGCGATATGCCCGCGCCCTGTGTGCAGCTCATGACCGTCCATTTGCCGGGCGCGCTCGCGCAGAGCGTATGCACCCTGCCCTCCATGTCTATCTTTACAGTGTCGGAAACCGCGTACACGACGGCCGACGAGCCGAGGGTCGTGAAGGCCGAGCCCTCGCTCACCACTCCCGTGCCGACAGCCGCGGCGGGATTGTCGCCCGCGCCGCCCACGACTATCACGCCCTCAGGCAGGCCCGTTTCCTGTGCCGCGCGCGCATGGACCCGCCCCGTCACATCGGGCGATTCGTGCATCTCCGCGAGCAATCCCCTGTCTATATGTAGCAAGCCGAGTATCTCATCCGACCAGTCGCGCGCAGGGATATCCATGAGCTGCATGCCCGCCGCGTCGCTGACCTCGGTGGCGAACTCGCCCGTGAGCATGTACCTGATGTAATCCTTCGGCAGTAGGATATGCGCGCATTTCGCGTAGATGTCCGGCTCGTTGTTCTGCACCCAGAGTATCTTGGCGGCGGTGAACCCCGTCATAGCAGGGTTGGCGGTGACGGCTATCAGCTTTTCACGCCCGATCACCTTGTTCATCTGCGCCACCTCGTTCTCGGTCCGCTGGTCGCACCAGATGATCGAGGGGCGAAGAACTTCGCCGTCGCTGCCGAGCATGACGAGCCCGTGCATCTGCCCCGACAGCCCCACGCCCGCGATTTCGACATCGCCCATTTTCGACTTCGCTTCGCTGATGACCTCGTTCAGGCCACGCGCCGTAGCCGCCCACCAGTCCCGCGGATCCTGCTCCGCCCAGCCGTTCTTCGGCTGCGCCATCGGGTACTCGCCCGTATACGAAGCCACCAGCGCGCCGCCGCAATCGAAAAGCGCCGTCTTTGTTCCTGAAGTCCCGACATCAATCCCTATTATTGCTTTCATGACTGTTCCTTTCCTTTTTGTTGATCCGTTATTACTAACCCTTTTGCTGTCCGGATATGAGTAGCGCCGCGTCGGTTACAATCCGGCTACGCTTTTCTCGTCTATACCGCCGCCCGCAGATGGTAGAGGTTCGCCGCGCCGATGATCCCCGCGTCGTTGCCGAGCGCGGCGCCGACGATGGCTGTGTTGCTCGCGCTGTTCCGCGAGTAGACCTTCTGCGCGACCCTCTCGCGAAGCGGCGCGAACAGCCCCTCGCCCTCGCCCGCAATCCCGCCGCCGAGACAGAGCACTTCGGGCTGAAATATGTTGATGATATTGACCGTGCCGCATGTGAGGTCGTAGATATAGGCGTCCACCACGGACTTCGCGGTCTCGTCACCCGCCCGCATCGCGTCGAAAGCCGTCCGGCCGTCTACATTATTCAAATCGCCCTTTGCATACTCCCATAATTTTGTATTTTTGTCATTTTCCATCGCTTCGCGCGTGGTGATGATGAGTCCGGTCGCGCTCGCGTAACGTTCCCAGCAGCCGTGCCTGCCGCAGGCGCAGAGCCGTCCGCCGTGCCTGATGACCATGTGCCCTATCTCCATCGCGGCGTGGTTGAAGCCCGCCAGCACCTTGCCGCCGATGACCGCGCCGCCCCCGATGCCCGTGCCGAGCGTGACGCAGACCGCGCTGCTGTGGCCCTTTGCCGCACCCGCTATGTACTCGCCGTAAGCGGCGGCGTTCGCGTCGTTGCCGATATGGACGGGCTTTCCGAGCTGACCGCCGAGCATGGATGAAAGGGGTATGTCGTGCCAATAGAGGTTCGCGGCGTAGTCCACAATGCCCGTATCCGAGTTCGCCGTGCCGGGCACGCCGACGCCGACGCTGCCGACCTCCGCCATGCCGACACCGGACTCCGCCGCAGCCGCGAGAGCAAGCTCCGCCATGTCCCCCACGATTTCCGCGGGCTCGCGCCCCGCGCCGGTGGGTCTGGCGAGCTTCACAAGCAGCCCGCCGCCCTCGCCCACCACGCCGGCAACGATATTCGTGCCGCCGAGGTCTATACCGATGTCATATCTCATGTACCCTACCTTCTATCCAGTAATAGTAAACAAGGTCGATAAACAAAGTTCTCCCTGACCGGCCAAGGGACATCCGGATATGAGCCGAACCACGTCGCGTCATATCTGGGTAGCCGGACCACACCTGCCTTTGTTATGCCACGGTATGTATTATATATCCATAGTCACCATCTGTCCACGCAGAACGCATTTCAACGTTGTTTTTTTACGACGCATCACGCAGAACGTCAGATGGTGACTGGCAAAAATGGTTTACTTCATCATAGGCATATGGTCGTACTGCATACCTATATACTCTACCCGTGGAAAGGTGGGTGTCTGTATGCGAAGTGCTCTTTCTTCCTTTGAAATCATCATGACACCTCTACTCTTGTGCGCTTGCGGGAATGCTGAATGTCGCAAAAAAGATGAACGCCATCGCAACGGCTGAAAAAGTCTTTTTTATTCCCATGTAATCTCCTTTGTCACAGAGAGAAAAATTTCCCTATCTG
>JAIRPQ010000137.1 GCA_031256875.1 Eubacteriales Family XIII. Incertae Sedis bacterium | reverse complement strand
GGCGTCCCGCTCTCGTCTATCAGCGCGAGATACAGATGCTCGACGCTGATGAAATCGTCGTGGAAGCCCTTCGCTATCTTCTCCGCGTCGCCGAGCAGCTTGCCTATTCGCCGCGTCGGGTAGAGGCTGTCTCCCGAGCCCTGCGCCTGCACCTTCGGCAACCGTTCCAGCTCGCCCTCGATATCCCGCACCAGGCTCTGCACGTCCACGCCCATCAGCCTCAATATCTTCGGAACGATGCCCTCCTCCTGCAACAGGAGCGCCAGATGTATATGCTCGCCGTCAAGCTGCTGATGTCCAAGCTGCACCGCCACCTGCTGGCTCTCCGAAACCGCCTGCTGCGCCTTCTGCGTAAATTTTTCAAAATTCATAGTCACTCCGCCTTTCGCCATTCCATAACAATAGCCATGATTTTATTATAGCACAAAATTAGCACTCTCGGGGTGAGAGTGCTAAAAAAATTATCGCGTACTGTCGCGCATCCTAGACAGCTCCTACCCTCCCTACCCTATTTCAGAAAAATAAACATTGAATTAACTTTTCATTATATATTATCTATTCGCACCATACTGTGCTATACTTTCATTATGGTATTTTCGAGCCTGTTTTTCTTGTATATTTTTCTGCCGGCCTGCCTGATATTGTACTTCATACGCAAAGGCACTGCGTGGCGTAATGGTGTACTAATCGCATTTTCGCTGGTGTTCTATGCATGGGGTGAACCTGTGTATATTTTTCTTATGCTCGCCACCGTATTCGTGAACTGGTTTTTGACATTGCGGATCGAGCGGGCGTACCTCGCCGCGGCCAGCGATGTCGTGCAGCCGCAGCGCACCAGGGCGTATTTTTCGGACGGATATGAAGCCGAGTCCGGCGAAGCGCCGCCCGTGCCGGGCAGAGGGAAGGCCAAGGCGCTGCTCGTGTGCGTGATCGCCATCGACCTCGGGCTGCTCGGCGTGTTCAAATACGCGGGCTTCGTAGTTTCGAGCATCGGCGGCCTGCTTCACGTGGATTTGCCCGTGCCCGATATCGCGCTGCCCATCGGCATCTCGTTTTATACCTTTCAGGTGATGTCATACGTGATAGACGTGTACCGCCGCGAGAGCGCGGCGCAGCATTCTCTGCCGCGCCTGCTGCTTTATGTATCGATGTTCCCGCAGCTCGTGGCAGGCCCCATCGTCCGCTACGAGCATATCTCGGAACAGATAGAATACAGGGAAACCGACTGGCGCGAAGCGGGGCGCGGCGTGGAGCGCTTCCTCGCGGGCTTGGCAAAAAAAGCCATCCTCGCAAACGTCTGCGGCAATATCGCGGACACCCTTCTGAAATCCGAAAACCTCGGACAGCTGAGCTTCGCGGGCGCGTGGTTCGGCGTGTGCATGTTCGCGTTCCAGATTTACTTTGACTTCTCCGCGTACTCGGATATGGCGATCGGCATGGGGCGCATATTCGGATTCCGCTACAAGGAAAATTTCAACTACCCGTATATATCGAGGTCGGCTACGGAATTTTGGCGCAGGTGGCATATCTCGCTCGGCACCTTCTTTCGCGACTACGTATACATACCGCTCGGCGGCAACCGCTCGAACCAGCACAGAAACCTCTTTATCGTCTGGGCGCTGACGGGGCTGTGGCACGGCGCGAGCTGGAACTTCGTGCTGTGGGGGCTGTATTGGTTCGCGTTTATTCTTTTCGAAAAACTGTGGCTCCGCCGGCGCATGGAGAGGTGGCACCCGTTATTGCCAAACGCGTACTGTATACTCGTGTTCCTCGTGGGCTGGGTGTTCTTCTATTACACGGACATCGGCGAGGCCGCACACTGCCTCAGCCGGATGTTCGGATTTGGTTTTTTCAACGGCACCCAGAGCATCACCGACACAGGGACCGCCCTGCTGTTCCAGAACAACGTATTCCTGTTCATCGTGTCCGCGCTGGCCTGCCTACCCATCGGGCGCGCGGTGGCACGGCTCTACCGCATAGGAGAGTACCGCTTCGGCGGCGGCGCACAGACGGCGATATTCGCGCTGAGGTGCGCGTGGCTCGCCGCCCTGCTCTACGTCAGCACGATAATGCTGGTCGGTAACAGTTACAACCCGTTCATATATTTCAGGTTTTAATAATCGGCGCAATTATTATAGAATAATTTTATGAGTGGAAGCAAGCGTGAAATGGTCAAGCAACCGAAAAAACAGATAAGAAAGCTCAACAGGAAGAAGAAGGGGCTGGACGCGTCATATTCCGATGCGGGGAATGTCTCCGGAAAATACGGCGGCGTCCAAGGCAGCATGCGCGCTTCCGGAAGCGATGAGCATCAGGACGCGGTGCCCGACCTCGCGCGAAGCCGCATGCTCGGCGCGTTCACCGTGTTTGCCCTCGCCATAGCCCTGGCGGTGTTCGGCGTCATCAGCATTTTTATGCCCAAGCCGGAGGTTTCGCAGATCGAAAACAGGCCGCTCGAAAAAGCGCCTAGCTTCTCCATGGCTGCGCTGGCCAGCGGCAAACTGACAGATGCATTCTCGCGTTTTTACTCGGACACCTTCCCGTGGCGCGAAAACATGATAGAGTCATCGTCGGACTTCAAGTCGCTTTTCGGTATGAAAGGCAAGGAGGGCGACCAGGATGTCAGCATACATTTCGGCGTCGATACAGCCGGCGGCAAGGACGACGCGCAGGACGCCAAAGGCGGAAAGTCCGGCGCGGGGGCGGGCGGAACGGGCGCGGCGATATCAGCGGGCGGCGTAGCGTCGCCAGGCGCGGCCGGCGCGACGAGCACATTCACGGAAGAAGATGACCCCAATGCGAACAACAGGCTCACAGGCGAGGGCGAGCGCGAGGGCGGCGTTATCGTCGTAGGAGATACGGCACTGGAGTTTTACGGCTTCTCTAAAAACACGAACGACAAATACGTGAGCATCGTCAACAGGTTCGAGGAAAAATATCGTGGGAGGATTACGACGGCGGCGATAGTCGTTCCGACCAATATCGAGTTCAAGCTGCCCGAAAAATACGCGGACCTTTCGGACAGCCAGCGCAAAGCCATCGATTATATATACGGCAATATGAACGGCGGCGTGAAAAAAATCGACGTCTACAACACCATGAAAAAACACGCGGGCGAATATATCTATTTCCGCACCGACCACCACTGGACGCAGCTCGGCGCATTCTACGCATACCGCAACTACTGCGCGGCGATGGGGCTTCCGCACACGGGCCTGCTCTCATACCAGCAGAGAAGGCTCGACGGATTCCTCGGCAGCTTCTACAATTCCATCGGAGGCAACAGCGCGATGAAAGCCAACCCCGACTACGTTCTCGCCTATCTGCCCGTCGTGCCGTACAAGGCGATGGGCTACGAAAACTCATACATGAGCAACGGCTTTGAAATAAGCCTTGTCCGGACGCCTGAAGAAATACCCGCCGCGAACAAATACCTCGCGTTTTCGGGCGGGGACATGCCGCTGCTGCACATAAAGATGGAGAGCAACACGGGGCGCCGGCTGATTATTTTCAAGGAGAGCTACGCGAACGCATTCATACCGTTCCTGACCGAAAACTACGACGAGATTCTCGTCGTCGATTTCCGCTACTACGAGGGCGACGCGAACAGCCTCATCGATGAATACCAGATCAACGAAGCGCTGTTCCTGAACTACGTGTCCGCGGCCGGCTCGGAGCGACAGGTAGACCGCCTGGCGACGCTGTTCTGATTTTTGGCGCATCCTTGCCGCGTCATTGCCGCGTCTTTATCGCGCGTCGCTCGATGTCCCCATATACGCAAAAAGCTCGTCCAGAAACAGGCTCACCGCTGGGTTGGCGTTGTCTTTTCTCCATGCCACGCCGTTGTCGAAATATGCGTATTCCTCCTCAAGAGGGAGCGTTACTATATCGTCGACGCAGTGCGTCTTTAGCCACTGCTTGGTCAGCAGCGTGATGCCGCGCCCAATCCGTACCATGAAAAGTATGCTCTTTCGCTCGTTGAAATCGGTGTTCATGAACGGTGCTATGCCCTTGCGGTAGAAAAGCATCTGAATAACATCGAAATAGCCAGGATTGATTTCCCTCGAAACTATGTTGATGGTCTCATCAGCAAGCATTTCCACCGTGATGGCTGACTCCCCTGCCAGAGGATGTCCCAAAGGCAGGAAAACGTAGATGGGGTCGTTGAATACATGGCGCCATTCCAGCCCGTCGCGCTTAATCAACGCGTCGTACCTCCCGAAAGCCAGGTCTATTTCGTTGTTCGCTATTCGCCGCGAAACGGATATAGAGCTGTGGTGGAGAAAGGAGAGATTCACAGCGGGGTATTTTTTCACGAAGCCGCGAAAGCACTCGGCGAGGGGATCCACCATCAATTCCGTTGCATAACCGATGGAAAGCATCCCTGATTCGCCTGACGGCAGGCGGGACACTTTGGCCTTGATGTTCTCTGCCACGGAAACCAAATGGTAGGCTTCGGGCAGGAATGCCTCGCCCGCGACTGTCAGCGTACAGCCCTTCTTAGTCCGCTCGAACAATTTTACACCGAGCTCTTTTTCAAGCTCGAATATGCTCTTGCTAACGGAAGACTGCGTCATATATAGACGGTTCGCCGTCTCGGAAAAATTCAGGTACTGCGACAGCGCTATGAATACGTTAATGCGATTGCTATACACGGCTGCTCCCTTCTCCTCCTTGGCTCATCTGGGTGGTTCAGTTCATCACTATTACTACAATACCATATTGAACATATTCAATGCATTATGTTTGTAAATCAGCTGCTTTTCTTCCTCGGGTATGTCCATGCGGTCGATTGACTCGAGCGTGCCCTCAATCATGCCCCATTTCGGGCCGAGCGGCGCGTCTGTTCCGAACAGCATATGATCCGCGCCAAAGAAAGTGTAGCAGTCCATCAGCCCCGTCGTGTTTCCATAAATCGCTGTGTCTACATAGAATTTGTGGAAATCCTGCGACAACCCTTTGTAAGGCAGAGGGTACAGGTTTAACGTGTAATGGACGCGCCCCCTGTAGAACGGAACCATCGCGCCGGCGTGGTGGATAATAATCTTGATATCAGGAAATTCCTTGAATATGCCTTCCATAACGAGCTTGTGCATGCAGCTCGTAAGCTCGAACTCCCAGGTGAACATGTCATTGTCGGGATCCAGCTGTGGGTTCAGCGTCGGATGTATCCAGATTGGCAAATTCAAATCGTCCATTAATTTGAACAATTGGCGAAATTTTTTGTCCGCCACGGGAGTGCCGTTAATACGCGTGTAAAGCTGAATGCCCTGCAAATCATATTCCTTGATGGCGCGCTCCGCTTCCTTACATGCCGCATCCACATCATTCATCGGCAGTATAGCTGCCGCACCCATGAATTTGTCGGGATACTTGAGCACGATATCACCCAGCTCTTCGTTGCCTATCTTGGCAAGCTCTACCGCGTCGGCTGCACTTTCCACATACCGTTCAAGCGGCAAGTTCGCCATAGTCAACACCTGCAGCACCTGAGGATAGCGGCTCATAAGCCGCATGCGTATCTCCAAATCCGCGACGGCGGGTGTCCTCATTTCTATCCGTTCAGCGATGGCCGGAACCAGCTTGCAGTATCTGTCCGCGAACTTAGGTGTCAGAATATGGGCTGCCATATCTATATACATTGCTTCATCTCTCCTTTCCTTTGTAGGCCAAGCTCAGTTTGCGAGCTTGTAACCTCCGTCTACTGTAAGTATCTCTCCTGTGACCTGCTCGGCGGCATCGGATGCCAGATACACTACTGCCGCAGCAATTTCAATCGGCTTATTGCGACGGTGAGTGGGAGTTTTGGCCATCCACTCATCGTTTAGCTTCGCGTACCTCGCGGGATCCTGTGCGACCCCAAGTTTGCTCTCCGTATAGCCTGGTGCGACCGCGTTGACGCGAATGCCGTAAGGTGCCCATTCGTGCGCCAGCATTCGGGTCATATGGTTAACGCCCGCCTTTGACGCGCTGTAGCTCACCGTCGTCTGTGGCGTGTTCACTATCTCACCCGCATTAGATGTTATATTGATGATGACGCCACCACCTGTCTCGCGCATTTTCTTTGCGACGAACACCGACATGACGAATGCGGCGGTCATGTCGAGTTCGATAACATCGTGCCAATCCGCGAAATCGTTTTTATCGGCCTCTATCGATTCAAACCAGCGGACCAGCCCTGAATTATTGACGAGGACATCAATCGACCCGAACTCCGCGAATGCTTCGTCCACCACTCGCGCGGGGTCGTCCTTGCGCGTCAGGTCTCCGACAAAAAATCTCGCTTTTGTGCTGTACATATTTTCGATCTCGGACGCGGCTCTCTCTCCCTCCTCTCTGCGCCTACCCATTATCATAACGTTTGCGCCCATTTCCGCAAAAGCCTGTGAAATCCCAAGGCCAATGCCTGCATGTCCACCCGTGACAAGCACATTCTTCCCTTTCACGGAAAAAGCGTCTTTCATTGAGTTGATCATTTTCATACCTCCGCAAATTCCGCACTACGCAGATTCGCCCTGTTTCTCAGCACGTCTAGCCAGCACCAGAGGTGCCGTTTCCTTGTAGAACAGTGACAGCACGAACGCGACAGCCATATAGATGCAGCAGAGTATTTCCACTGCGTAAAGACCATACCTGTCGCCTAGGTATCCGGATAGCGTTGACCCTACCGCAACGCCGAATATGCCGCCGACCATCTGGATTGTCGCAATGGAAGTTGAAAGGAATTTCTGCGGCGAAGACTCCGACGTAATGGCGGATTGATATATCGGGAAAACGCCTGTGCCTGCCCATCCGATAATGCATATAACAAACATGAGAGCAAAAGCTTCCTTCGGAACAAGCAGAATGCCGAGGGGTGCCAGAATCGCGACGAGCGTGAATATGTGCATGGATGGCTTACGACCTATCCTGTCCGATATGGCAGGAACTATCATGCCAAAGCATACGGCGCCGATGCCGAGAGCGGAAATCATAAAGCTCATTTCCGTGTTGTTCATGCCCTTTTCCTCGACGAGATAGAGTGGGGTGAATGACAGCACGAGCTCATACCACCCCATGATGAATGGTGCTGAAATAATGGAGATAACGACGTTCCTGTGCTTGAAGATATCCACCACCCTGACCTTCTCGGGTGCATGGGGTTTTTCATCAGACTGCACAGGCACGGGCGGTTTCGCTCCGCCCACCTGCGGCTCTCTCAGGTAGCGCCAGACTATGATGAACAGCAAAATGCCAGGGATGGCCGTGAAGAAAAATGTCTGTCTCCAACCGAAATATTCAGCGAGAGCAACGAGCACTATCGGACCCAGAACGGTAGACAATATGCCGACCGCCGTCGTCTGCACTATGCCCATATTGAATCCGCGCCGCTTTGGGCTTGACTCCGCGAATATAAATGACTGAAGCATGGGAAGCATCGGCCCCTCGAAGCAGCCCATGATAGTACGCACGGCGAATAGCAATACGTAGGTCTGCATGAACCCCGTCGCAGCTGAGCAGATTGTGAAGCAGACAATAGCCAGCAACACGCCTTTCTTTTTGCTACCTGTCATGTCCGCAAGAAAGCTACCAAACCAACCAGCTATAGCCCATGTTACTGCGAACGCTGAAAGTATTAGACCGAACTGCGTATTTGAAATCTCAAGATCGCCCTTCACATACGGTGCTAAATAATGTAAGGCGAACCTGTCTACCATAACGAAGCCCCAAACGAAGAAGCATACTATTATTGTTGCCCGCTCAGAACCACTTTTTTTGTTTTCCATGATGCAACTGACCTCCTCTCCTTACAGATTCAACAAATTAACAATCAATGCACAACAAGTTTAGACAATAACAAAACCTCCTTCCAAAGCCATTCTACTACCTGAAAATCGAACGGTCTAATGAATAATAGCGATGGATTTATTCCCCCAAAGAATCCTTGTCGCTCCGAAATATATTTTCGCATAATTTCCCGTTGCCCCCGAAGGAAAAATGTAATATAATTTGCTAGACTATGGACAACGGATTTAGCAATGATTTTAATAACGATTCCCTGCTGGAGTTGTACCTGTTTGAGGCGGGCAGCTTGCTTGACGGGCTTGACGGCATCCTTTTGGAAGCCGAGCGTTCGCGCTCGCTCAACCCCGATGATGTGGGCGAGATATTCCGCATCATGCACACCATCAAGGGTTCGTCGGCGATGATGTCGTTCGACACCATCTCCACGGTCGCACACCGCACCGAGGATGTATTCTCCGCCGTGCGCGACAGCGGTATTGGCGATGCGGATTTTGAAGAAATCCTTGATGCCGCGCTCATGTCATCCGAGTTCATAGCAGGCGAGGTCGCGAAAATGCAGGATGGCGCGGAGCTGTCTGAGGGCGCGCCTGAGCTGATCGCGAAGCTGGAAGCCTGCGCCAAATCGATTGGCAATATGGCGAAGCCTGAGAACCGCGCCACGCCTTATGGCAACAAAGACGCCGCGGGGTGGAATGGCGACTACGATAAAATAGCGGACATGCCACGGGCGCCGGAGGGCGGACGCATACTCGGTATCGAGCCGCCATCAGGTGCAGCGGATACTGATGCGGCCGATAATGCGGCGGCGGAGGCGACTGCGGCAGAGACCGAAACGGCGAGGAGTTTCTATGACGACATCCCCGCGCCGAAATATATATCCCTGTCCGCGCCGGAGCCTGCGCCCGAATACATATCTCCGTTCACGCCCGAGCCTGTATATATATCATCGGCGGCAGATGAGCCTGTACCCGACAATACACCGGCACCCGCGCCGGAGCCCGTGCCCGAAAATATATCGGCACCCGCGCTGGAGCCTGCGCCCGAAAATATATCGGCACCCGCGCCGGAGCCTGTACCTGAAAATATAGCGGCCTTTGCTCCTGTGCCTGTACCCATACCCGCGCCCTCCGCTGCGCCGCCCATATCCGGCGGTGCGTCCGGCGCGGCTCCAACAATGTCTACGGTTTTTCTGCACATACATTTTAACGACGGCGCGAGGATGGAGAATATTCGGGCGTTCATGCTGGCAAACAAGCTCTCCGAGTTTGGCACGGTCGACCGCACCGTACCGGCACAGCTTGAAAGCAACGCAACGGCCACGGACTATATCGTGGAGAACGGATTTTATATCAGCTTCACGAGCAATATGTTCCGCGAACAAGTCGGTGCTCTAGCCAAGGGTACGCTGTCAGTGGAGTCCGTTTCATTCGTGAGAAAAATGCCCGACAGCGAAACGAGCGAATCCGCAAAAAGCGCAGATCAGCCGCGCCCGCGCGCGATACCTGTGGCAAAGCCCGCTCCCGCGCCTGCCATGCTCGCGAACATGGAATCCATGCCGAGCCGTATGTTGAAACCGATATCCGCGCCGGCGCAGACGCAGGAGAAAACACAGGAACAAGAACCCGCACCCGCGCAAGTTCCCCTACAAGAGCAGACGTATGCACCCGCGCCGCCCGCCGAGCCGATTACCGTACAAGCGCAGGAACCCGCGAAGGCACATGATACAACAACGCCCGCCGAGCCTATTACCGTACCGCCCTCTGTGCCGTCCGGCAAACCGCCGAATGCTCATATTCAGCGCCCACCTGACGAAGAACTATCACGCGCGACGCACACGCTGAACGCGCCCGCGAAACAGAACCTTATCAACGTGGACGCTGCGAAGCTCGACACCTTGCTCGACCTGGTGGGAGAGATAGTGATAAACGAATCGATGCTCACGGAACATGCGGGCATCTCCGCTGACGAACCGCACTCGCAAGACAGCTTCAACAAGGCCGCGCATAGGCTGGGCAAGCTTACGGACGAGCTGCACGACTCGGTTATGTCCGTGCGGATGGTTCCCGTGCGCGCCACGTTCCAAAGGATGCGCCGCGGCGTCCGCGACATCAGTAGGCAGCTGGGCAAAGACGTGGAACTCGTGATTGTCGGGGAATCGACGGAGGTGGACAAGACCATACTGGACGCTATCGGCGACCCCATCATGCACCTCGTGCGTAACGCACTCGACCACGCGATAGAGCTTCCCGACGAGCGCGTTCAGGCGGGCAAGAGCAGGACGGGTCATATCACGCTGTCCGCGCAGAACGTGGGCAGCGATGTCATTATCTCAGTCAGCGACGATGGGCGCGGAATAAACCGCGACAAGATTCTCGCCAGAGCCGAGGGCAAGGGCATGCTGAAAAAGCCCGCGGACGAATACAGCAGCCGCGAAGTCGCCGAGCTGCTCATGGAGCCGGGCTTCTCCACTAACGACGAAGTAACGGAATACTCGGGACGCGGAGTGGGTCTGGACGTAGTGAAGATGAACATCGAACAGCTTGGGGGCATGGTCATAATAGAGAGCGCGTACGGCGTCGGCACTAACGTACTGCTGAAGATTCCGCTGACGCTCGCGATCATCGACTGCATGGAACTGCGTATCGGCGGAGAGGTGTTCGCCATCCCCGTCGCAAACATCATCGAGTCGTTCCGCTCCGATGCGGGGCAGCTGGTAACAGACCCTACGGGCAGGGAGATGATAGTCCTGCGTGGTGTGGCATATACCATCGTCAGGCTTCATGAAAAGCTGAACATAGGGAACGCGGTGGACGATTTTAACGAGGGCATACTCATCCTCGTCGATGCCGCAGGAAATAAGTCCTGCTTGTTTGCGGATGAAGTTATCGGCACATTCCAAATCGTCGTAAAGGGCATACCCAAATACCTGAATCAGTGGGGAGTCAAAAATTCCGGCATTTCGGGATGCACCATTACGGGCAGCGGGGATGTGAGCCTGATACTCGACGCCCAAAGGCTGATATCATGATACCGTCGCTCACCGACGATGAGTTTCGCGAAATATCCGAATACATAAACAAGAATTACGGCGTAGACCTCACGAAAAAGCGCCTGCTCATAGAGGGGCGGCTCGGGCAGTACATAGCGGAGCTGGGATTCAAAAATTACCACGACTATTTCATATACGCTACCCACAGGCATTCCAGCCGCGAGATAGCCAACCTGATTAATCGCCTCATGACGAGCCACAGCTTCTTTATGCGCGAGAAGGATCATTTCGAATTTTACAGGAGCCATGTGTTGCCGTGGGTGGACAGAGAGCTTGGCGACCGCGACCTGCGCGTCTGGAGCGCGGGGTGCTCGTCCGGACAGGAGCCGTACACCCTTTCGATTATAGCAATGGAATATTTTTCCATGTGCTCACGCGCAACGGATACGGTTATTCTAGCGTCAGACATCTCCGAGGAAGCGCTCCGTCGGGCGCGGCGAGGGATTTATTCCTCGGGCGAGCTTGCCGCGCTGCCCCATGCGTGGCGTGTCAGATGGTTCCGTGAAGCCGGCGCTGCTCATTTCAGGGTGAATGAAGAACTGCGGGCGAACGTTGCGTTCAAGTGTGCCAATCTGCTGGATGACATGGCCGCGAAAAAACCGTTCCACCTCATCATGTGCAGGAACGTCATGATTTATTTCGATGCCGAAACCAAGAACCGTGTTCTGGGGAAATTTTATGACGCGCTGCGCTCCGGCGGGTATCTGTTCGTAGGTCACTCGGAAACCATCTCGCTAGAAAGGTCAGGCTTCGCATACGTCGCGCCCTCCATCTACCGCAAGCCCTAGCCGCAAGCCCTAGCCGCAAACTGAACTAATGCAAGCGAATGAGCCCGCGCGTGTCGAGCCGCAAGCCCTGGCCGCAAACCCTAAATCAGCTGCTTTTTCTGTACGGCCCTTCCCGTCTCCATCGCGTCGAGAGATTCGAGCGCGCGCCCCGTGCCTATGGCGACGCAGGACTTGGGTTCGTCCGCAATGAGGACATCAATACCCGTACGTTTGCGTATGCGCCGGTCGATACCGTTCAAAAGAGCGCCGCCGCCGGTCACGACGATGCCCGTGTTCGAGATGTCCGCCGCAAGCTCAGGCGGCGTCTTTTCGAGCACCTGAGCCACCGCGTCGCAGATGGTCTGGAGCGGCTGGTCGAGCGCTTCGAGCATCTCCTCCGAGGTAACGTCGATATGCTTCGGAAGCCCCGACACGAGGTCCCGCCCGCCGCAGTCGAAAGCCACGGACTGTTCGCGCGGGAACGCCGTCCCTATCATTATCTTCATCTGCTCAGCCGTGCGTTCGCCGATGAACAGCTTGTGTTCCTTGCGCATGTAGTTGATGATGGCATCGTCCATGCTGTCGCCGGCCACCTTGACCGACATGCTCGTGACTATCGTGCCGAGCGATATGACGGCAACGTCCGACGTGCCGCCTCCGATGTCTACGACCATCCTTCCGTCCGGTCCAGTGATGTCAAGCCCCGCCCCGATGGATGCGGCGATGGGCTCCTCTATCAGGAACACGGACTTGCCGCCCGCCTGGGTAGACGCCTCTATGACCGCGCGCTTTTCCACCTCTGTAACGCCGGATGGCACGCAAATCATGATGCGCGGTTTGAAGAATCTGCTCGAACCCACGCTTCTGTTTATAAAATATTTGAGCATCCGCTCAGTGATATCGTAGTCTGAGATAACACCGTCACGAAGCGGCCTGATGGCAATGATGTTGCCGGGCGTTCTGGCCAGCATTTCCTTGGCTTTCGCGCCAACGGCTATGATTGCCCCCGTATCCTCGTTCACCGCCACCACGGACGGCTCGTTCAAAACTATTCCCTTGCCTTTGATATATACAAGTACATTGGCTGTGCCCAGGTCGATACCTACGTCGTTTTTTAAGGCCAAGATATATTCCTTCCTGTCTGTCCTTCACACAAATCAACACAAAATTACACACTATTACGCAATATTATTATATCGCGAAAAGCGCGGGCGTTCAAGCGGCGGTTTACAACGTTGGTTTACAGCGCGGCTTCCAATATGTTCAGCCCTTCGTCGGCTTCTTCCTTTGTAATAGTCAGTGGGGGCAGAAGCCTTACCCTGTCCTTTGCGGTCAAAATGAGCAGGCCGTTTGCGGCGCAGTGCTTCACCACTTCCGCTGCTTTTTTATCGGATAGCGCTACGCCCAGCATCAAGCCTTTGCCCGACACGCCGGCAACGCCCTTCATGGCGAGCAGCCTTTCGCGGAAATGCGCGCCGACCTCCGCTACGTGCGCGAGAAAGCCCTCGTCGATGCGCGACAGCACGTAGTCCGCGCCCGCGCACGCTACGGGGTTGCCGCCGTAGGTGGAGCCGTGGTCGCCGCGCCCGAACACGTCCTTCGTCTTTTCGCCGAACACTATGGCGCCGATGGGAAGCCCGCTGCCGATGCCTTTCGCGACCGTCACGAGGTCGGGCGTCACGCCGTAGTGTTCATACGACATGAATTTTCCCGTGCGCCCGATGCCCGTCTGCACCTCGTCCGCTATGAGCAGGATATCGCGCTCGGCGCAGACCTTAGTTATTTCATCTACAAATTCAGAGTTCAGCTCGATGACGCCGCCCTCGCCCTGGACGAACTCTATCATGATAGCGCAGGTCCGATCCGAGACTTTGCCCCTGATATCGTCTACGTCGTTAGCTCTCGCGTAGGCGAATCCCTGCAGAAACGGGTCGAAGTCCTTGTGGTAGGAATCCTGCCCCGTTGCCGTTATTGTAGCTATCGTCCTGCCGTGGAACGAGCCCTCGAGCGTGATGATTTCGGCGCGCCCGTCGCCGTATTTCGTATGGCTGTATTTTCGCGCAGCCTTTATCGCGCCCTCGTTCGCCTCCGCGCCGGAGTTGCCGAAGAACACGTTGCACAGCCCCGTGTGCCCTATGAGCTTTTCGGCGGCTCTCGTGCATGGCTCGGTGTAAAAAAGGTTTGAGGTGTGCTGGAGCTTTCCAGCCTGCCGCGAAACCGCCGCCACCCAGCCGGTGTCACAGAACCCCAGCGAATTGACGCCGATGCCCGACGTGAAATCTATGTATTCCCTGCCGTCAGCGTCCACCGCCCGCACCCCGCTGCCGCTAACCAACGCTACGTCATAGCGCGCATATGTATCAGCGAGATATCTGTCCTCTGCCTGTTTTATCTGTTTTGAATCCATCTTTCCCTTCCTGTTTTACTAATATTGCATGGCCGTTTTTTGAGCGCCGGCCTGATTATTTATGAAGCAGCGTACCGATGCCTTTGTCTGAAAACAGCTCCAATAATATAGAGTGTTCGACCCGCCCGTCAATAATGACCGCTTCCTTTAGCCCCTTGCCGATCCCTTGACGGCAGCTATCGATTTTCGGTATCATGCCGCCGGATATCACTCCCGATTCTATCAGCTCGGGCAGCTCGCGCAGGGCGATGTTCTCGATGAGGCTATCCTCATCCTTCGGGTCGCGAAGCACGCCGCGCACGTCGGTCAGCGCTATCAGCTTTTCCGCGGTGAGCGCCGCCGCTATCTCCGCCGCCGCCGTGTCCGCATTGATATTATACACCTGTCCATCGTCGTCTATGCCTATGGTGGCGATAATGGGTATGAATCCGCTGTCGAGCGCGAGCCTTATCGCCGAGGTGTCCACGGCAAGAATCTTGCCGACGTAGCCTAAATCTGCGCCCGGCATTTTCTCGACCCTGAGCATACCGCCGTCAACGCCGCAAAGCCCTATCGCCCTGCCGCGCGCCTTGTGAATCAGCGAGACCAGGCTCTTGTTGACCTTGCCGGCCAGCACCATGGCCACTATGTCGGCGGTCTCCGCGTCCGTGTACCTCAGCCCCTCGACGAAGGTGGTCTCCTTTCCGAGCTGCGTCAAGGTGCTGTTTATCTCGGGCCCGCCGCCGTGCACGAGCACGATTTTCATGCCCACGAGATTCATGAGCACCACGTCGCGCATGACTGCGGCCTTCAGCCTGTCGTCCGTCATAGCCGCGCCGCCGTATTTCACGACAACCGTCTTGCCCTCGTATTTTTGGATATACGGGAGCGCTTCGAGCAGTATGCCCGCCTGTTTTCTCGCTTCATCCAGTTTCATCATCTACGCACCCGCTTCCATTGACTCTCGCGCCATCTCTCGTGAAAATTACACATTAATTATTAATAATTACCGCAACCAATAACTTGCAACCTATTACCTGCAACCAATTACTCCACTTATGTCCGATACATTCCATTGATTTTTACGTAGTCATAGGTCAGGTCGCAGCCGTAGGCTTCGGCGCAGGCCATGCCGTCGTGCAAGTCGATCAGCACCTGTATCTCGTCCTCGCCCAGCACCTGTTTCGCCTTGGCCTCGTCAAACTCAATGGCGAACGAGCCCTTGCACACCGCCACCTCGCCCGCGCGTGAAGCGAGCGTCACGTCAACATTGTCCGTGTTGAAATTGCCGTCCGTGTATCCGACGGCACAGAGTATGCGGCCCCAGTTCGCGTCGCTTCCGTACACGGCTGTCTTGACGAGATCGGACTGAATGACGGTCTTGGCTATCCGCATCCCTATCTGGTCGGTCGGCGCGCATTTGACGTGGCACTCGATGAGCTTAGTCGCGCCTTCGCCGTCCTTCGCGAGCATTTTCGAAAGAGCCACCGTGACGATGTTCAGCGCCTTCGCGAACGTCTCGGAGTCCTTGCCCATTTCCGTGATTTCCCGATTGCCCGCCCTGCCGTTCGCGAGGATGGCCACCGTGTCGTTCGTCGATGTGTCGCCGTCGATGCTTATCTGGTTGAAGCTGTGGTTGATGTCGTCCTTCAGCAATTCCCTCAAGATGTCGCTGCTCACGGCTACGTCCGTCGTGATGAACGCGAGCATTGTAGCCATGTTCGGATTGATCATGCCGCTGCCCTTGGCCATGCCTCCGATGCGGCAGGTCTTTCCGCCCAGCTTGAACTCGACCGCCATCTCTTTTCTGATGGTGTCCGTGGTCATGATGGATTCGGCAGCCTCGGAAGCCCCGTAATGCTTCGCGTCCGCGTCACCCGCCAGCACCAGCTTGGCCAGCTTCGGCACGTATTTCTCGAACGGCTCTATCATGGGCGGCTGCCCTATCACGCCCGTGCTGCACACGACAATATCCGTGGAATCCAGGCCCAGCGTTTCGCCCGCGACATCGCAGGTACGCAGGGCTATCTCCATCCCGTTTGGAGCGAGCGTGTTCGCGTAGCCGCTGTTGATGACGATGGCCTGTGCCCTGCCGTCCGCCAGGTGATCCATCGTGACCTTCAGCGTCGCGCCCTTCACCTTGTTCGTCGTGTACGCCGCCGCCGCCGAGCACATGGACTCGCTGTAAATCATGGCGAGGTCCTTCTTCCTGGATTTTTTGAATCCGGCGTGAATGCCAGCCGCGTGAAATCCCTGCGGCGCGCAGACACCGCCGTCTATCGCTTTGACGCCGCCCGTCTTGTCCTTGGCCTTGCTATCCTGTTTTCCCTGTTTCGCCTGTGGCATAATTCACCTCTTTTATTATAATAATCCATCTGATTCCGGCAGCCCGAGCATGATGTTCATGCACTGCACTCCCGAGCCCGACGCGCCTTTGCCGAGATTGTCGTACCTCGCCGTGAGCAGTATGCGTTCCTCGTTGCCCAGCACGAATATCTCCATGTCGTTCCTGCCCGCCATCGCGCCCGCGCTGAGAAAGCCGCTCTCAGGATCCGCGCCCTCGCCCGCGACGCGGACAAACTGCTCGCCATCATATCGTTCTTCGAGCGCGCGGCGAACGTCCTCCGCTTCCGCTCCCTCTGCAACGCATCGCCTGTGGAGCGGCACCACCATCTCCAAGCCCGCATAGTAGCCCGCCACATGGGGCGAAAAATGCGGCTCCAGTGATATGCCCGACATCATCGTCATCTCGGGCAGATGCTTGTGCCGCTGCGCGAGCGCGTACTGCCTGGGCGCTTCGAGCAGCACCTCCGGACTTTCCTCGTACTGCGCTATCATCTGCTTGCCGCCGCCGCTGTACCCCGTGACGCTGTGCGCGGCGAAGGGGTAATCGGGCGGCACGATGCCCGCGTCCACGAGCGGCCGCACGAGCAGAATGAACCCCGCGGCGTGGCATCCGGCCATTGCGACGCGGCTTGCGCCGCCGATAAGCCCGCGCTGCTCTGGTGTCAGCTCGGGAAGCCCGTAGACCCATCCGTCCGCCGTCCTGTGTGCGGTGGAGGCGTCGATGACACGCGCCCGCGCCGCCGCCGAATCCGCGCCCGCCGCCGCTCTCTCGTCCAGCGCAGCTACTATCTCGCGCGAGCCGTCATCGGGCAGGCAGAGAAACGCGACGTCGGCCTCCTCAATGCAGGCAATCCTCGCCTCCGGATCCTTGCGTTTCGCTTCATCTATATCTATCAGTTCTATGTCCTCGCGCCGCCCCAGGTACTCCTCAATCCGAAGCCCCGTAGTACCGGCCCGCCCATCAATAAAAACCTTATGCATAAATCCCATTATCCTAACACTACCGGCCAATTGTGGCAACCATTACCGCCTTGATCGTGTGCATGCGGTTCTCCGCTTCGTCGAACACCACCGAGCGTGCGCTCCTGAACACCTCGTCCGTCACCTCGCGTATATCGTAGCCAAGCTCGTACTGCCCGCGCGCCATCTCCGTCTCGAAATCGTGGAAAGCGGGCAGGCAGTGCATGAACAGCACATCGGGGTTTCCCGTCGCTTCGAGAAGCCCGTCCGTCACCTTGTATGGCGAGAGCAGCTTCACGCGGTCGGGTATCTGGGCTTCCTCGCCCATGGACGCCCAGATGTCCGTGTATACGGCATCCGCGCCCGCGATATCGGCTATGTCGCTCGAAAACGTCACCTTCGCGCCGGTCTGTGCGCATACGGGCGCCACCCTGTCAAGCACGGCCTGGTCGGGCGCGAGCTCGGGCGGCCCGTAGGCTACAAATGTCATGCCCATCTTGGCACACCCGTACATCCATGCGTATGACATGTTGTTGCGCGTATCGCCGCAGAACACGACCTTCATGTCTCCAAGCGGCTTGTCGATATGTTCCTCCAGCGTCATGAGGTCGGCCAGTATCTGCGTCGGGTGGTCTACGTCGGTCAGCCCGTTATAGACGGGGACGCCCGAATGCTTTGCGAGATCCTCCACCACGGACTGCTCGAACCCTCTGTATTCTATCGCGTCATAGATGCGCCCGAACACCTTCGCGCTGTCCTCGATGGATTCCTTCTTGCCGAACTGCGAATTGCGGTTGTCAAGGAATGTTACGCTCCCGCCTTCCTGTGTCGCGCCCACTTCAAAAGCGCTTCTCGTGCGCGTTGACGTTTTTTCAAAAAGCAGGAGGACATTCCTTCCCCTCAGGCTGTCGCCAAACACGCCCGCCGCCCTGTCCTTCTTTAGCTTCGCCGCGAGGTCGAGCAGATAGCGAATCTCCTCGGGCGAATAGTCCATCAGCGTGAGAAAGCTCCTGCCTTTCAGGTTTACCGTCATGTCGTCTCCTCCTTGCAATTACCGTGTGTATACCGAAACCAACCGTGCGCCGGCTGCTTTTGGAAACCGCGAGCATAGCCGGCATAGCAAACATGGCCGCATAGCCATTATTGCTGACATAGCGTGATTATACATCAATAAAGCGCGTAATGTCAATACTTTCATGTATATTTATTCAAAAATATTTATAATTATTCATAATGGCGCGGTGGCCTTGGCCAAACCGTTTCGCGCGGTGGCGCCGCATATCATCCGCGTCGGGCCAGTTTGCCCGCGACGCCCAAATCGTTGAAGTCGAGCATGCCGCTCCTGCCCGTCGCGATTTCGACCTCGGGCTTGACGCTCTGCCCGTGGAAATCCGAGCCGCCTGTGACAATCAGACCCAGCCCTTCGGCGATTGCGGTCAGCTCCGCCGTCCAATCCTTCGAGTATTCACCATAGTGGCATTCCAGACCGCCAAGACCTTGCTCTTTCAGGGAACGCACGGCGCGCTCCAGCTCCGCGCCGTCAAGATGCAGGGTGTAGGGGTGCGCCAGAACAGCGACGCCGCCCGCGGCCATTATCTCCGCTATCGCTTCCTCCGCCGTCGGCTTGGGGCGCGGAACTTTGCGGAAGCTACTCCCCGACAGATAGCTCCTGAACGCTTCGCCGATGCTGGCGACATAACCCTCAGCGACCATGGCTCGCGCTATCTGCGGCCTGCCGATATACCGGCTTTGCACCAGGCTTTCCGTGCGCTCATAGCTCAGACCTACGCCGTTTTTTCTCAGATATTCCAGAATATTTTCGGCGCGTTCCCTGCGCATTTTCATCAGCCGCGCCATGAAATCCGAAAACCTTTCGCTTTTGTAATCAATATTGTAGCCGAGTATGTGCTGCTCATGGGCATGCCTGGTCGTAATCTCTATGCCGGGGATGCACACGAGCAAAGACTCCGCCGCCGAGACAGCGGCGTCCAGCCCCGCCGTCGTGTCGTGGTCGGTCAAAGCCATAACGCGCAGACCCGCGCCCGCCGCAAGGCCAACCAGTGCGGCAGGGGCAAGCTCGCCGTCGGATTTATCCGAATGCAGATGCAAATCAACAATTGCCATAGGTATTCTCCATAAAATCACTCCACCTAATTATAGCATAGCGGACAGGAGCGGAGCCGATGGATTTCGGCTTCCTGTGATTTCGGCTTCCGCCCGCCGCCGCTGATGCTATGAAATTATTACCGTAAAGATTCAGTGCTGCTTTAAGGTTCGCGTGCTATCATGGGCGTAGCCAGATATGAGCCGAACCACATCGCCTCATATCTGGCTACGCGCTCGCCGGAGGGAACGATAAAAATACCTGTTGGGCATAATATATCCACTTTCTCGCGACTCTTATGTCCAATAAAATTAACCAATGAGTATATCCACCAATTATTGTTACCATTCGAGCGACTTACCCCGAACGAGGTACTATGCTTTACATTGACGACAGACCAGAATACGATTTTTCGCCTATAGGAGCCGCCATCAGAAAAGCACGGGAGGAGCGCGGGCTTTCGCGCGAAGCCTTGGCCGAGATCTGCGACGTTTCGGCGGGGTATATCAAGGCGATAGAGAATACGGGCAAGAACCCGGGCTTTCAGCTGTTCTGGCGGCTCGTGACCATGTTCAATATTTCCATCGACGAATTTTTCTACCCCGACAACAAAGTGGGCACGAACTCGCAGCTGCGCCAGGTCATGGGGCTGCTCCGCGAAATCGAGGATGACGACGTCTA
>JAIRPQ010000123.1 GCA_031256875.1 Eubacteriales Family XIII. Incertae Sedis bacterium | reverse complement strand
AGCTTCTCGCTCTTGCAGGGCACGACGGGCGATATCGAGCTGAGAGCGAACTGGCGCGCGAACACGTTCCGCGTGGACTACTACGGCAACGGCGCGACCTCGGGCACGATGGCGGCCGACACAGTTACCTTCGGCGCGGTCTTCGCGCTCGCTCCGAACGCGTTCGAAAGGGCGGGGTATTCGTTCGGCAGGTGGAATACGCAGGCCGGCGGCGGCGGCGCGTCCTACGCGGACGGCTTCGACTTCACGAACGGCGCGTCAGGGTCCTCGGCGGGCGCGGGATGGGATATATCATCAAATCTACCACTTTATGCTCAGTGGACGCCCGTGACGTACCGGCTGACTTTCGATAAGAATACGGACGATTCGGGCGCGACTGACGCAAGCCCGACGTACAGAGCCATCACCTTCGGCTCTTCCATCGGCATGCTGCCGGGCACGGGCGGCTACGGCACAGCGCCGACTCGCCCGGGCTATGTCTTTGCGGGCTGGTCATATACGTCCGGCGGGACGGTGGCCGACGTGCTGCCGACCGACAGCTACACGACCCCGACAGACACGGCCATCTACGCGGTCTGGGCTATCCCGACCTACAGCCTGTCATACACGGCGGGCGTGGGTGGAACGGTCTCCGGCACGCCGCAGGGCAGCTACACGGCGGGTACGGCCATCAGCGTCACGGCTACCGCAAGCAGCGGATACCATTTCACAGGATGGACAGCGAGCGGCGTGAGCATCACGGGCGGCAATGCGGCGAATCCGGCGACGTTCGTCATGCCCGCGGCCAGCGTGTCGCTGACCGCGAACTTCGAAGCCGACCCGCCAACGGGCGGTGACGGTTCGGGCGGCAGCGGCAATGGCGGCTCGGGTGGCAATGGCGGCTCGGGCGGCAATGGCGGCTCGGGGGGCAATGGTGGCTCAGGCGGCAGCGGCACTGGCGGCTCGGGTGGCAGCGGCGGCTCGGGCGGCAATGGCGGCTCGGGCGGCAGCGGCGGCTCAGGCGGCAGCGGCGGCTCGGGCGGCGAAAGCGGTACTGACGAAACGGACGGCTCCGGCACAGGTTCGGGCGACCGCGACGGTTCAGGTATCCTAGGCAAGGGCGGCAACGGCTCGGGCGGAACGGATTCCGGAAATGGCGACGGCTCCGGTGACGACATGCTCGGCACGAGCACCGAGGACGACTCGGACGGCAAAAACGCGGGCGGCATCGGCGGTGCGCTCGGTGCCATAGGCGGCGCGTTCACGGACATGGGCAATGCCATAGGCGGCGCGTTTAAAGGTATGGGCAGCGCCATAGGCGGCTGGTTCGGAGACGTAGGCGGCAAGATGGGCGAAGCCTTTGGCGACCTGGGCGGTGCCATAGGCGGCGCGGTAGGAAGCGCGCTGGGCGCCACGTTCGGAAAGCTATTCGGCATCGGAGATGGCGAGGGCATGACCCCATTCGCCTGGTCATGGCTGCTCATAATAATAGTAGCAACAGCCTGGTTCCTATGGTGGCTGTTATTCTGGCGCCGCCGGCGGAAAGACGACGAGGACGGTCAGGATGAATGAGATGAATGACCCCTGCTTATAACATAGCATTATCACACACTCACATACTCTATCAACGCAAGAGCCGCTGGACCAGCCAGCGGCTCTGCAATTTCTCGGCGCATTCACGCCCAGCGCCATCGGCGCATCCAGTCATTATATGTCATATACATTATCGCTTACATCACTATGAATATGTGTTATCATGTTAGCATATTCCGTGCAGGGTTATCTTGCGGCGTTTGGAGTCAATGGAGGTCAAGGAGATGAAGGTAGGGTTTTGTACGGTCAACTATTCTGAGTGGGATTTGGACAGCGTGCTTGCGCTGGCGGCGGAGAAGGGCTACGAAGCGGTGGAGATACCCGCGTTCACGGACAACGGGCAGACCGATCCGGACGAACTTCTGAAGAACGGCGGCGCGGGCGCGGCGGAGCTAAAGAAACATATCGAAGGCTATGGGCTTTTCGTCAGCGGCATTTCGAACCACGCCGACACGATGGCCATACTCTGCGAGGGGGACGACATCAGTCACATCTGCTGCGGCACACCCGAGGAACAGCACGCGTTCGGCGCACAGAGCCTTCTGCGGAGCGCGCGGCTGGCGAACGCCATGGAAGTTCCCGTCGTGATATCCTTCACGGGCCTGAAAAGCCAGAGCCATATGAACGTGTTCCCAAACGCCAAAGGGTGGGAGCAGGAGGAAGCGAATTTCACGGAACGCTTCATGCCCATACTGGACAAATGCGCGGAGTACGGCGTCAAGGTGGCGATAGAGCCGCACCCGAACAACATCATATACGACCTGCACACGGCGCGCAGGGCGGTGGAGCTGGTGGACGGCCACCCGAGTTTCGGCATCAATTTCGACCCCGCGAACCTGCTCTACACGGGCATCAGCGCGGAAGCGTTCGTGGACGAGATGAAGGACAGGATTTTCTCCGTACACGCCAAGGACTGCCAGATACTTCCCCACAACATGCCGCGCGGGGGCTGGTGGATGTTCCAGGGCGACTGGGGAAACATCGAGCGCTCGTTCCGGTTCCGCATCCCGGGCTGGGGCAGCATCGACTGGCGGAGCCTTATCACGGAGCTGTACCTGACGGGTTACGACGGCGTCTTTGCGTACGAGCACGAGGATGTCACGATGTCGCGCGGCGACGGGGTGGACAAGACCATCGCCTTCCTGAAACCGCTCATGATAAACGCGCCGTACGAGGGCCGCAACGACAAGCTCTTCACGAAGTAGCGCGGCGGAGGTCGATGGAAAACCGTGCGTGAATAATTATGCATGAATAACCATGAATAATTATTGGATAATAATTATTAGGTAATAATTAGGCGGGAAAGGAGATGGCGATGGAAGGGATGATGCGCGCGCAGGTCGTGACAGAACCGAACAGGATGGAGCTGAGGGAGATACCCATACCGCGTATAACGGACAGCGAGGTGCTCGTCAAAATAAAATACTGCGGCATCTGCGGCTCGGATTACAGCATATACACGGGCAAATACGTGCCCGAAAGACTGCCGCTCGTGACGGGGCACGAGATGTTCGGCACCATCGCCGAGGTCGGCGCGAAGGCGCGCGGGCTGTCGGTGGGCGACCGCGTGGCGATAGACATCACGCTCCCCTGCGGCACATGCTATTTTTGTCGCAAGGGCGACGGGCTGCTCTGCGAGAGCTTCGAACAGATAGGGATACACACGAAGGAAATGCCCGGCGGGTTCGCCGAATACGTGAAGGCCCCATGGAAGAATATATACAAAGTGCCCGACAGCGTGAGCGACCTCGATGCTGCCTTCGTAGAACCGCTCACCACCGCGATACAGGCGTCACGGCGCATGTGCGCGGAGCTGGCGTCCAGCGTTGTTATTATCGGAGCGGGCCTGGGCATCATACATGGCGCGCTCGCGAAGCTGCGCGGGCTTTGCCCTGTTATCGTTATCGGCAGCAACGAGAAGCGGCTGGAGATGGCGCGGCGCATGTGCGCGGACTACACCATCGACTACAGCAAGACGCCGGATGTCGTGTCCGAGGTGTTCCGGCTGACGGGCGGCATCGGCGCCGACTATGTGATAGAAGCTGTCGGCACTACCGAAACCTACGAGCAGGCGTTTCGGATGCTGCGGCGCGGCGGCAGGCTAGAGTCGTTCGGGATATGCGCGGAGGGCGACACTATGAGCTTGAATCCGTTCCAGTTCGTGCTGAACGAAAAGAAGGTGTCGGGCAGCTGCGCGGGTATCGGCAACGACTGGGGCGACGCGATCAGGCTGCTGGAGTATGGCCGCGTAGATCCCTCGCCGATGATTTCCATGATAGTGCCGCTCGAGGAGCTGGAGCAGGCGCTGCACGAGCTGCACAGCCCGAGTACATCGAAGGAGCTGGTCAAGGTGCTGGTCAGCCCCGAAGCGAAAGAGCGCATAGTGCTATGAACAGTGCTATGAACCGAAGGGAAGCGGCCCATCTGATAGACATCAGCGCGGTCAGGACGCACCACACCGAGAGCGACGTGCGGGAATGCGTCCGCATCGCGAAGCAGTACGGCTTTGTCAACGTGCATTCGCTGCCCGCGTATACGCCGCTAGTCGCGAAGCTGCTCGCGGGCGAACCGGATATATACGTCGGCGCGCCCGTCGGGTTTCCGAGCGGCGGGCACAGGACGGAAACGAAGCTGCGCGAGGCGGAGCAGCTCATAGCCGACGGCGTACAGGAGATGGACATCGTGATGAACGTCGGCAGGTTCAAGGACGGCGATATTAAATACGTGCTGGACGAGCTAAAGAGCGTTATCGCGCTCGCACCCGCGAACGTGCTCACGAAGGTTATTATAGAAATAAACGCGCTGACGGATCGGGAGATGGAGGACGCCTGCCGTCTGGCGATCGAAAGCGGCGCGGATTTTGTCAAGACGGGCACGGGCTGGGTCGCGGCCGCGGATTCAGGCTCGGCCGCGAATATCGGGCGCATCACGAAAATAAAAGAGATAACAAAGGACAGCATCAAGGTCAAGGCGGCGGGCGGCATACGCACGCGCGAGGAGTTCGATGCGCTGCTCGCGCTGGGCATCGAGCGCTTTGGCATCAACACGAAATCGGCGCTGGAAATAGTCGAATCGTTCAGCGAGTGAGCGGCGGGCGGGCGGCTATTCGGCAGCGGGCAGGGCGAGTACGAAATGTCAAATTATGCTGAATCAAGTTATCATTTATCAGCTATGCGGAGTGCCACCGCAGTTGACAAAGCGGATTCGTGAAAATATACTAACACATGGAATATACCGGCACGAGGGAAGAAGGTCTTAATATCGGCATCGCCGATTTGAAGAAGAATCAGTTGGAGTCAAATGTTTAGCTAAGGAGGAAATGGAATGAACAGAAAACGAATACTTATGGTAGTCCTGTGCATAGCGCTGGCGGTATCGCTGTCTTTGGTAGCGGCTGCTTGCAGCAGCGGCGGTGACAACGCGGCCACGGAGGAGCCGGCCACCGAAGATACCCAGGCGACCGAACCCGCCGACACCGAAGCCGCCGACACCAGCGCCGACCAACCGCTCGTAGGCATCTCCGTGCCGAACAACCCGACAGGCTGGGTAGGCGCCGTGCAGTGGGCAGCGAAGCAGAAAGCCGAGGAGCTGGGCCTGAACTATCAGCTCGTCACGTCCAATGACCCGAACGACCAGGCCAACAAGATAGACGACCTGATCAACCTGGGATGCAAGTACATCGTCCTCTTCCCCGAGAACGACGAGCTTGCCGTAGCCGCGCAGAAGATCAAGGACGCGGGCATCACGCTCGTCGACTTCGACCGCACGCTCGGCGATACGGAGCCTGACTACTATGTCGCGGGCAACAACGAGGAGATGGGCGTCATAGGCGCACAGTACATCGTCGAGAAGCTCGAGGGCAAGGGCGGCAATGTCGCTATCATGAACATCCCGAACTACGGCGAGATCTTCACAGAGCGCGTCAACGGCGCGAAGTCCGTCTTTGACAAGGAAGACAATATCAAGGTCATCGGCGAATGGGCCTCGAATGACGGCGCACCCGAAACAGTGCTGCCCGTCATGAAGGACGTGCTGACGGCGAACCCGCAGATCGACGCTATCTACTCGACGGACGATGAGATGTCCATGGGCATCCTCCAGGCCATCAAGGAAGAAGGCCGCACCGACATCAAGGTCATCACGGGCGGCGGCGGCTGGAAGGATTATTTCAACATCATGAACGACTATCCGGACATATGGGTATCTTCGCAGACCTATGCGCCGTACATGATGTATGACTGCCTCGACATAGTGCAGAAGCTCATCAATGGCGAGACCGTCGAAGCCAGGACCATCATACCGCCCGTCAATGTAGACAGGGACAACTATGAGCAGTACCTGTCCGACAACGGCATCACGGATGAGGCACCCTACTGATGCGTCACCGCGAATTTTAAAACAAGGGTACAGGCCGGCCTGACACCGCCTGTGCCTGAAGACTGCAATGCGAGCCGCCCTGCGGCGGCTCGCATTGCCAAACGAGGAGAACGCATATGGAAAACGCCTTGGTAATGCGTGATATCACAAAGACCTTCGGTGGCGTGCCTGTGCTCAAGGATGTGGATTTCGCTGTTGGCAAGGGTGAGATACACGCGCTTGTGGGCGAAAACGGGGCAGGCAAATCCACCCTGATGAACATACTCGGCGGCGTGGTGCCGATGGACAAAGGCGAGATAGAGCTGTTCGGCGAGAAGGCGGAGTTTCGCACTCCGGCCGAAGCTCAGGCAAGGGGGATCGCCTTTGTGCATCAGGAGCTGAACGTGGTCAACGACCTCCGCGTATACGAAAACCTGTTTCTGGGGCACGAGATAAGAGGGGCGCTCGGCATGCTGAACAAGGCCGAGATGATTCGCCGGACAGAGGAAGTGTTCGAGCGGATGGACGTTGCCATCGACCCCACCGCCACGGTGCGCGACCTTCAGGCCACGTACAAGCAGGTCATCGAAATAGCCAAATCCGTTCTATTCAACGCCAAGCTCATTATAATGGACGAGCCTACCACGTCGCTCACGCAGCACGAGGTCGAGAGTGTCTTTCGCATTATGAAGAACCTCACGGTGCAGGAAGGCGTGACGATTATTTTCATCTCTCACAAGCTGAAAGAGGTCGTGGATTTCTGCGACAGCTTTACGGTGCTGCGCAACGGCGAGGTGGTCGGGACTCAGCCCACGAGGGACGGGAGCGGCGCTCTTATCGACCAGGCCGACATCGCGCGGATGATGGTCGGGCGCGACGTGCTGAACGTGGAGGTATACAAGCAGCGCGAAGAAGGAGAGGTGGTGCTCAGCGTGAAGGGGCTGTGCGTCGGCAGGCATGTCAACGGCATCAGCTTCGACCTGCACAGGGGCGAGGTGCTCGGCGTCACGGGGCTGCTCGGCGATGGCAAGGAAGAACTCGCGAGGGCGATATTCGGGGATTTGCGCCACACGGGTGGCACGATGGAGCTGAACGGCAAGGCGATCAATCCAAGGCAGCCGGCGGCGGCGCGCAAGCTCGGCATCGGCCTGCTGCCGTCCAACCGCAAGGAAAACGCCATCATAAAAGACCTCTCCGTCGCGGACAATATGTCCATCGTCACGCTGCCGCAGTACCGCGTAGGCCCGCATCTGATGAACAGCCGGATATACGGCACGGCGGAGGAATACCGCGACAAGCTGAACATCAAGGCGCAGAGCCTTGGCAACCTGATAGGCAGTCTGTCGGGCGGCAACCAGCAGAAGGCGGTGCTGGCCAAATGGCTGATAGCGAAGCCCGACATCATTCTGCTCTGCAATCCGACGCAGGGCGTGGACGTGGGCGCGAAGAACGAGATATACAATATCATTATGGAACTGGCCGCACAGGGTATGGGCATCATAGTCACCACGGGCGAGGCCGCGGAAGCAGTGCGCATCTGCGACAGGCTGCTCGTCATGTACCATGGCGACCTGCAGGGAGAGCTGGACAGGGCCGATTTTTCGGAGGAGTCTATTATGATACTTTCCACCGGCGGAAAGCTGAACTGATGGAGAAAGGGCAGGATTATGGGAACTTCTGATATCGCAATCAAGGGAGCAAAGGGCACGGGAGCTTTTGGCAGATTCGCGCACGAGTATATGATAGTGCTGATAACGATAGGCGTGTTCGTCTGCGCCACCATAGCATGCACCATCAAATTCGGCGATCCGTCGACGTTCCTGAACGTGCAGAATATGGTCAATATCCTGCGCGCCAGCTCGGTCATGGGCATCATAGCGCTGGGCATGGCTTTCGTCATCATATCCGGAAACATCGATTTGTCCGTCGGGGCGCAGATGGTGTTCGTCGGCATCGCGTCGTTCAGCGTCATCAACGGGCTGGAGCCGTACATCGGCGCGTACGGCGCCATCTTCGTAGGCATTGCCACCGCGGTGGCCATGTCGGTGGCGCTCTCCATCATGTGCGGATTCATCGTGACGAAGGGCATCGTGCCGTCGTTCATCATCACGCTGGGCCTCAGCTACATATACCGCAGCCTGTCCATATTCGAGCTGCAGTCGGGCGGCATCAACATCAAGACGAAGGTGTTCCAGAATATATCGAACAGCAGCCTGGGACCCGTCCCGATGCCGGTCATATATTTCTTCATAGTGTTCGCGTTCTACCTCTATGTTTCGAGGTACACGGTTCTCGGCAGGCGCATCTACGCGGCGGGTTCGAACGCGCAGGCCACGCGGCTGTCGGGCATCAACACGGACTGGGTGAAGATACAGGCTTTCGCGCTGCTGGGTCTCACGGTGGCCATAGCTGCCATCGTCGAGGGCTCGCGCATGAACTCCATGAACTCCTCGTCGTCAGGTCTCGGATACGACCTGAACACCATCGCGATGGCGGTCGTCGGCGGCGTAGCGATGGAAGGCGGCAAGGGCAATTTCGTCAATGTGCTTTTCGGCATCATTATCCTCGGTGTCATCAACAATATTCTGACCATCATGGGCATGGATGTGTATCTGGTAAATGCGGTAAAAGGTGGTATAATAATAGCGGCGGTACTACTGCTGCGAAGCAGGGGCAAGCTGAACTAAAATAAAGAAGTTGTAGGTGGCGTAAGGAGGTAATGGCGATGGATTTTGGTGCGTGGTCATTGGTGCCGCCGATTCTTGCAATCGTGCTGGCGATATTGACGAAAGAGGTTTTGCTGTCTCTGTTCTTGGGCGTCTTTTCGGGATGCCTTATTTATTCGGGGTGGAATCCGTTCCAGGCGCTCATCACATTCGCGGGCCTGCTCACGGGCTCGTACCACGGTGAGAACGATGAGTATGTCGTGGCGGGCGTCATGACCGACCCGTGGAACGTAGAGGTCATTCTCATCATCGTTCTGATAGGCGGGCTCATAGGCATCATGATAAAGTCCGGCGGCTCGGCGGGTTTCGCGAACCTGTTCAGCAACAAGATCAAAACGCGCAAGGGGGCGGAAGCCGCCACGTGGGGCATTGGCCTTTTGATATTCTTCGACGATTATTTCGACGCCCTCACGAACGGCGCGATAATGCGCCCCGTGACCGACCGTTACAAGATATCGCGTGAAAAGCTCTCTTACATCATCGACAGCACGTCCGTCGGCATATGCCTCATCATTCCGTTCTCAAGCTGGGTGGCGTTCTTCTGCTCGCTCATCGGGGATTCGTACCGCAACGCGGGCGTGACGGGCCACAACCCATTCATGGTTTTCGTCCAGTCCATCCCCTACAACTACTATGCATGGCTGTCCATCATCATGGTGATAGTAATAATAATATTCAAGATAGAGTTCGGGCCGATGGCGAAAGCCGAGAAGCGCACCATGGAGACGGGCAAGCTGTGCGACGCGACCTTCGGAGGCGGCGGCGAAAACGAGGACGACTACTCCAGCATAGAGCCATCGTCCAGAGGCAGGGCGAGCGACCTGCTCATACCCATCATCATGCTGATCGTGCTTTCGTTCGTCATGATGATGCAGACCGGCGGGCTGTTCGAGTCCGGTGACTTCATAGACGCGCTGAACAACATGGACGGAGCGCTCGCGCTGGTGTACGCGTTCTCCATCGTGACGATTTTCTCTATCATATTCTTCGCGGCCAAGCGGCTCGTGAAGGTGAAGGAGTCCATCATGGCCTTCGTCACGGGTGCGAAGTCGGTCGTGTTCGTGACCATACTTCTGATATTCGGCTGGCAGATAGCGCGCATCGGCGAGCTGCTGGGTATAGACAGCTACGTCACCACGCTGTTCTCGGACAGCGTTCCGCCGTTCCTTGCGCCGGTCATCATCTTCGTGTTTTCCTGCGTCATGACATTCGCCACGGGCGCGTCGTGGGGCACGTTCGCCATCATGCTCCCCATCGCCATCCCGATAGCCTTCGCGCTGGACATCACCCCGATGGCCTGCATCACGGCTGTCATCGGCGGCGGCGGATTCGGCGCGCACTGCTCGCTGCTTTCCGATACGGCGATACTCTCGTCGGCCGCGTCGAACATACGCCACACCGACCACATCAAGACGCAGATACCATACTCTGTGACATGCGCCGCGTGCGCGTGCGTGGGGTTCGTGCTGTCGGGCCTGATGGACAACTGGTATATCCCGCTCGCCGCGACGCTCGCGGTGTTCATGGTGGCGGTATTCATTTTGAACCGCCTGTTCGGTGGCGGCAAGCTAAACCTGAATGTTCCGCAGGAGGAAGAAGCGGAGTCCGTAGGGTAGGGCGCTGCGCATAGATACGGTTCGATTCTGGCGCTAGAGCCGCAATAAAAAATCCTGCCTCCGAAAAGCGCCGGAGGCAGGATTTTTGTTTTGCCGCGCTACTTCGCTCCGCTTAGCGCCCGAGATTTATACCCGCTTTCTTTTCGAACACGCCCACCGAGTTGATACGGATGTCCAGCGCGCGCTCGATGCGCATCTTCGCGGAGATTCCCGTCGGTGCGCAGTCGCTCGGCATCTGTACGCCCAGCCCGAGGTCGTTTCTGATTTCGGCCATCACGCTCGAATCGCAGAGGTCGAACTCCGTGACGCCGAGCTTGTCCGCTACATATTTTTTCGCTTCGCCTATCCTCATGCCCTTTAGCAGCTGCATCCTGAAAACCAGATCTCCGGCTGTCTTGATGCCGCCCATGCATGCGGTCAGGGAGTGCGTTATCTCCGTGCCGACTGGGTCGCCTTCGCCTATCTACAACCCGTCTAGACGGGTGATTTCGATGAGCGCCTTGTCTGCCCGCGACACGGCGTCGCAGGGTATCACCTCGCACATCGGGATGCCGCCCACACCCATGCCGACGTTCGCGTGTACGGCGATATGGCCGGCCTCTTTCACTGTCTCTTTGATGAAGGTGCAGACCCTGGCGATATTCCACGGGAAGGACTTCGACGTGTTCGTGTTCACGACCGCGCCGAACACGGTGGCTCCCGCCATCTCAGCCAGCGCCACCTGCTTGTGCGGGTATAGTCCGGCAAGACGCTCTCCCTTGTATTTCAGCCTGCCGTGCATGCCGAGGACGAACTCGCCCGCCATGCCTATCTCGACGCCCTGGTTCGGGAATCTCCTTTTTATTTCCTCCGTGGCCATGAGCGTCGCGAGAAAATCCGCATCGCCCGCCGCGCCTGCCGTGTCGAGGTTGATGCCGTCTGAGCCTACCGCGTCCATCTGCTCAGCGACGTATACGATGTCATGTACCGCCATCTCGACCGCCTGCTCCTGCGCCGCGAGCGCTTCGTCTATCTTCGCGAGCGGCAGCAGCTCCGCCCAGTTCTCGACAGGGCCGTCCGGCTTCGTGTAGAATCCGAGGTTCGGCATCCCGCCGTAGAGCAGTGGCATTACCGTACCTTCCAGCGCCTTTTCCATATACGACGCTTCGAAAGACGCAACGGATTTCACCGCCTTGAAATTGTAGTCCGTGAACCCGAAGTCCGACGAGTCAAGCCCGAAGCCGCGCTCGTATATCTGCGCCTGTATGATGCGGTCTATCGGAATCCCGCAGACCAGATCCAGAGTTTCGGAACCCTGGTCCGTGGAGCCGACCACCTGGTCGCCCTGCCTGACGCCGACCACTACGCCGTCCATCGTGATGATGTCTACGATGTGATCGATTTCGCTTTTTGTCAATGGGGGTATCTTGCCGCGCTTTGCAGCGTCATCCACCCCTTCCTGGACATCTGCCTTGATTTCGTCCAACGACATGAACACCGCCCTGCCGTCGCCCATACGCGTGAAGTATTTTTCCATAGACCGTTTCTCCCATTTAACCTGCCAGCAATAAAATATAAAAAAACCACTGCATAGGTATTATAACATTCCTGCATGAAAATGCCAGTGTATTTGACAGAACCGCCCCGAAGCGGTAAAATGAAAGCAAACGACATCAAACGAAAGCAAAAGAAATAAAACGAAAAGGAAAGGGTCATAATGGCGGAGAGAGAAATAGGCATCGCGGTCGTAGGAGCCGGCAGAGCGGGAATGATTCACGCGGTGAATTTCAGGAAGAACGTGCCGCGCGCCCGCCTTGTCGCGGTGGTGGATCCCGTGCCCGAAGCGCGCGAATCCGCGCTCGCAGCGCTCGAAATAAACAAGGCGTATGGCGACTATCGGGACGCGCTCGGCGACAGGGACATAGACGCGCTCGTCGTGGTGGTTCCGACGGCGCTGCATCGCGGCATTGTCTGCGACGCTGCTTCGGCCGGCAAGCACGTGCTATGCGAAAAGCCGATGGCGATGTCCGAGGAGGAATGCCGCGACATGATTTCGGCGGCGGAGTCGGCTGGCACGAAGCTGCAAATCGGATTCATGCGCCGCTTCGACGCGGGGTTCCGCAAGGCGAAGGAAGCCGTGGAGTCGGGCGCTGTCGGCGACGTTGTGATGGTTCGCTCGAACACGCGCGGGCCGTCCGTGCCGCAGCCGTGGATGTACGATATCAGCAAGTCCAACGGCCCGCTGGCCGAGGTGAACAGCCACGACATAGATACGCTGCGGTGGTTCACGGGTGGCGAGTTTCGGACCGTATACGCGGTGGGCGGGAATTATCGCTGCCCAGACGCGAAGGACGACTGGCCCGACTTCTACGACAACGTAATAATGTCGGCCACCTTCGACAACGGCATGCAGGGCATTATCGACGGAGCGCAGGGCGTCGGCTATGGCTACGACGCGCGCACGGAAGTGCTCGGCACGAAGGGCTGCGTGTTCATCGGCAGGCTGAACGACGAGTCCGTGGTCACATGCACGGCGGACGGCAACACGGGCTCCTACCCGATAGTGCGCAGCTGGCGGCAGCTGTTCGAGCCGGCATATCTAGCGGAGGACATCTCGTTCACAGAGTGCGTACTAGAAGGGCGCGAACCCGAGGTGACAGGCCGCGACGGACTGATGGCCGTCCGCGTAGTGAACGCCGGCAACAAGTCAATCGTGGAAAAACGCATAGTGGAGCTGTGAGGTGGGTCGTGGTGCCACGTGCGACATGAGTTGCGGGAGCGCGGCATGTGTGGCGGATGCGGTGGGAGCAGAATACGGCATGTGCTGCGGGAGCGCGGCTCGGGAAATAATTGCAGGAAAGGAATAATATGAAAGCTGCTAGACTGTATGGAAAAGGCGACCTGCGGGTCGTGGACGTGCCCGTCCCTGATGTGGAAGAAGGCGGGATGCTGCTGCGGGTTCGCGCCGCCACCGTGTGCGGAACGGATCTGCGCATGTTCGCGAACGGCAGCGCGGGAATAGACGAGGAGCATCCGCTCACGCTCTGCCACGAGTTTTCGGGCACGATAGAAAAGCTCGGCAAGGGCGTGAGCGGATACGAAGCGGGGCAGCGCGTGAGCGTCGCGCCGAACATCGGCTGCGGCATCTGCGGTATGTGCGTTTCGGGCGACAGCCACCACTGCAAAGAGCTGAGAGCCTTCGGCGTCAATATAGACGGAGCGTTTGCCGAGTATGTGGGCATCCCCGCCGCCGCGGTCGCGAACGGCAACGTCACTCCGATCGGCGAAAACGTCAGCTTCGAAGCGGCAGCGGCGAACGAGGCTTTCGCCTGCGTATACAATTCGTTCGAGCGCTATGGCGTGAACCCGGGCGACACGGTTCTTATTATCGGAGCGGGCGCCATCGGCATGATGCACGCGGGGCTAGCGCTCATGGCGGGCGCAGCCAAAGTTATTCTGAACGACCTTTCGGAGAGCAGGCTGGCCGAGTGCAAAGCCATAGAGCCGCGCATCATTACCGTTTCGAAGGATCTGAAAGAAGCCGTGGACATAGAGACCGGCGGTGCGGGCGCGAACGTCGTGATAACGGCGTGCAGCGTGGCGGCCGTGCAGGAGAGCGCGTTCGACTACGCCGCGCTGAACGGCAGGGTGAACTTCTTCGGCGGGCTGCCGGCGGGGAAGGACGCGCGGCTGGACACGAACCAGATTCATTACAAGCAGCTTCAGGTCTCGGGTACGACGCGCTCCAGCCACGGGCATTACAGAAAGACGCTCGAATTTATTTCGAAGGGGCTCGTTGATGTGGACGCGCTAGTGACGGGCAGATATCCTATAGACAGCGTGCGGCAGGCGTTCGATAACGCGGCGCAGCAGAAAGGACTGAAGCAGGCGATAGTGTTCGGCTGAAGCGGCTAGGTGGGCGCGGCGGCTAGGTGAGCGCGGCGGCTAGGTGAACGCGGCGGCTAGGTGGGCGGGGCGCAAGAAATGTGCCAGGCTGCGGGTGAGCGAGCTGAAGGAGAAGGAGAAGCGGCTTGAGAGGTGAGGCGGAAAATGAAATACCTGATAGGCGTTGACATAGGCACTCAGTCCACGAAGGCGGGGCTGGTGGGCGAGGACGGGCGCGTGGTGGCCGAGTCTTCGCGCGCCACGAACCTGATATACCCCGAGGAAGGCGCGGTCATCCAGGACCCCGAGGAAATGCTGCGCTCGGCCGCGGATGCCATTCATGACGTGATGGACCTCTCGCGCGTGCCGGCTTCTGATATCGCGGCGGTCTGTCTCGACGGGCAGATGGCCGGCATAATGGGCATCGGCAGCGACGGCATGGCGGTCACGCCATACGACAGCTGGCTCGATACGAGGTGCGGATCGGCGAGACAGGCATTCCTCGATTTCGGAGAGGAACGCGCCATAGAAATAACGGGCGGGCCCGTCAGCTACACGGCCGGCCCGAAGATAATGTGGTGGAAGGAGAACCGCCCCGAGACCTTCGAGAAGATATACAAATTCGTTCAGCCTGCGGCGTACTGTACGATGCGGCTCTGCGGGCTTGGCGCGGACGAAGCTTTCTACGACCATACATACCTTCATTTTTCGGGGTTCGCCGACACGGAAGCCAGGAGCTGGTCGCGCGAACTGACGGACGCGCTGGGCGTGAGCTTGGGCAAATTCCCTAGGATACTGCGTCCGTCTGATGTGGTCGGCGGGCTTGACGCGGGGATGTGCGCGCGGACAGGGCTGATGTCCGGTACGCCGTTCGTGGCGGGCTGCGGCGATACGGCGGCGACCAGCTTCGGTGCGGGCGTGACCAAGGCGGGGCTCATGTTCGATGTGGCGGGAACCGCGTCCGTCCTCGCCTGTGCCACCAGCCGATTCGCGCCCGACACGAAGGACAAGACGATATTGTTCGCTCCATCGGTTGCGGACGGGCTGTATACGCCGATGGCGTATCTGGGTGGTGGCGGCATGTGCCTGAAATGGTTTCGCGACTCCGCCCTCGGCGGCGCCGCGTCCTACGGCGAGCTGGACTCGCTTGCTGCCGGCGCACCCGCGGGCAGCGAAAACCTGATTTTCATGCCGCAGTTTTCGGGGCGCGTCTGCCCGAACGATACACTCGTGCGCGGCAGCTATATAGGGCTTCAGTGGACTCACGGCAGGGGGCATATGTTCCGTGCCATCATGGAAGGCATCGCATACGAGTACGCGCTCTACAAGGATGTCATCGAGAAACTTGTGCCGGAGCAGGGCTATGAGCGCGTGCTGAGCGTGGGCGGCGGATCCGTCAGCGACGTGTTCACGCAGATAAAAGCGGATGTGCTCGGCGTTCCCGTCAGCACGGGCGCGGTCGCGGACTCGGCGCTGCTGGCGTGCGCGAGCATCGCGGGCTACGGTGTAGGGCTGTTCGACGAGATATCCGCGCTCGCGCTGCGCGAGGAGGACTACGGCAAGACCGCCGTACCCAATAGGGTTCTCGGCAGCGGGTACAGCGAGCGAAAGGAAATTTTCGCAGGGCTGTATGAAGCTCTGCATGACACATACGCAAGGCTGCTGCGGCTCTGAACGGCAGGCTACGGCGGCAGGTGCGGCAGCGACAGGCGGCGGCGCGGGATGATAGGCGGTAGTGACGACAGATGGCAGTGGTGCGCGGCGCGGGACGGCAGGCGGCTGGCAGCGGCTACGGCGGCAGGTGGTGGATAGGCAATAAACAGTGAGGTAATTAATGAAAAAAACGACGGCAAAGCAGGATAAGGCGGCGGAGCGCGGCAAGGAAGCGGGCGCGGGACAGTTTTTCGCGGAGGAACGAAAAAGCATAATTCTGAAAAAGCTTGAGGAGGACTCAAAGATTCTTGTGCAAGACCTCAGCGTTCTGTTCGACGTATCGCCCGCGACCGTGCGCACCGACCTGCGCGAGCTTGAAAAGACAGGCCAGCTGCTGCGCACGCACGGCGGTGCCATCCCGACGGGCAAGGCGGGGCTGGAGCTGAACACGGCGCAGAAAGAAGTGGCGAACAAGGCCGAGAAGAAGCGCATCGCGCGGGAAGCGCTGAAGCATGTGGAGGACGGCGATTCGATTGCCATTGACACAGGCACGACGACATATGAGTTCGCGGCCACGCTGTCGGAGAGGAAGAATCTCACGATAGTGACGAACGACATCAGCATAGCGGCGCTGCTGGAGGAGAATACCGACCACGGCATCATACTCATCGGCGGGGCGCTGCGGCGCGGTTTCCACTGCACGGTCGGCGCGAAAGCCATAGAGTCGCTTGCGGACATCAACGTGGACAAGGCGTTTCTGGCGGCCAACGCGTTCACCTTCGAGAGAGGGTTTTCCACGCCGAGCATAGAGCACGCCGAGATAAAAAAACGCTTCCGCGAAATGTCGCTCCAGAGCTTCATGTTGATGGACAGCCACAAGATAGGCCATATAGCGTTCTACACCTTTGCCATGCCGGAGGACATAGACGTGTTCATTACGGACTCGAATATCAGCGGCAAGGTAGCAAGTGCCATCGCCGCATCCGCAGACGGCCTGGAGCTGGTAAAGGTATAGGAGATTTAGCAATGAAGGTATTGATAACGCCGCGCTCGTTCGGCAAGCACGACGACACGCCATTCGCCCTGCTTCGGGGAAAAGGCATAGAGCCTGTGTCCAACAGCACGGGCGGCATTATGCCGGAGCATGAGCTGAAAGCGGCGATATCCGGAGCGGCTGGAGTCATCATCGGTGTGGACCCGCTGACCGCGGACGTGATGTCGGCAGCACCGCAGCTTAGGGCTGTGGCGAAATACGGGGTTGGCACCGACAACATCGACCTTGATTACTGCGAGTCGAAAGGCATCAAAGTTTCCAGGACTGTCGGCGCGAACTCTGACGCGGTGGCAGACTACACCTTCGCGCTGATGCTCGCGCTCGCGCGAAAAATTGTCGCCATCGACGCGGGTTGCAGGCGGCGCGACTGGGGAAAAATCACTACCTCCGACGTGTCAGGCAGGACGCTCGGGCTCATCGGTCTGGGCGCTATCGGGCGCGGCGTTGTGCAAAGGGCGCAGGGTTTCGGCATGAAGGTGATGGCCTATGACCTTTACTGGGACAAGGGCTACGCCGAGCGGTCCGGCATAGAGAAAGCGGAGATAGACGACATCGTGCGCTGCGCCGATTTCATCAGCCTGCACGTGCCGCTGACGGACGCGACGAAGCACCTGATGGACAGCCGGCGAATCGGCATGATGAAGCAGGGCGCGTACATCGTGAATACCGCCAGAGGTGGGCTTATCGACGAAGCGGCGCTGCTGACCGCGCTGGAGAGCGGAAGCATCGGCGGCGCGGGTATCGACGTATTCGCGGAGGAACCGCCCCATGACGACAGATGGTACGGCCTTGGCAACGTCGTGCTGGGCTCGCACTGCGCCGCTTCGACAGAGGGTGCGTCCGCAAACATGAGCATGATGGCCACGCGAAACCTGCTGCGTGACCTTGGATTATTGGAATAGAAAGTCAGAGGGAGGGATTGTCATGGATAGAGATAGATGGTTACCGAATAGAGAGTAATTGAAATGTATATGCATAGTAATAGAGAGGAATTGGAATAGATGTGCATAGCAATAGAGAGGAGAGAAAGGACAGAATGGCGAATGCGATGAATGGAGAGAGCATGTTTGATTTCGCGCCGGCAACAAAACCCACGCTATATTTTATCGGGGTGACGACAACGAAATCGTCAATTATGAAGGTGTTCCCGAAATGGGCGGAAGCGCTCGGGCTTGGGGACGTGGATATCAAGGGGATAGACCTGCCGCTGCATGCACCTGCGGAGGACTATAGGAAGGTGACGCGGTTCATCAAGGACGACCCGCTTTCGGAAGGGGCGCTCGTGACGACGCACAAGCTCGACCTATACGCGGCGTGCGGTGACATCTTTGACTACGCCGACCCCTTCGCGGAAAAGCTCGAGGAAGTTTCGAGCCTGTCAAAGAAGGACGGCATGTTCTGCGCCCACGCGAAGGACCCGATTTCGAGCGGACTGGCCCTCGAGAGCTTCGTGCCGGACGGGTTCTGGCAGGAGCGCGGAGGCGAGGTGTTGCTCCTTGGCGCAGGCGGCAGCTCGCTTGCCATGTCCATATATTTCGGGCAGGAGAAATGGGGCGCGAACGTACCGCGCGTCATCACCATCGCGAACAGGAGCGAGCCTAGGCTGGAGTCCGCCCGCCGTACTTTGGCGAACCTGAACCCGAAGATAGAGATGCGATACGTGCACAGCCCCACGCCCGCCGACAACGACCGGCTGGTGCGCGCGCTGCCGCCGCATTCGCTTATCGTCAACGCGACGGGCCTGGGCAAGGACGCCCCCGGCTCGCCCACGACCGACGCGGTGGAATACCCAGACCACGCGCTAGTATGGGAAATCAACTATCGCGGCGATTTGCTGTTCAAGGATCAGGCGCTGGCACAGCCGCGCGAAAAAGGGCTACATGTGGAGGACGGTTGGAATTATTTCATCCACGGTTGGACGCAGGTCATAGCCGAGGTGTTCCACATAGATATAGAAGGCAAGCTGCTGGAAGAACTGAGCCGCATAGCAAGGTAGTGTAATGTAGGATAGGACAGGAGGAAAATATGGCGAATAACTATGACTGGGCGAGGAGTTTTACGGTGGATTTCTCGCTTTTGAACGGATTGTCGAAAACGGCGGAAAGCTCCAAGAGGTATCTGTCGAAGGTCGCGAATATGTTCTGCGACGGCGAGGCGGCGGCGGAAATGCTGAAAGGCGGCGACCCGCTCGTGTACGAGTTTTATGAGCTGGGCGTGCCCGAAAACGCGGGCGACATCGCCTTCGGCACGTCTATTACATACCCTGGAAAAGTTGGAAAAGAATTTTATATGACAAAGGGGCATTTTCACACCGTCCTCGAAACGGCCGAGGTCTATTTCTGTCTGTCCGGCGAGGGCGGCATGATATTCGAAAACCCCGAAGGCGATGTCACCTTCGAGGAGTTCAGGCCAGGGGCTGCCGTGTACGTGCCGCAGCGCTACGCGCACAGGAGCGTGAATACGGGGAGCGAGCCGCTGGTCACATTCTTCGCGTTCCGCGGGGATGCCGGCCACGACTATGGCACGATAGAAACGAAAGGCTACCGGAAACTAGTAGTAGCCAAGGACGGCGGCGGGTATGAGCTGATGGACAACCCGAAATGGGTCGGATAGATGGGCTGGCGCGTGGGCTTGGCTGGATAGGCGGTCGCGGCGTGTAGACTGAGCGCGTGGGTTTGGCTAGGCAGGTTGGATAGACGCGGCGGCTGGATGCGAACGGATTTGGAACTTGTCAGTTCGGGCAGGCGGTCGCGGCGTGTAGACTGAGCGCGTGGGCTTAGCTGGTAGGTTGGATGAACGGAGGGAAGCATGGATATTGGCGATAGGATTGGAAATATAGGGCTGGTGCCCGTGGTCGTGATCGACGATGCGGCAGACGCAGCGGATACTGCGGCCGCGCTCTCGGACGGCGGCGTAGGAGTGATGGAGATAACGCTCAGGACGGACGCGGGGCTGGACGCTATCGCGAATGCGTCCGAGTGCGCGGCCGAGGTGCTGGTCGGTGCGGGGACCGTACTGTCGCTCGCGTCGGCGAAGGCGGCCGTGGAACGTGGCGCGAGATTCATCGTTTCGCCCGGGTTCGATGTGGAGGTAGTGGCGTGGTGCAAAGAGCGCGGTGTGGCGGTCTACCCTGGGTGCGTCACGCCCACGGAAATCAGCGCAGCGCTGAAGCTCGGTCTGAACGCGCTGAAATTCTTCCCCGCCAATGTCTACGGCGGGGCCGGCGCGATAAAAGCGCTGTCAGGGCCGTTCCCGTCGGTGCGCTTCATCCCGACTGGCGGCGTCGGACTGGGCAACCTCGCCGACTTCGCGATGCCGCAGGTGATGGCGATAGGCGGCGGGTGGCTCTGCCCACAGGCATATATAATGGAAGGAAACTTCGCAGGTATTACGGAAGTGTGCCGGAAATCGGTGGAGGCGCTGGCCACCGCGAGAGCCGCGCACAGCGCCTGATGGATATGGATAGCGCAAAAAACGCCTTCGCGGGTCAGCGAGTGTCAGCCACGAAGGGCGGCCACGGAGCCGATGCGGAAACAGGAACGGCGCATGGCGGCAAGCGGATCATAACGGTTGCCGGCGACATCAAACCCGAGGAGCTGGGCTTTTGCCAGCCGCACGAGCATCTCTACATCGAGGGCGGCCCCGCGTCGGAGATCTTCCCGCAGCTGTGCATCGACGATCTGTACAGGACAGTACTCGATCTTAGGGCGTATAAGAAAGCGGGAGGCTCGGCTATAGCTGACGCCCAGCCCACGTTCACGGGGCGGAACGCCGAATCCCTGTACAAGCTCTCCAAGGAATGCGGGGTGCATGTCATAGCCGCCACGGGATTTCACAAGCTGTTCTACTACGGCGAGGGTGGCGCGGGAAACCCGTTTCTAGAACTCGGTGAAATGGAGCTTGCGAAAATATTCGCCGACGAGATTCGTGTCGGCATGTACGCTAGCCCGTTTTATGAGGACAGCCGCGCCGATGGTGGTGACCGTTCCTGCGACTCCGGATGCATTGAACGCTGTGGCGGCTCCGGCGGCTCCAGTGGTGGTGAACGCTATGGCGACTCCAGTGGCTCCGGCGGCTCCGGTGGTGGTGAACGCTATGATGACTCCGGCGGCATTGACCGCACGGCGTACAGGGCGGGGTTCATCAAGACGGCGCTAGAGCCCGTTTTCACGGAGCTGCACGCCAAGCTTTTCTCCGCTGCCGCACGCGCGAGCGCGGACACAGGCGTGGCGATAATGATTCACGTTGACAAAGGGGCAGACCCACTGCGGATCGCGGGGTTTCTCGCGGAGCGCGGCGTTAAGCCGGAACGCACCATATTTTGCCATCTTGATAGAGCCGTCCCCGATGCAGGTTTGCACAGGGAACTGGCCGAGTGGGGCGCGTACATAGAGTACGACACGATTACGCGGGACGGCTACCACAGCGATGCAGAGGAAGCAAGGCTGATTCGCGGGATGATATCATGCGGCCATGCCGACAGACTGATGCTGTCACTGGATGTCACGCGCAAAAGGCTCCGAGGATACGGCGGCCAGATAGGGCTGGACCACATGATAAAGAATTTCATCCCCTACCTCGGCACCGACTGGATGTGCGCCGAAATAACGCAAAAGCTGTTCACAAAAAATCCGGCAAAAGCATTCGCAATATAAAGGAACGCACCCCTCCTTGTCCGACAAGTGCCCGATGCGCTTATCGAGATCGTTCTTGTCGAACGAAAATATTTTGTCCGTCATTACAAAACTTGTCGCATTCAAGCAGTTTTGCGAGTCTGGCTCAATTCGAACACGTGCGATATCGTTATCGCTCTCAAAGCCTGTGAACAAACAGGTGACGGTCGAATCGTATGCGTCATGGTCATCCGACTGTACGACAAGTGCCGGTCTCACCTTAGTCGCGTACAACTCCGCGCGCGCGACCCATATTTCACCCCTCATGGTTCAGGCTCCGCCTTGACAGCTTGCGCGTCAGCATCATGGCATCGGATTCGTCGTCAATTTCGGCTGTCAGACGAAACGGAATGCCATTTGAAGATACCACTTTTTTCAGACAGAGAATCCATCGAAGTCATCAAACTGCATATGTACTATTGCGTAATTCACAGCGACGACAGCAGAAAAAAAATCAGCCTTTGCAAACTGCAAGAGCTGTCTGCCAATGCAGGATATGACATTTCGAAAACGATGGCCGATGATTTTGAAAGGTGGATCAATATTGGCCAAAACAATTTCATCAACGATAACCCGATGTACAAGCGCGATTTGGTCTTTATAAAAAAAGACATCCCATACAGCAGTTTCAAAAATTATTCATCGGCGGTAGCTGCTGTCGGCAAGCTGTTGCATTCAAAATGCCGCGTCCGCAGTGAGGTCATGGGGGATATTCATTGAAAAAACAAGCAGTTTGTAAAAATTATAAATTTTATCGACACTCCCAATTTCGGTATTGACAGGAAAATCACGCTATGGAATAATGGGTAGCATCAAGGCAGCTTTTGTTGTGCGAGGAGGTGAATCGAGGATGAGCGGGGAGCTATCCAAAAGGCCGGCGACATACGCGCCGCCATGCATGGGGACAGAGGCGCACCGCCGATTCGCGGCGGCCGGAGGCAATGTCCATGCCCCATGCCTTTGGCATGTACGCAGCGGAGGCAATCCGTGAGGTACACTTTCGTAAAGCAGCACGATGCCACGGACTGCGCGGCGGCATGTCTCGCCATGGTCTGCCTGCACTACAGGAAAGAGACGACCATCACGAAGCTGCGCGACATGATGGGAACCGACATCCTCGGCACGAACCTCATCGGCCTGGCTCGCGCGTTCCTGAAAGCCAACGACTTCTACATCCTCGACGAGAGCACGAGCAACCTCGACTTCGGCACAGAGGGCATCATCTTCGACATGATATACAACAAGTTCAAGGGCAAGACCATGCTCATAGTCGCGCACAGGCTATCCACGGTAAAGCACTGCGACAGCATCGTGGTGCTGGACAAGGGGAAGGTCATGGAGCAGGGCAGCCACGGCGAGCTGATGGCCAAAGGCGGCATGTACCGGCGGCTGTGGGAGATGCAGCAGGGCAATTTCGTGGCCGCAGAGGAAATGCGCGGCGGCGGACAGGCGGAGGAACCCGCCGCGCCGTCCGAAGCGGATGGCGACGAGATGAGATACACGTAGCATCCGGCGCAGGCGCCAAGCGGACTGCCCATTCGTCATTGCGGGCTTAGGCCCGCAATACACAAGGCGGGAGGCAGTCCGTAAAAGCAATAGCGCCGTGAAGCTGGAAAGTTACAGCCATGAACCATGAAAGGAGAGAAAAGCGTGAACAGGCAAAGATCCGGAACAAAGGATGCGCCCGCCGCAGCGAAAACCTGACGGCTGGGCGCAACAGCAAGACACATATCGGCATGCGCATACGAGGCAAACGCCGAATGTGCTCATATTATTTATACCACGAAATTGGTGGCATAAACAGCGTTAACAAAAATATATGACTGGATTAATAAAAAGATACAAGGAGGCATAGAAATGACTTATACAGGTGAAATGGTTCTTCCGCGCAACGCGGTGGCTATGACTGAAGATGAGATGATGTATACGGAAGGCGGGGCTTGGGCTATATTTGCTGCAACCATTGCTGTTACAATATTGAAATTTACATATGATGAAGCTAAGGAGGATGCAAAAGCCTGCGTAAGGAAATACGGGAAAACAAAAGCACGCAACTGGATATCGTCTGCTTGGTCAGCAATAATGTTCTGTGGCGGAATCGCATGCGGCAGTGCATACATTGCAGGATTTAACGCACAGCTTAATAGGGAGTAAACATGCCTGCAGCACTGTAGGCAATGCATTTTTTTGTTTACGGTCCTGTAAATCGGCATCGTCCATATCGAGACATTGCGGAGGTAATAATATGTGGAACAGCGAGAAGGAACAAGCTGCATATAAGAAATACGCCGACACGCGAACGGTTTATGCAAACAACGGGTACAATATCGTGGAAGTCAGTGTTTCAATGCTGAAAGCAAATGTATTTGGAATGATTGCGGCAATAGCGATAGCGTATATTTTCCATGCAGTATATTATCATCTCTTTCCGCTGGATCAATCAGCGTACACTAGTACCCCGCTGATGTTAATGCTGTTACTGGCATCCATTGTCATCCACGAATTGCTTCATGGCGTGTTTTTTTCCATGTTCACTTCGGGAACATGGCGCGATAAAATACATTTTGGAATAAATAAGATATCACCGTACTGCAGCTGCACCAAGCCCATAAGCGCAGTAGGCTATGCCTGTGCGGGGTTGGCGCCCTTTGCGATTCTTGGCATGGGGATGTTTGTTCTGTCGATTCAAATTAACAGCAGGTATCTCTTTATGCTAAGCCTATACAACATATTGTTTTGTAGCGGAGATTTGTTCATGATTGCACTATTGTTAAAGCACCGACCAAAGGAAATCCTTGACCATCCTAGCAGATATGGATTTTACATACTAAAAAGGAAAACCTGACGGCCGGGCGCAACCGCCGGCAACTCATCCAAAAAGACAGAAAATTAAGCGAAAGTCCGGCCTGGGGAATCAGATCGGACTTTCCAATGTTAGGGGCTGATATCACAAAAAATGGGGGGGAGGATGGAAATCAGCCTTTCTGAAATTCAATTTTATGGAGGTGTCCAAAACAGATGCACTCCCGAACACTATTATATACTATTATATTGAAAATGCAAGCACAAAAACGGCGAACAATAAAAAATCCGCGCGGCATGATATAATATCGTCGTGGATTTTAGTCCGCGACCGCAGCTATTTTAATTCTTTTCAAGTAATGGAAACAATAACTAAGAGGGCATAATGATAAATATTGACAAGTTGATAGGCAGGATAGATGAGCTGGGCAACCCATCCGTGGTCGGGCTTGACCCGTCGCTTTCTATGATGCCTGCGGCTCTCGCCGACGAGATGTACGATGCGCATGGGCGGACGCCGCAGGCCGTCGCGGAGATGTTCTCTCTATATAATGAAGCAATAATTGATGCCGTTTGCGATATCGTTCCGGCGGTCAAGCCGCAGGTGGCGATGTATGAGATGTACGGTGCGGACGGCATCCTGGCCTACGTGCGGACTTGCGGATACGCGGCAATGAAGGGGCTGTATGTCATCGGCGATGTCAAGCGCGGCGATATATCCAGCACCGCCGAAGCATACGCCGCGCACCTTGGCGGCGTGGAAATCGGACCCGTGGGCGGGGCGGCTGCGGACGGTTTTGCCGAAGCGCCGGAGCTCGGCGACGAGGCGATACGGTATGACCTCTGGAACGAGGACGCGGTCACGGTCAACCCGTATCTGGGAACCGATGGGATAAAGCCATTCGCGGACGCTTGCCGCCTGGCGGGTAAGTCGATATTCGTGTTAGTGAAAACGAGTAACAAGAGCAGCGCGGAATTGCAGGACTTGATAGTGCGCGGCGGCGTGGTTGGCGATAATTGCGATGATGTCGAAGCCCCGCTGTACGAGCATGTCGGGCGGCTTGTCGAACGCTGGGGCAGCGGGCTTGTCGGGAGCTATGGCTACAGCGCCGTCGGTGCCGTTGTGGGCGCGACGCACCCCAGGGTCGGCGCACGCCTGCGACAGCTCATGCCGCACACATTTTTTCTCGTGCCAGGCTATGGGGCTCAAGGCGCGACGGCCGCAGAGCTTAAGGGATTTTTCGACGCGAACGGGCGCGGCTGCATAGTCAACTCATCGCGCGGCATCATAGCGGCCTGGCAAAAGGGGCGGCCCGCAGACGAAGGGCCCATTTCGCGGAAGCCTGAAACCATGACCGCCGCCACCGCGCACACTCCAGCGAACGCCGCGCACACGTCAGCGAACGCCGCGCCTGCCCGTACACATTCCGAAGACACGCGCCAATCCCTGAACGCCGTAGCTTCCGCCGCACGCGCCGCCGCGCTCGCCATGCGCGACGACATCCGCGAAAATATCGGCTGCCCCACCGCGTGAAAACGCGCCGCAAGCAGCCCGCCGCTATTTCTCAAATGCGATTGCTACGCGATTAAATATTTTTCAAAATGGGGTGTAATATGCGAATTACCGCCATGATATCTTATAGAAGTAACGTAAATATATAAAAGGGTTAGGCTTCGAGGATCTGAGGTAGTTCAGGTCCTCGAAGCCATTTTAGCGGCTTTTCGGGGTGCGCCGCGGCTTTCTCAAATTTCAAGGCATAGTTTTTCGGTATTTCGGGCGCTCACAAGATTCGACTCGCGGCTATATTAGTAGTATACTGTTATATATTGAGCCGCTTTGGAGAGGCATTAAGTTAGCGATGAGGAAAGGCTGAACATGGAACAGAAAGATACCGGCAGCGAAATTTCGAATGCCGCAAACCTACAAGACAACCCGCAGGGCGAACCCTACGCGCATGAGCCGAACCCGCAGGGTCAGCCCTACGCGCAGGCACCGAACCCGCAAGGCCAGCCCTATGCGCAGGCGCCGAACCCGCAGGGCCAGCCCTACGCGCATGAGCCGAACCCGCAAGGTCAGCCCTACGCGCAGGCGCCGAACCCGCAAGGCCAGCCCTACGCACAGGCACCGAACCCGCAGGGTCAGCCCTACGCACAGACACCGAACCCACAGGGCCAGCCGCCCTATGGTTACTACGTCGCGCCGCCCGTCCCGCAGGAAATCCGCCGGTGGAACTGGGGCGCGTTCGCATTCAACTGGCTCTGGGGCTGCGGCAATGGCGCGTACCTCGCGCTGCTCTGCCTGATACCCGTATTCGGCTGGTTCGTCTGGCCGTTCTTCTGCGGCGCGCTCGGCAACACATGGGCGTGGAAGTCGGGAAAATTCAAAGACGTAGACACCTTCCTCACCGTGCAAAAAACATGGAACATAGCCGGAATTATTTATTTCATAATAATTTTAGTCATGATTATTCTTGAAATAATGTCGTTCGCGTTCTTGTTTGCCCTGCCTTGGGACAACATGATTGACAACATAGACTCATACACGGACTACGGCAATTTTGGCAGCGACATGCTGGGCTCGATATTGTCGGGCAGGTGACCGCCTGCTGTTTCGGCGGCTGCGAGAACCGCAACGAATCTGCCACGTTAATTCGTTAAAGAAAAAAAGCGAGGAAAAAAGCAACCAAACTGCTACGAACATGGACTTTATGGAACAGAAGGAATTGAAACGCCTTATCGGTAAGGCCGTTAAGGGCGACAAGAGGGCCTTCGAGAAACTCTACAAGATGTTTCTCAAAAGCATTCTTTTCAGCGTTTCAAACCAGTTGGACGACGCTTCACGGGTCGAGGACGTGGCACAGGATATCGTCTGCGAGATGTACAAGCGCATCGGCACGCTGAAAGCGCCGGAAGCGTTCCGCTCGTGGATGCACACGATAATACGCAGGATGTGCTACGACGCGAACATCAAGGCAAAAAAGCGCAGCGGGATGGAATCTGTCCCTCTGGATGGCCTGGAGGAGACCTTGAAAGCGGACGATGAATATTCCGAGCCCTACGAGGCTGCCGAAAAGAGCTTCGAGGCGCGCAGCGTCAGGGAAATCATAAGCAAGCTGCCCAGGGCGAGGAAGCAAGTTATCATAATGTACTATTATGACGGGCTGAACGACAGGGAAATAGCGGAAGCGCTAGGCGTTTCGAGAAGCACAGTAAAGACCAATCTTATGCGTGCAAGGGAAGCGATTGGAAAGGCAATGGGACACAGGCGGGACACAATGGGAATTGACGGGGGAAACAAGATGAACGAGGACAAGACGGCGGAGTCGTTGGGTGGGGTCGCGCTCGCCCCTATTATCATTGGTGCGCTGAAAAGCGAAGCGGATATGGCGTTTCCGGCGAAGATGCTGGCATCGTTCGGTGCGCGTTTGGAGCATGCCGTTCATGCTATACCGGATGCGTCCAGGCTTCAGAGTACACACCATGTCGGAAGCAGCAATGCCGGAGTCATAGCCGCTACAGCTGTATTCGTGGCCGTCACTATCGGGGCAGTCACCGTGCCTGCGCCCGAAGTGCCCCCCGCATACGAACCACCGCAGGCAAGCATAGAGTTTGTAAGCAATGAACAGTCAGAGTCGCTGAATCCAAGCTCGGTGTCCATCAACATCAAGAACGATTGGAAAGCGGTCTCGTGGCAGATGTTCAAGGACGGCGAAGCGGTTGCGGATGGCACAGGCGAATTTGGCGGCACTGTCGGTGGGCTGTCGCCCGGGCAGTACAGGATAGAATGGTCCATTGAGGATCCGAACGGCTCGAAAGCCACGGTAGGCCGCGATTTCGTAATACAATAGCAAGGCAGAGAATCAGCATTATCGGTATATGGCGTCCCTCACGCAGGGGCGTTTTTCCTTTCATTACATGAAACGCAAAAATTTTTTTATTATTTATCGAAAAAAATGCAACCAAAGCGGGATTCGAACAGACTATATTATTCGAAAGATGAAAAACAGCACTGCATGAAATATGGTAGACAGCGGGGCGGTGCGGTCGGGTTGCAGATGGGCAGTGCCCGTATGGACTCAGGGAGTAAGCCGCTCTCCCCCGCTTCGACAAAGAAAAGGCGAGTATAGGGTTATAGAAGAAAAGGTGAGTATAGAGCCGCGGAGGGAAAGGCGGCAGATGAAAAGGCGAAGGTAGCTCTGTAGATGAAAAGGCGAGTATAGCTTCGTAGACGAAAAGGGCAGGTATAGCTTCGTAGCACTGCGTGGGGATGCGGCGAAGATTCGGGGGATAGCGATGGCCAAGCTGGGGGAGGCTTGGCATCGTTGCCCCGTGAGGTAAGGCATATGATGCCACGAGGGGTTTGGAGAGAATGCGATGACCAAGCTGGGGGAGGCTTGGCGTCGCCGCCCCGCGCGGCATGGCATAGGATGCCGCTTGGGGTTTGAGAGACGGCGATGGCCAAGTCGGGGGAGGCTTGGCGTCGCCGTTCTTGCATGTGGGCCACAGGGATTGGCGGGCTCGCTTGTGCAGGAGGCTTTCATATGATATCATCTCGCAAGAGGTGGTATTTTTTTATATAATTGATACGTGTGATTAGTATGTGTGATTGGTACATGCGATTGGTACGTGCGATGAGTACATGCGATGAGTACATGCGATGGGTACGTGCGATGGGTACGTGCGATGGGTAAATGCGATGGTATGTGCGATGGGTACGTGCGATGAGTATGTGCGATGGGTGCCAAGCGCGTGCTCGCGAACCAGATAGTGAGAGTAGCATGTGCGATTGGCATAGGGCACGATTTTGGAACGGCAGCAATGCGGCGGCAACGCGGCATATGGCATGGCGAAAGGAGATGCAATGACGCTGACAGGACGCAATTTTATAGAGCCGCCGGATTTTACGGTGGAGGAGATTCATGAGCTGATAGGCTTCGCGGAGAGAATAATGGCGGCGCCTGGCGGCTATGCCGAGCGCGCGAAGGGCAGGCTGCTTGCGACGCTGTTCTACGAGCCCAGCACGAGGACGAGGTTCAGCTTCGAAGCGGCAATGCTGAAGCTCGGCGGACAGGTGATAGGGTTCTCGGGCGAACAGTCCAGCTCGGCCGCGAAGGGCGAGAGCATTTCCGATACGATCAGGACGGTCGCGTGCTACGCGGACATCGCCGTGATAAGGCATCCGAAGGAAGGCTCGGCGAAGGTCGCGGCCGCGGCTGCGGACATACCCGTCATCAACGGAGGAGACGGCGGCCACCAGCACCCGACGCAGACGCTGACCGACCTCATGACCATCAAGTCAGAGAAGGGCAGGCTGTCGAATCTGAAAGTCGGGCTATGCGGCGATCTGAAATTCGGGCGCACGGTGCATTCGCTCGCTCGCGCGCTCTGCCGTGAGAGCGGCATAGAGTTCATACTCATCTCGCCCGAGGAGCTGCGCGTGCCGGACTATGTGAAGCTGGATATCGGGCGCGGGAACGGCAGCACCTTCCGCGAAGCCGAACGGATGCAGGACGTCATCGGCGAGCTGGACGTGCTATATATGACGCGCGTTCAGCGGGAGAGGTTCTTCAACGAGGAGGACTATATCAGGCTGAAGGACAGCTATATACTGGACGCGGGGAAGATGGAGCTCGCGCCGCAGGACATGATCGTCATGCACCCGCTGCCGCGCGTGAACGAGATAGCCACGGAGGTGGACGCGGACCCGCGCGCCGTGTATTTCAAGCAGGCGAGGAACGGCATGTACGCGAGGATGGCCCTGATACTCTCGCTGCTCGGGATTGAATAATGCATACAGTGGACGGCGTGGCGCGGGGAACTGCGCGGCGCGACATGAAAGGCGGCAAGTCAGAATGGAAGTCAACAGCATCAACAAAGGAATAGTAATCGATCACATCCGTGCGGGGTGCGGCATGAAGGTGCTCGACCACCTCGGCGTAGACCAGGCGAAGGACACGGTGGCGCTCATCATGAACGCAACCTCCGCGAAGCACGGACGCAAGGACATCATCAAAATCGAAAACCTCACGGACGTGGACATCGCCGCGCTCGGCCTGTTCGACCACAGCGCGACCGTGAACGTCATCGAGGACGGCAAGATAAAACAGAAGATACACCTGAGCCTGCCCGAAACGGTAAGGGACGTCATCAAATGCAAAAACCCGCGCTGCGTGACATCAGTCGAACCGTCGATACAGCACATTTTCCACCTGGTGGACGCGGGGCGCGAGGAATACCGCTGCGAATACTGCGACGAAATCGTGAAGCGAGAGGATGCAATTGTTAATAATTGAAAATATCAGAATCGCCACATCGGAGCGGCCCACTCCCGTGACCGTCGCGGTGGAGAGTGGAATAATTTCCTCCGTGCGCGATTTTGACGGCGCGCGGTACGGCGGCGGTGATGGGAGCATTGGCGGTGGCCGGACGGCGGAAGCCGGCGGCGGCCCGCGCGTAATAGACGGTACGGGGCTATGGCTCGCGCCCGGGTTCGTCGATATCCACGTCCACTTCCGCGACCCAGGCTTCACCGCGAAAGAGGACATCATGAGCGGCAGCCATGCGGCGGCCCGCGGCGGCTACACGACAGTATGCTGCATGCCGAACACTTCGCCCGCCATAGACAGCGCGGATACGGTCATGTACGTGGACGGGCAATCGCGCCGCACGCAGTCCGCCAACGTATTCTCCGTTGGCGCCCTCACCCGTGGGCAGCGCGGCGCGGAGCTTTCGGATATGCGCGGCATGGACGGTGCGCCTACGCTCTGCCGCGAGCTGACGGGGCATGGCATCGCGGGTGTCAGCGAGGACGGAAAGAGCCTCATGGACGAAGGGCTGATGCGAGAAGCCCTGCTTTTCGCGAAGTCGCTAGGGATTCCCGTCATGGACCATGCAGAGGACAGTGCGCTCACGGGCGGATGCATCAATGAGGGCGCGGTGTCGAAAGCGCTCGGCGTGAAAGGCATCCCCGCGACCGCGGAGACGAATATTGTCGGGCGCGACATCAGGCTCGCCCGCGAAACGGGTGCGCATATACATATCCAGCACATCAGCGCGGCGGGCAGCGTCGCGCTCATCCGCGCCGCGAAAGCCGAAGGGATTCCCGTTACCGCGGAAACCGCGCCGCACTATTTCGCGCTCACGGAAGAAATATTGCAGAGCCTGCCGCCACACCGCCGAGCGCTCGCCAAGATGAACCCGCCGCTGCGCACGGAAGCCGACCGCGCCGCGATCATAGAAGGGCTGTGCGACGGGACGATCGACTGCATCGCGACCGACCACGCTCCGCACGAAGCGGAGCTGAAAGCCCTGCCGCTCGAAAGCGCGCCCTTCGGCATAGTTGGATTGGAAACAGCCTTCGCGGTGTCGCACACAGAACTGGTGCTGGGCGGGCATATGACGCTTCCGCAGCTAGTGGAAAAACTGAGCGCCGCGCCCGCGCGGATTATCGGGCTGGGCAGGGGCGAGGTGCGCGCGGGCGCGGCCGCCGACCTGACCCTACTGGACATAGATGATGAATACGAAATCAGCAGCGAGGGTTTCGCGTCGAAGGGCAGGAACACCCCGTTCGAAGGCCGCAAGGTGAAGGGCCTGATAAGAGCAACCATCCGCAGCGGCGAAGTGGTTTATGATGGTGATTCGAACCGAACGTGAACTGCGTCACAAAATGTCATTGCGGCCCCCGCGCTTGGGATGTGACGTCGCTACGCTCCGCAGCTGCCGCAATCCATATATGGCAATCCCGAATAGAAGCGAACGAAAAATATAACAGGAATAGTATGAAGAAAAAAATCAGAGCAATAATAACAGAGAACAAGGCAATAGCGGACGGCGTATACCGGCTCGTGCTTGCGGGTGCGCCGGACGGCGGCGGCTTCACGGCACTGGCACGTGCCGCCGAGCCAGGGCAGTTCGTGAACGTATACCTGAACGACAGGACAATGCTGCTGCCGAGGCCGTTCGGGATTTCGGACGTGGTGGATTGCGGCTGCTGCGGCGCGTCGCGATGCCATACCCTGAACGCGGATGCAGCAATGCCATACCCTGAACCTCGTATCGTCCTCGTCTACGCGGCGGTCGGAGCCGGCACTGCTAGGCTTGCCACATATGAGGCGGGCACTGAGATAATGTTGCTCGGGCCGCAGGGCAACGGCTATGACCTCGCGGCCTGCGGACGGAACGTGCTGCTGGTGGGCGGCGGCCTGGGCATACCGCCGCTGCTTTTCGCGGCGCGCAAGCTGCGCGAAGCGGCCATGCGCGGCGGCGACACAGCCAAATCCGGCGCAAAGGTTACTGCCCTGCTGGGATACCGCGATAGCCAATACTATGCGGAAGCCATGAAGGAATGCTGCGACGAAGTATATTGCATCTCGGAAAACCCGCTGGCCGGCGCACAGGGCGAACCGAACGCCCACGCCCAGGGCGCCACTCATGGAGGCACAACGCGCCCGGCCGCCGAACAAAAAACAGGCACGGTGATAGACCTTCTGGACAGCCTTGTATCCGAACGGAAGCTCGACATCTCGGACGCGATCATCCTCTCCTGCGGCCCATATCCAATGCTGAAAGCCGTAGCGGAATGGGCTTCCAAAAACGGCATCCCTGCCCAGGTATCAATGGAAGAAAGGATGGGCTGCGGCTACGGAGCCTGCGTAGGCTGCACGATAGAACTAAAGACCGCCCGCAAAAAAATCTGCACAGACGGCCCCGTGTTCCAGGCCGACACCATAGCTTGGCGCTAACATTCCAGTCTACGATTCATTAATCGGATTGAATTGATTTATCCAGTCAGTTCTTTGGTGGTAGATACCAGCGATTGTTATTGTCTTGCATCATATATCCCTTTGAGAATATTATACACCAACAAAAACACAGCTGCTGCGGGTGCTTTTTGCAAACCAGCCACGCCGCGCAAATTATGTGATAAAATATCGTGAGATGAATGCTATGAAAACAACCATCTG
>JAIRPQ010000112.1 GCA_031256875.1 Eubacteriales Family XIII. Incertae Sedis bacterium | reverse complement strand
GCGGCGAAATATCCCGAGAAAACGGGCATCTGGATAGGGTATAATGAAAGCTTGGCGCACCGAGTCTACGCGGGTGCGGATTTTCTGCTCATGCCATCGGAGTTCGAGCCGTGCGGACTGTCGCAGATGATAGCGCAGAGCTACGGCACGCTACCGATAGTGCGCGAGACGGGTGGGCTCGCCGACACGGTTTCGCCGTACAACCAGTACACGAAAACGGGCGACGGCTTTTCGTTCGCGCCGTTCAACGCGCACGACATGCTGCACACCATCAGGCTGGCGCTCTCGGTGTACCACGACAAGCCCATGTTCAGAAAGCTGCGCCAGAACGCCATGGCCCGCGACAACAGCTTCGCCGCGTCCGCGGAGGAGTACAAAAAATTATATAAAAAATTATTGGAAGGAGAAAGCAGGGACGGATGAGAGAAGATGCATTGCACCGCGGAATCGACAAGGAGTACATCAAGGGGGAGATTCTGAAAAAGCTGAAGCGTGGGCTGGGCATCAGCCCCGATCTGGCGAGCAAGGACGAGATCTACAAGGCGGTCAGCCTGACCGTCCGCGACATGATAATGGAGCGCTGGGCCGACGCGAACGAACAGGTCTGGAAGCAAGGCGCTAAGCGTCTCTACTACCTGTCCGCCGAATTTCTCATGGGGCGGGCGCTCGTGAACAACATGATAAACCTGCGGCTCGCGTCCGAGTATCGCGAAGCGCTGTCTGAGCTGGGGCTTTCGCTCGCGGACATCGAGGAACAGGAAACCGACCCGGGGCTCGGCAACGGCGGGCTGGGTCGGCTGGCGGCGTGCTTCCTCGACTCGCTCTCCACGCTCGGACTGCCTGTGACGGGATGCTGCATCAGATACGAGCACGGGCTTTTCCGCCAGCGCATAGAGGGCGGCGAGCAGGTGGAAGCCGACGACAATTGGCTCGAAAACGGGAACATCTGGGAGGTCGAGCGGCCCGACGATACGGTCGAGGTGCGCTACGGCGGCGGCATAGAAGAAGTCTGGACTGCGGAGGGGCTGCGCATCGAGCACTCCGGCTACACGGCTGTGCTGGCCGTTCCGTACGACATGCCCATTATCGGATATGAATCCGGAATGCCCGCGACGCTCAGGATGTGGAGCGCGAGGGCGAAGTCCGAGTTAGACATGAGCCATTTCAACAGGGGCGACTACGTTGCCGCCGCGAGCGAAAGCGCGCTCGTCGAGTCCATATCGCAGGTGCTCTATCCGGAGGACAACCACGAGCAGGGCCGGCTGCTGCGGCTGAAGCAATTCTATTTCTTCACCTCGGCGTCGATGCAGTTCATGGTCAAGAAGCACAAGAAGCACTACGGGGATCTGCGTACGCTGCCCGACCATTACTGCGTGCAGATCAACGACACGCACCCGACGCTCGCGATACCCGAGATGATTCGCATACTGATGGACGACGAGGAGATGCAATGGGACGAAGCGTTCGACATCGTTTCGCGCATGTTCAACTACACGAACCACACGATAATGCGCGAGGCGCTCGAACGCTGGAACGAAGGTATGCTGAAATCCCTGCTGCCGCGCGTCTACAGGATCATCACGGAGATAGACCGAAAATTCCGCGACCGCGTCTGGGAGAAATGGCCGGGCGACGTGGCGCGGCTGAACGAGATGGCGATAGTCGGCAGCGGCGAGATACGCATGGCCAACCTGTGCATCGCGACCTGCAACCGCGTCAACGGCGTGTCGCAGCTGCACGGCGAGATTATCCGGACTCGGACTTTCCGCGATTTCTACATTTTGTACCCTGACAAATTTCTCGGCATCACGAACGGCATCACGCACAGGCGGTGGCTCGCGAAGGCGAACGAGGGGCTGACCGCGCTGATATCGGAGCGGATAGGCGACGGGTTTCTGCACGACTGGCGCGAGCTGGGCGGCGACAGCGATTCGCCCGCGCTCGCGGGTGGCGGCCTTGGCTGGGCACACGCCCGTGGCGGGCTGTGGGAGCATCTATCCGACGAGGGATTCCTTTCGGAGTTTGCGAGGGTGAAACGCGCGAACAAGGAAAGGCTGTGCGACCACCTTCGCAAGAGCCAGGGCATAGAGATAAATCCGGACACGGTTTTCGACGTGCAGGCGAAGCGGCTCCACGAGTACAAGCGGCAGCTGCTGAAAATAATGCACGTGCTGCATCTGTATTTTGAGATAAAGGCGGGCAGGGGCGATGTCGTTCCCGCGACCTATATATTCGCGGCGAAAGCGGCGCCCGGCTATCATATGGCGAAGGAAATCATCAGGCTCATCCTGTCCGTGGGCGAGCTTGTGAACAATGACCCCGACACGGCGAGCCTTCTGAAGGTGGTCTTTATCGAGAATTATTCCGTTTCGGAAGCGGAGATACTGATACCCGCGACCGACGTGAGCGAGCAGCTTTCGACGGCGGGGCTGGAAGCGTCGGGCACGGGCAATATGAAATTCATGCTGAACGGCGCGGTCACGATAGGCACGATGGACGGCGCGAACATAGAGATCGCGGAAGCGGTGGGCAGTGAGAACATCTTTATCTTCGGCGCGGACGCGTATGAGATAGAGCGCGTACAGGGCGAGGGCAGCTATTCGCCGCGCGGCATATACGAGAGCGATGGTCGGCTGCGCAGGGTGATAGACAGCTTCACGGACGGCACGCTGCCCGTGAAGAACGGCAG
>JAIRPQ010000078.1 GCA_031256875.1 Eubacteriales Family XIII. Incertae Sedis bacterium | reverse complement strand
ATCACTATACCCGCCGCGACCGCCGCGTTCAGCGACTCCGCGCCGTCCGCCATAGGTATGCTCACCACCTCGTCGGCCGCCGCGAGGAAGCCCTCCGACAGCCCGCCGCCCTCGTTGCCAACCGCTATCGCCACGCGCCCCGACAGGTCTGCGACGCTGTACGACTTGCCGCCGCTCATGTCGAGAGCCTTCAATGAAAACCCTGCGCGCGACAGCGCGGTCGCCGCATGTGCGGCATCGGCGAACTCCACAATGGGAATCCTGAAAAGCGCACCCGCCGCCGCCCTCACGACTTTCAGCGAATAAACGTCGGCAGTCCCGCGCACGCACGCCACCGCGCCCATGCCAGCCGCGAACGCCGTCCTGACGAGTGTGCCGACATTACCCGGATCTTGAAGCCTGTCCAGCACGAGGACAGACGATGCGCTTCCGATAATATCATCAGAGGCCGCCGCGTCCGGCTTTTTCGCCACCGCCATCACGCCCTTCGGCGTGACCGTATCCGCGATCTCGTCGAAAATATTTTCAGGCAGGGCTATGGCCGACGCGCCGCAGGGGATATCCATCCCTGCCATGCCGCCGCGCACAAACACCTGCTCTATTTCAAGCCCCGCCTTGGCCGCCTCGCTAATAAGAATAGAGCCTTCGATGAGGAAGGCGCCATTCTTGTCTCGTCCTTTTTTGTTATGCAGTGCAAGCGCCCGCCGAACCGCGGCGTTGGCGCGTGATGTTATATATTTCAATCTTTTCTAAGAAACTCCGGCACCTTGAAGTCGTTGTCGCCGCCGCCGTCCGTTTCATAGAGACCGCCAAGCGACTCTTGGCTGGGCTCGGCTTCCCTGTCAAAGAACTCGAACCCCGCGGCCTCGCGCTCGTCGTCGGAAACAGGCTGGCGCGTGTACGCGAGATTTTCAGGCGCGCTGTCGCCGCCCGTTACGCCCTTTCCGTAGAAATCGTTGCCGTATTGCGTCTGCTGCTCGCCCAAACCCAGCCCCGTGCTTGCGACTGGCTGTGCGGGAGGCGCGGTGGGTGCCGGCTCGGCTGGTGACGCTGCTTGGACCTCTCCCTGCGCTGCCATTTCGCCCCGCTCCGCGCCGCGGTTCTCGAACCCGGTGGCTATTACAGTTATATTGATCTCGTCGTTCAAATCCTCGTAGACGGCCGTGCCGAAAATGAGGATGACATCCTTGTCCGCCGCCTGCTCTATCTGCTCCGCCGCCGCGTTCACGTCGAGCAGGCTCAGGTCGTAGCCGCCCGTCACGTTCAGAAGTATCGCCTTCGCGCCGTCGATGGACGTTTCGAGCAACGGGTTTTCTATCGCCTCCTGTACGGCTTCCGCTACGCGGTTCTCGCCCTTGCCGTGGCCGACGCCCATATGCGCCATCCCGCGGTTCGCCATGACTGTCTTCACGTCCGCGAAGTCCACGTTGATAAGCCCCGACTGAGTGATGATGTCCGTGATGGCCTGCACACCCTGCCGGAGAACCTCATTCGCCAGCTTGAACGACTGCTCTATAGTGGTGCTCTTGTCCGTGATAAGAAGAAGCTTGTCGTTAGGCACTACGACGAGGGCATCCACGTATTTGCGCAGATAGCCAACGCCAAGCTCGGCGTTGTCCCTGCATTTCCTGCCCTCGAAGCTGAACGGCTTCGTAACGACGCCGACCGTGAGTATTCCCAGGTCACGCGCTATCTTCGCGACGATAGGCGCCGCGCCCGTGCCCGTGCCGCCGCCCATGCCAGCCGTGACGAACACCATGTCCGCTCCCTTGATCGCGGCCTCTATATCCTGGCTGCTCTCCTCTGCCGAGGACTGGCCCTTTTCAGGGTTGCGCCCCGCGCCGAGCCCGCCCGTGACTTTCTCTCCTATCGGTATCTTGATGTCGGCCTTGGACCCTTCAAGATCCTGCACGTCGGTATTGATAACCGCGAATTCGACGCCCTCAAGCCCCGAATCAATCATCCAATTCACCGCGTTGCCGCCGCCGACACCGATACCCACGACGATAATCTTCGCGGGTACGCCTTCCTTTGGTTCAAATTGCAGCATCTTGACAGTCCCTCCTTAGTGCATATTGCTATTATCTCATCTATCTCATCATGGCAATAATTATACCACAGATATTTCAGTTGTGTAACTTTTTCGTTACAAAATAATTAAAGTAACTAGCCCCCAGCTTCGGCGCCCGGCTAGCCCAGCTCAATCGAGCAATTCGAGTACACCTTTTGCACGTCGTCCTGCTCTTCAAGCGCGTCGATCAGCTTTATGAGCGAATTTTTCTCGCCGTCCGTCTTGGGCTCGGCCTCGATATTCGCCACCTGCTCGATATCCGCTTCCGCAAGCTCATATCCCGCCGAGCGAAGCGCGTCCGCTACGGCATGAAAGTCCTCGGTCGAGGTGACGATCTCAAAAAATTCGTCCGCTGTCTTGAAGTCCTCCGCCCCCGCGTCGAGCGCGGCCTCCATGAGCGTGTCCTCGTCCACGCCGTCAACGCTCTCTATGAGGATAATGCCCTTGCGCTCAAACATATACGCGACACAGCCGGGAACTCCGAGGTTGCCGTTGTGCTTGTCGAAGATATGCTTTATCGCGGAATTGGTGCGGTTCTTGTTGTCCGTGAGCGCGTCCACTACGACCGCGACGCCTCCGGGGCCGTAGCCTTCGTATGAAAGCTCTTCGTAGGTTTCGCCTTCGAGCTCGCCCGTGCCCTTCTTTATCGCCTGGGTGATCTTGTCCTTTGGGAGGTTTATTGCCTTGGCGCGCTCAATGGCGTTTTTCAGCGACGCGTTGTAGTCGGGGTCTCCCCCGCCTTTCGCCGCCATCATTATCGCCCTAGCGTGCTTCGTGAAAAGCGCGCCCCGCTTCGCGTCCTGCGCCGCCTTGCGTCCCGCTATCGTACCGTGCCTGCCCATAATTTCTCCTTACTGTTATATGACCATACGTTTTCGCCGCCCCGAAAGCTATGTGTGCCGAGCGCAGCGAAGCCAGTATCCAAGGTATAATACATCAGAGAATATTCTACCATATGAACGGCGCAGCGTCTACTCGCGCGCGTGATCGCTGTCGAGTTATTTTATTTTTTTCAATAGGATGATCTCTAACATTGCTAACTGCCCTCGATATAATGCGGAGGCTTCTATTAACTTTTCCGCCTTCTAGCGATCACTTGTCTGTGTTTTGAAGTCGAATTCCACGCTCGTTCCATGTATATCGGATCGCATGGATAAATTCCCTTTAAGCTTCCCATGTATTATATTTTCAACAATATTGAATCC
>JAIRPQ010000052.1 GCA_031256875.1 Eubacteriales Family XIII. Incertae Sedis bacterium | reverse complement strand
GCGCTTGAAACGCGAACATAACCATAGACTGCCATTACAACATCTCCTTTCCATACTGCTTGCGTTGCAAAATCAACGCAAAGACACGAATAGTAAAATCGCCCGCATCTTGATGAATCACGGATGCTCTCACATTGCTCGCGATTCGTGATATAATTTATATACGTTGAACATTAGAATACCGTGACACCAAAGGTTATTTGACGATGGACGCACAAGAAAAATACGAATATTGGCTCGACATAGCACAATATGACCTTGAAACCGCAAACGTGATGTGTAGTGGCGGTCGATGGCTATATGTCGTATTCATGTGCGAACAGGCAGTAGAGAAACTAGTCAAAGGACTATACACGCTTTACATTGATGACAACGTACCAAAGACACACAATATTAGTTCTCTTGTCCGCACGTTCGAGGACAAGTTGCCCGATGCGGTATCGCCTGACAAGTTCATCTTGTTTGAGGACTTGCGCTCGTTCTATCTCAACGGACGGTATGCCGACTTCAAGCAGAAACTCTCTGCAAGCACGGACGAGGCGACAGCAAAGAATTATCTGAACCAAACAAAGGAGGTGTTCGCGTGGCTCTTGACGCAAAAACCTTGAACCGCGCCGTGAACGGCTACGTGTCCGACGTAAAAAACGCCATGCCGATAGACCACGTTTATCTGTTCGGCTCTTATGCAAAGGGCACAGCGAACGACGACAGCGATATTGACCTGTGTTTCTTTTCATCCGACTTCGAGGGCAGGCCGTCTATTGATGTGTTGCGGCAACTTTGTAGGCTGACCATCAAGTATCGCGACGTAGATATCGAGCCGCACGGCTTCCCGACTTCCGAATTGCAAAACGACAATCCCTTTGTGAAAGAGATTTTGCGGACAGGGAAGGAGATTTAGCCTGTACTGCTAACATAGCGAACGTTTTTGACCGACAGTATTTTCTCTGTTCCATCCGCATATGCGATTCCGTTTTTGACATACATGGCATGATTCCTCACTGCAAAGGCGCAATCTTCCCGAAATGTTCGTTGCGCACGGCCAGGTTCCACGACGCATAAAGCTCATCTTCATGAATGGTAAGCCATGCCTCAACGAGTTCATTGTTTGCTCTGATAATAATTATATCAAAACGGCCTTTGAGTTTCTGCCGCGCGCCGCTACATATCGAGGGCGGCTCGCCGTGCAGTAATAACACAGCTAGAACCGTCCTTGGTGTGCATATTTTAATTACTCACCTACTTTTCATACCCAATGACATCTATCTCTACGTCTGAAATGATATCATCAGGAATTTCAATTACCTTTATGCGGTATACTATATTCATTCTAGGATTATAAATACCCAAATATTTTATGCCTTGAAACTCTGTATGTATTGAATGCAACCCCATTCTCCAATACATGAGTAATTGGAGTGTGTGTTCTTTTTTAACTGGCATTTTTGACACCTTGAAATCCCACAATGTATCTTCTGTAGTAAAATCACCATCACCATCACTCACAGTACTTGTGTATCCACCCTCAAACGTAAAGCCATCCAGTATTTTCGGACCATATTGTTCTAAGAAAGAAATTGAACGCTCAACCATTGTTCGAATATTTGAAATTGTTGGAGCATCTGGATTAATTTCCTCTACTGGCTTATAACCCATAATACCTGCACGACAAACTACATCAAAACCTGATAACTTCACAGCATTAATAATAGAAGTATCATCAAGCCCCTTAATACCTGACATAAGTTTTTTTGCTTTCTTGTCTTTGCTAATAATATGTGCACCCATTTCTGAAATTTTAAATGATTCTTCGACTGATGCCCCAGATATAAAGCGGGTCATGTAATCAACTGCCAATCCCATCAAACTTGGATGTACATTTTCCTCTGGATTTAATGCTTCTGCACCATCACCCATAGGAGTTGCACTCAATACCTTTGGGTTAATAAAACCCCCACGTGGCTGCTTTACTTTTTTAATTCTTTGAGTAACAGAACACCCACCACCATTTGTTAATAATTCCTTCATTAACTTCTCAAAATCCGCCATTTTATCTTCTCCTTTTATGAATTTATTAGTGCCATTATTCTTTAACATAATTTTCCTTTAATTTTAGAGTTGTCAAGGTAGAAACCGTTCTCCGTAATAGATGTATTGGTCAATTCTGCCTTTGTCGCAAAGACAGGGATTCCTACTGCGGTTACAAGTATAAAAATGCATGCGAAAACCAATAGACTTTGAAATGCAGGCATTTTCTTTTGTAGCAATTTGATTTTCATGGTTATTATTTTTTTCTTCCAACTGCGCCGACGATAAATGCTAATGCCCACAGAATAAGCGAAAGAGGCCAAGCGAAGAACATGCACACAATGCCCCCTACGACTAATAGTGCAATCAAGCAACCCATCTGCTTCCTCCTCTTGCTTCGCTATCAAAAAGCGTACTTTTTGATAGCGAAACCTGATTAGAATTTTCTATCTTTGATGGGAATAATTTTGGACTATTTGGATCGGATTTCGCAGTTTTTTAGAAAATAAACACAAAAAATAGCCGAAACGGTGATATAATGTTTCTCGCTTATGTGCTATCAAAAAGCACACATTCTGATAGTACGCTCTCGCCTACTGTCGCTTACCTATGCCTCGGCTGGTCATCACCCGCAATTCACTACCGCCCACCACCCGCTACCGCACCTACCACCATCATCAGCCGAAATCATCACCTGCCCCACTACCCACCGCCGCGAGCCAATTCACCCCCCGACCCCGTTCCGAAACTCCCGTAGCCGCCTGTAGAACGTGGCTTCCTTCATCCCGCATTCCGCTAGCAACTCGGCTAGCGGCAGCTTCCCTCGCTCCCATTCGCATACCAATGCCGCGAAGTTTTCAGGCAAGCCTATCCTCGGCCGGCCGAAGCGGACGCCGCGGGCTTTGGCGGCGGCGATGCCCTCGGCCTGCCTTAGCCGGATGTTGTCGCGCTCGCTGTGCGCCACGAAGGACAGTATCTGCAGCACAATGTCTGCGATGAACGTCCCCATCAAATCCCTGCCGTGCCTTGTGTCCAGCAGCGGCATGTCGAGCACGGCGATGTCCACGCCTTTCTCTTTGGTCAGTACGCGCCACTGGTTTTGTATGTCCTCGTAGTTCCTGCCTAGCCTGTCGATGCTCCCCACATAGAGCAGGTCGCCTGCGTTCAGCCTGTGCATCAGGCTTTTGTACGCGCTTCGCTCGAAGTCCTTTCCGCTCTGCTTGTCCGTGAAGATCCTTTCGGGCGGCACCCCTATTTTGCTCATCGCCGCCAGCTGCCTGTCCTCGTTCTGGTCTGCGCTCGATACGCGCACATAGCCGTATACTGTCATAGTCGTCACCTCCTGATGAAAGGATATGCGCCGCCGCGCCAGGTTGCCATGAGCGCCCGCCGCATCGCCCATTACCGCCCCCGTCCATCCAGACGAAAACGCATAGAAACCCCCTCCCATGTGAAGGTTCGGCGAATATTATGTGAAATATTCCCTGTTACAAACATATTACAGCAATGTTACGATATAATGCTCTTATGTTCTGGAGGAGAGAAAAATCTGAATACTCGGTCATGAGCTTTGAGCGCGGCGCGCCTATGATTAATAATGGGGAAAATAGCAATAACAGGAAACCGGCCCCCGTGCGCACCGTGCCCCCCGCGAACCCCGCGATCCCCGTGAGCCCCGCTCACTCCGTGCGCAGCGCGAACCCCGCGACCCCCGCAACCCCCGCAAGCCCCGCAAGCCCCGCAAGCCCCGCGACCCCCGCGAACCCACTCAAACCAAAACTCGCGCTATCCGGCCGCATCCGTACGAAGTTCCGCATGGCGCGGCTTTTCGTGGTTCATATACTGCGCAGAAATGCATTCGTCCTGAAGGCGAACAGGATTATTTTCGCGAAATTCACGTTGCCGTCCATCGGCAAGACGGCCAAGGCGAAGGTCGGAAAGGGTGCCGGCAGCATACAGAGCAGCGCATTCGGCCGCAGGGTGGAGTGCGAAGCCCGTGCCGCATACGTCAGGACGCGGAAGCTCGCGGGCAGGGCCGCGCCCCACGTTCGCGCGAACGCGCTGGCCATCTCGATCGGCAGCGCCGCCATCTGCGGCATTCTGCTTATCTCGTCCCTGCTGGCGGGGGATGTCACATACTACGAGTACAGCTATGGCGGCAAGGTGCTCGGCCTCGTGCGGAATGAGAGCGAGGTCTACCGCACGGTCAGCAGGCCCGAATCCAAAAAGGCCATCGACGAGCGGGCGGGCGCGCCCGTGGTCCTCGGCGATGGCGGCGAAACCGGCATCGCGGTCAAGAAGGTCATAAAGCTCGAGTCCTCGGGCGTGAGCATAGACGACGAAGAAACCATCATCACGAACATCGCGGCGCTCGATGAAGTGAACGTCATAGGGTGCGCCGTCATGGTGGACGGCAAGAGCATCGGCACGCTCGGCAGCGAAAAAGCGGCGGGCGAACTGCTGGATCAAATCAAGGCGAAATGGCTCGGCGGCAAGAGCGCGAAAAAATACAAGGAGATAGGGTTCGCGGAGAGCGTCTCGCTGGAGCGTGTCGAGACCGCGAGGATCGGCATCGAGACCACGGAAGAAGTTTTCTCCAGGCTCGAGGGCGCCGCGTTCTCGTCCATCGGGGTGAAGACCGTGGAGGACGTGGAGTACGAAGAATCCTACCGAGCCGAACCCATATACATATATGAAGAAAACAGATACGAAGATTACCGACGCGTAGTGACCGCGGGCGCGGTAGGCCGGCGAAAGGTCCAGGCCGAGCTGGTATGCGTCAACGGCGAGCCTACGGAGAAGAACCCCGTCTCATACGATGTCCTTCGCCCCGCCACGCCGTCGCACGTCATACGCGGCACGAAAAAACTCCCGAAGCCGACCGGAAACGGCATGTTCATCCGGCCCGCCGTGGGCGGAGTGGTCAGCTCCCCGTTCGGGCGGCGCTGGGGCAGGATGCACGCAGGGATTGACATCAATGTAAAATATGCGCCGATTTATGCAGCGAAAGACGGAAGAATAGTGTATACTGGTAACAAAGGCGATGGATACGGCATCAAGATTGTCATCGACCACGGGGACGGCTTTGAGACCCTTTACGGGCATCTCGCCGAATCGTTCGTGAAAGTAGGCGACGAAGTGTATAAAGGACAGCACATCGCCACGTCGGGAAACACCGGCGATTCGACCGGCCCGCATATCCATTTTGAGGTGCGCGTGAACGGAGTGCCACGCAACCCCTTGACTTATATGTAAGCAAGTCAATTATTAAACAAGTAACAATAATGCAGAAAATACAGAAGCAAACGGAAGGGAGAGCATAATGGAACCGAAGAAAGTCCTCATTATCGAAGACGAGAAAAATATTTCAGATATCGTCAAACTCAATCTTACGAAAGAGGGATTCAGCGTCGATACCGCGTTCGATGGGCAGGAGGGCCTGGACAAGGCGCTGGGCACCGACCCTGACCTCGTGCTTCTCGATGTCATGCTCCCCATGATGGACGGCTTCGAAGTGTGCAGAAAGATAAGGGAAAAGAGCGACGTTCCGGTAATAATGCTCACGGCCAAGGAAGAGGAAGTGGACAAGGTTCTCGGGCTGGAGCTCGGCGCTGACGACTATATAACGAAACCGTTCGGGCTGCGCGAGCTCATCGCGAGGATTAAGGCCAATATAAGGCGTACGGTAATGGGCGGCGATTCGGACCAGACGCCATCATCCAATACAGCGGAGTACGGCAACCTCATCATTGACGGCGACAGGTACGAGGTGCGCAAGAACGGCGCGCCGCTGGACCTGACGCTCAGGGAGTTCGAGCTGATGCGCTATCTCGCGGAGCACGAGGACAAGGTTTTCTCGCGGGAACAGCTGCTCGAGGATGTCTGGGGATACGAATACTACGGCGATATCCGCACGGTGGACGTAACGGTGCGGCGGCTTCGGGAGAAGCTCGAGGACGATTCGAGCGACCCCAAATATATACTGACGAAGCGGGGCATTGGATACTATTTCAAACGGCCATAGGCGCGGATTCCGGCGCTGGCACTGGCGCTTTGCGCGCGTAGGGCGGCAGGCGGCAGACGGCGCACACCGGCCGAAGCGCACAAGGCCCAGAGGTATAAGCGATGCCTGATAGGGACAAATCCCACACCAAAAGGCAGGATGTGTTTTTCAGGGTGCTCACGCCGACCGCAGCCGGCGCGGGCGTTTTTCTGTTGCTCGGCGCGGCGACCCCGCTGGGCGTCATCGCGTCGGCGTTCGCGGGGCTTGCCGCGGGTTCGGCCCTGGCGCTCTACTTCGCCGCGAACCTTCACGCCAGCATAGAGGACACGGAGAAGGAGCTGCACGGCCTTATCGACGTGAACCTTTCCGAGACCATCTACGAGAAAAACAAGCTCGAGACCATACTGCGGTATATGACGGACGGCACGGTGGCGGTGGACACGGGCGGACGCATCATCCACGCGAACAAGGCCGCGCGCAAGATACTCCGCATGACCGACGACGATGTGAGGCGCAAGCGCTACGACGATATCATCCTGCGGTTCACGGACAGCCTGACCTTGGGCGCCATCATCAGCGACCTCGCGGACGGCAAGGTGGCGGGCTCGTTCTCGTACGGCGGCGCGTCCTTCGACGTGAGCTTCGGCATATTCAAAAATTCCTCGGGCGACGAGGGCGGCGTCATCATCATATTCCGCGACGTGACCGAGAGCCGCAAGGTCCAGGACATGCAGGTGGATTTCGTCGCGAACGTCTCGCACGAGCTGAAAACCCCGCTCACGTCCATAAAGGGCTACGCGGAAACCCTGCTCGAAGGCGGCATAGACGACCCCGCCATGACGCAGGAAGCGCTCGGCATTATCAACAGCGAAGTGGACCGCATGAAGCGCATCGTGAACGACCTTCTGCAGCTCTCGCGCTTGGACACGAAACGCCAGGTCTGGAACATGAAGCCGGCCGACATCGTAGCCCTCGTGCGCATGGCCGCGAAGAAACAGGGCGTCACGGCGGGCAACAAGCGCCAGCAGCTGAATTTCATATCGCGTGACAAGAGCTTCATCCTCACGATAGACCGCGACCGCATCGAACAGGTCGTGACCAACATCATCAGCAACGCCGTCAAATACACGCGCGAAGGCGGCCGCATCGACGTGGAGATAGTGCGGGACGAGGCCAACGTCTACATTATAGTTATCGACAACGGCATCGGGATATCCGAGCTGGAGCTGAGCCGCATATTCGAGAGGTTCTACACCGGCAACAAGGCGCGGTCGGGCGACATGAGCGGCACGGGCCTGGGGCTGCCGATATCGAAGCAGATAGTCGAGGAGCACCGCGGCAGCATCGACATCCAGAGCGGACTGGGCTACGGCACGCGCGTGGTCATAACCCTACCGATAGAAGGCGCAGGGCCGGACGATTCCGGCGAAATTTAAGAAAAATATAAGATAATATGGTATAATAGAATGCCGAATCGCAACCTAGGTTTTGCGCTAGCGGTGCCTAAGTGAGCATATATTCGGCGAAAATAAGTTGTCACCGTTACATAATCAGAATAAGGAGATAAGCGCTATGATTAAGAAAGTGGGTGTCCTTGGGACAGGCACCATGGGAGCGGGTATCATACAGGTACTCGCGCTGAACGGATATGACGTCGTGCTTCGCGCGCGCCGCGAGTCGTCCGTCGAGAACGGCATTGCAACGGTAAAAAAGAATCTCGAGAAGCTAGTCGCAAAAGAAAAGCTGAGTGCCGAGGACAAGGACGCTGCGTTGGCGCGCATCAAAGGCGATACGAACATTGAGGTGGTCAAGGACGCGGACCTCATCATAGAGGCGGCCACGGAAGACCTCGAAGCCAAGAAAGCCCTGTTCGCGGAGCTTGACGAGCTGGTGACTCCGGGCGCGATTTTGGCTACGAACACTTCCTCCCTGTCCATCACCGAAATCGCGGCTGCGACGAAGCGCCCCGACAAGGTCATCGGGATGCACTTCTTCAACCCCGTGCCGATGATGAAGCTCGTCGAGATCATCAAGGGACTGCCGACATCCGACGAAACGCGGAACACGATACTGGAGCTTACGGCCGCGCTCGGCAAGACCGCCGTCGAAGTCAACGAAGCCCCCGGGTTCGTCGTGAACAGGATACTGATACCGATGATCAACGAAGCCGCCGGCATCCTGGCCGACGGTGTTGCGAAGGCCGAGGACATCGACGAAGCCATGAAGCTTGGCGCAAACCACCCGATGGGCCCGCTCGCGCTGGGCGACCTTATCGGGCTCGACGTGTGCCTTTCCATCATGGAAGTGCTTTACACCGAGTTTGCAGATACCAAATACAGGCCGCATCCGCTGCTCAAGAAGATGGTGCGCGGCGGCAGCTTAGGTCGCAAGACAGGAAGGGGTTTCTTTGACTACAGCAAGTAAAGATCAAAAAAACCCATTTTTAAGAACATTCCTCCCCGCATTCCTCATATGCCTTGTAGCGTTTGCGGGGGGGCTGCTCTTGATTAACAAATTCGGTTTTTTTGGGTTATTTGGCGGCGATGTCATGGAAGGCATCGAACCTATCGCAGGCGGGGACAGCGATTTCGCGAAAAAATATTCGGACAGCAAGCGGGTCAACGTGCTCATCCTTGGGCAGAACCAGGGATTGACCGACACTATTATGCTCGCCAGCTTCGACACGGAAATCAAGAGGGTGGACCTCGTGTCCGTTCCTCGCGACACTTATTATGAGCAGCCTGACCATCCGGGCGCGGCCTGGCAGAAAATCAACTCCGTATACAAAGGCGCGGGCGGGATGGAGGACACGGACAAAGGGGCTGTCCGGATGGCGGAGGCCGTCTCGGAAGTGCTCAGCGGAGTCCCCATACATTTCTACGAGGTTTATGGAGATGACGATATCAAGAAGATAGTTGACGCCATGGGCGGAATTGAGATTGACGTACCCATGGATATGAAATATACTGATAAGAAGCAGGATCTTTATATAAATCTGAAGAAGGGAAGGCAGACGCTGGACGGCGATCAGGCAGTGCAGTTCCTGCGTTTCCGAAAGGGCTACAACATGGGCGACTTGGGGCGCGTCAAGGCGCAGCAAAGCTTTATGAGGGAGGCTTTCAAGCAGAGCATTGGGCTTGGATTCCCCAAGGTGGCAAAGACCGTTATGGACAATGTCGATTCCAACATGACAGGCAAGCTGGCCGTGCGTATTGGCAGCGCGGCGGTAGGCATGAGCACGAAGGATATGAAAACCTACATGACGCCGGGGGAATCGGGGATGCGCAACGGAGCATCCTACTATTTCGTAGACGAGCCCAAAACGGACAAGATGATGAATAGAATTTATAGCATGAAGCCTCCGGAGGAAGACAAAAATTGAACAACAGCGAAGATAGGCGAATGAGCGCCGAAAACAGAAAAAAAGCGACGCCCGCCAAAGCGTTTGCAAAATTCTTTTGTATTACGCTCTTGTGCGCGGCGGTAGGCATCACGGCAGGCCTGGCCGCATGGAACCATTTTCTCGACCAGAAGCCGATGAACACGGCCTCGGCGGTCGGGATAACACAGAGCCAGCCCAACGAAAAAACCGAAGAACAGATGGCGATACTCGTGAAGGCGTCCGGCGTGTTCAAGACGGATGCCGATTTCAAGGATTCCAAGCGCGTCAACATACTCCTTTTCGGCAACACCATCAACGGGCAGAAGGCCGAGGGCGAGCAGTACAGCGAACAGTTCGGGCTTACCGACACCATCATGATAGGCAGCTTCGATCCCGAGACGAAGAAGTTCGACGTCATTTCCGTTCCGCGCGACACCTACTACGAGCGGCCCGAGTATAGGGGCACGGCATGGCAGAAAATCAACTCCGTACTGGAAAGCCCCGTCACGCTGACCGATTCCGAAACGAAGGCCATCGAGTCAAAGAGCCTGTCGGATTTGAAAAAAATGGCCGGCGACGCGGGCATCGACCTTAAAGCCCTCGCGAAAAAACTCGGGATAGCCAAGACGAAGGATATCACGAAAGAGCATCTGGCCACCGAGTTCACGAACAGGCTGAAGCACGACAAGCAGATCAAGTACGCCGCCGACATCATATCGGAAGTTCTCCAGGGGATCCCCATCAACTATTACGCGGTCATCGACTACGACGGGGCCGCCAAGATCATCGACTCCATCGGGGGCGTGGAGATAGACGTTCCGATGGACATGTTCTACACTTCCAAGCGGCAAAACCTGTACATAAACCTGAAGAAGGGCAAGCAGGTCCTCGACGGCGATAAGGCCATCCAGTTCCTGCGCTTCCGCAAGGGATACCGCGAAGGCGACCTCGGCAGGGTGAAGGCGCAGCAGGGCTTCGTGATGGCCGCCATCAAGCAGTCGATAGGGCCGAACCTGCCGAAGATAGGGCAGACTATCCTCGAGAACGTCGATTCGGACGTCGACAACAGGGCGATCCTGTATCTCGCGAGCGCCGCGGTGAGCATGAACGCGAAGGACGTGGCGTCGCATACGCTCCCCGGGCAGGACAAATTCATGATGGGCGGCTCGTTCTGGATTGCAGCCGACGACGAGCAGGTGGTAAGCATGCTGCGCGAGGTCTACACCGGCGTGAAAGCAACGACGGGAGGAGCGATTTCATCCTCCGCGGCCGTGGGCGAATCAGGCAGCAGTTCGGAGGAAGAATGACGACAGATAAGGGTGCTGCCGCTCCACGTGGGCGGCAGAAATCTTTTTTAATCTTGCAAAAACGTTTGATTTATTTCCAACCCGTGTTATAATTTTTAATGAACGATATGGCGGTTACAGAAAGAATCTGAATTATTAGACAATCCCCGCGAAAACAAAAACGAAATCATATTGAACTTTTGGGAATTGGAACAGTTTGTTATCGTTACGGCGCAGCACTCCGCGAGAGGTATCAAGAGGAATTGAAATGGTAGAAGTAATAGGCAAAATGGAAGAAGCGATTCTGAGGTCGAAGAAGGTCGCCGAAATCAGAGAGATCGCAAAGGCATTCGGCATCGAGGGCTACGAGAAGATGAAGAAGAAGGAGCTGCTCGAGGTCATCATCAACGGCGCGGGAGGCGCGGGCGAAGGCGGGTATGATGGGGGAAGCACGCCGGACACCTCGGACATACCATCGCCGTCGGAGAAATACGCGATGATCCCTTCCGCGGACGGCACGCCGCCGGACAGCTCGGACAAGAGCGAAGCCCCCGCAGCGAGGGGAGCGAGCGTGATAAGCAGCGGCGAAGGGCCATCACCCGACGGGGACGCGGCGGATGGCGACAAGGGGAAGCCGACGGAAGGGGAAACCGAAGGCGGAGACGATTCCAAATCAGACGACAAGAACAAAAACCGCTACGAGGTGGAAGGCATACTGGAGCTCGCGGAGAGCGGTTTCGGCTTCCTTCGTTTTGAGAACTATCTGTCGAGCAGCGAGGATATCTACGTCGCGCCCGCACAGATAAGAAGGTTCAACCTCAAGACGGGCGACAAGATAAAAGGCGTCGCGCGAAGGGCGAACGTCAGCGAGAAATTCGGCGCGCTGCTCTACGTGTTCGATGTCAACGGCGACGATCTGAAGGTGGCCATCAACAGGCCGTCGTTCGAGAAGCTCACGCCGATATTCCCGAACGAGCGCATCAACCTAGAGGACGGCCCGAAGAATATAGCGACGCGGCTCATCAACCTCGTCGCGCCGATAGGCAAGGGGCAGCGCGGGCTTATAGTCGCGCCGCCGAAAGCGGGCAAGACCGTGCTCCTGAAGAACATCGCGAACACGATAGAAAAGACGCACCCCGAGTGCCAGATGATAGTGCTGCTCATTGACGAGCGCCCCGAGGAAGTCACGGACATGCAGAGGTCGATAAAGGGCGAGGTCATATACTCCACCTTCGACGAGCTGCCGCAGAACCACGTGAAGGTCGCGGAGATGGTGCTCGCGCGCGCACAGCGCCTCGCGGAGCATCACAAGGATGTCGTCATACTGCTCGACTCCATCACGCGCCTGGCCCGCGCCTACAACCTCGTCGTTCCCGCGTCGGGCAGGACGCTCTCGGGCGGGCTTGACCCGGGCGCACTGCACAAGCCGAAGAAATTTTTCGGAGCGGCGCGCAACATCGAGGAGGGTGGCAGCATCACGATACTCGCCACCGCGCTCGTCGAAACCGGCAGCCGCATGGACGAGGTCATATTCGAAGAGTTCAAGGGAACGGGCAACATGGAGCTGCACCTCGACCGCAAGCTTTCCGAGAAGCGCATCTTCCCGTCCGTGAACCTGAACAAATCGGGTACGCGCCGCGAGGACCTTCTCATGGATCCGGAGGAGCTGGACACGATATGGCTCATGCGCCGCGCGATGTCGAACCTCGGGACGCAGGAAGTCACGGAAATTATTATCGACCATATCACGCACACGCGCAGCAACGCGGATTTCATAAAAATCATCAGCAAGCTGCTTGAGAATGAGCGCTCCTGATATCACACGGATTAGATGGATTTCAAAAAAATATTCATCAAAGACGCGAACCCGACCAAGGTCGGCGGACAGGCGGTCATAGAGGGCATAATGATGAAGGGCAGCGACAGGACTGCCCTTTGTGTGCGTATGCCCGACGGACGCATGTATATAGAGACGGAGATGCTGAAGCCGCAGACAAAGTGGCACAAGGTGCCCATCGTGCGCGGCGTTTTGGTATTCGTCGATTCGCTCGCGACGGGCGTGAGGACGCTCATGAAATCGGCCGAGCTGCTGGAAGCGGCAGGCGCGTGGGACGAGGAGGCGGAGCCTGGCGAGGATGCGGAGTCCGGCGCGGAGGTGGAGTCCAGCGAGCCGCATGGAGCCGGAGATTCGCATGGAGCCGGAGATCCGCAAGGGGTCGGCGATGCGCAGGGGGCCAGCGATTCGCAGGGAGCCGGCGCGCAAGAAGCATGCCGGCAAGACAGGCAAGAAGAGTCTGGCGAGGGCGGCTTCACCGGCTGGCTCGAAAACAGATTCGGCGAGGGCGCTGCCATGAGCTTCGCGCTCACCATGTCGGTTATTGTTGCCATACTTTTCTCGGTCGGCATATTTATCGTGCTGCCGACATGGGTCATGGGTCTGTTCGGCGGGCTCTCCATCAACGCGGTGGCGCTGAATTTCATCGAAGGGGGATTTCGCATCCTGCTTTTCGTCCTGTACATCACGGCGATTTCGCGCATGAAGGACATCCAGACAGTGTTCCGGTTTCACGGCGCGGAACACGAATGCATCCACTGCTACGAAAGCGGGCTGGAGCTGACGCCCGAGAACTGCCAGGAATTTGAGACGCTGCATCCGCGCTGCGGCACGAGCTTCCTCATGTTCGTCATGGTGATAGCGCTGCTTTTGTTCTCGCTGCTCGGCTGGCCCGACATCCTGCCGCGCATATTATCGCGCATTGTCCTCATCCCCGTTATCGCGGGGCTGAGCTACGAACTTCTGCGCTGGGCGGGGAGAAGCACCTCCCCCGTCGTCATGCTGCTCAGCGTGCCGGGGCTGCTCCTGCAAAAGCTCACCACCATGAAGCCGGACGCGAGGCAGCTCGAAGTCGCGATAGCCGCGATGAAGGCGGTGCTCGTGCCCGCGGAAACGCCGACCTGCTCAGGCTACTGCGACAAGGACGGCAACGTTCTTCCGGAGGAAGCGGACGCGGAGGATGAAGCCGGACAGAGTGAATCCGGCCAGAGTGAGGCCGAGGGCTGGAAGGACGCGGAGGGCGCAGGGGAGATTCCGGAGTCAGGTGCCGGAGCCGCGGCAATGTGATAAAATATAAGCGGCGCTTTTGCTGGGATGGTTCCGCCTTGGGGAGTTATGCCGGCGCCGCCGCCGGAGTGGATATATGAGTTTACAGATAAAAGAAATAATAAGGGTTGCAGAAAATGTGTTGCGCGAAGCAGGCGACGCGGACTATAAGACGGACGCGGAAATGCTTCTCAGCTACGTCATAAAATACGACGCGAAAAAGATATTCATGAACTGGGCGAAGGAAATCAACGACGACCACGCCGAGAGGTATTTTGAGCTTGTCCAAAGAAGGGCCGAGGGTACGCCGACGCAATACCTCACGAACTCGCAGGGCTTCATGGGCATGTCGCTTTACGTGGACGAAAACGTGCTCATCCCGAGGCCGGAAACCGAGCATCTCGTGAACGAAGCCATGAACTACCTGCTGGACAACAGGTCAGCGAAAAACGTGCTTGACCTCGGCACGGGGTCGGGCGCGGTAGCCATCAGCCTTGCGAAAAAAATACCGCACCTGAAAATCACGGCCTCGGACATCCGCAGGGAAGCCCTCAGCGTGGCGGAGAGCAACGCCGAAAGGCTCGGCGTGAAGAACCAGATAAAATTCGTGGAGAGCGACGTGTTCTCCGGATTCAAGACCGGCTTCGGCGGATCAAAATGGGATGTCATAGTCTCCAACCCGCCATACATCAAAAGCGCGGTCATCCCCATGCTGCAGCGCGAGATATCCGAACATGAACCGTTGGTGGCGCTGGACGGCGGACCGGACGGGCTGGATGTCATCAGGCGGATTATTAACGGCGCGCCGACATTCCTGCGCAAAACAGGCGCGGTGTTCTTCGAGATAGGCTACGACCAGGCGCAAAACGTGTCATACCTGTTCCGCGAAAACGGCAGCTACGTGCGCGTCTCCGTAACCCCCGACATATCAGGCAAAGACAGGGTGATTTCCGCAAGGATGAAATAGCGGGAAACCGCCTCTGGCAGGAAAGCGGAAGGCCGCCTTTTGCGTTGTTGTTCGAGCTACCACCCCGTTTTCACACATCCGCCGCGGCTTTGTGGTATCCTATCGTTATGATTCGGTACAGGACAATCAGGTCGAAAAGAAAAACGCTGGCTCTGCATATCACGGCGCGGGGGCTGGAGGTACGCGCGCCCGTGTCCGTATCCGCGAAGTATATCGAACAGTTTGTGATGTCGAAGAAGAATTGGATCGACAAGCACCTGGGCGAAATGTCTGCCGGACAGGACGCTGTGCGCGAGGGCGGCGGTTTTGCGCTCGGCTATGGGGACAAGGTTCTGTTTCGCGGGGTAGAGCGCCCGATAGTCGGGTCGCGAGAGATGGCCGCGCCGAAGCAGGGCATGGCGAAAGGTCTCTATCGCGGCGGCGAATTTCTAATTACGGAAAACCTGCAGCCCGATAGTGTCAGGTTCATACTGTCCCGCGTTTTAAGGCGCGAGGCCGAGATGCATATGCCGCGGAGGGTCAGCCACTACGCCGCGCTGATGGGGCTTGCACCTGAGAGCGTGAGCATCACCACCGCGTTCGGCAGGTGGGGCAGCTGCAGCGCGAAAAAGAGGATACATTTCGCGTGGATGCTCATGATGGCCGACGACGAGGCCATAGACTATGTGGCGATTCACGAGCTGGCTCATATGATCCACGCCGACCACTCGGAGAATTTCTATAATATAGTTAAAAAATTCTGTCCTGATTACAAGGTGCAGAGGGATAAGCTGAAGGAGCTGGGGAGACGTGTGGACATGGAAGGGTGGAAGCCCGCGTGGTAACGGGATTCCCTCGTGCGATTTGCCGGAACGCCACCCTTAAAATAAGCCTATGGACAAGCCACTTATTGTAATAACACCCGCCATCCTGTATGATAAGTAATTATGGATAAAGATGTACAGAAAACAGCGGGCGGCGCTGCATACAGAACCGAAGCGGATTCGATGGGCGAGGTGCGGGTGCCCGCGGACAGGCTTTGGGGTGCGCAGACGCAGCGCAGCTTTGAGAATTTCCGCATCGGCGGCGAGAAGATGCCCGCTGACATCATTCGCGCCTTTGGCATACTGAAAAAGGCGGCGGCTCTCGCGAACGCGGAGCTTGGCGTGATGGAACAGAAGAAAGCGGCGGCAATCGCGCGGGCGGCGGACAGCATAATAAGCGGCGAGCTCGGAGGCGAGTTCCCGCTCTCGGTTTGGCAGACGGGCAGCGGCACGCAGACGAATATGAACGTCAACGAGGTCATCGCGCACCTGACGGGCCTGCACCCGAACGACGACGTGAACAGGGGGCAAAGCTCCAACGACACTTTCCCGACGGCGATGCATATTGCGGCGGTCAGCGCGGTGGAGGGCGTACTGCTCCCCGCGGTGGACGAGCTGCGCCGCACCCTGGACAGGCTCGCGAATGACTTCGGCGATACCGTGAAAATAGGGCGCACCCACATGCAGGATGCGACGCCGCTGACATTGGGGCAGGAGATCGGGGCGTGGTCGTCGATGCTGTCGGAGGCTGGCGAAATGATTATCGCGGCCCTCGCGCCCGTGCGCTCGCTCGCGCTCGGCGGCACCGCCGTTGGCACGGGGCTGAACACGCACCCGGATTTCGGGAAGCTGGCAGCGGAGAAAATAACGGAAATATCGGGCCATTCGTTCAGGACGGCACCCGACAAATTCCACGCGCTCACCGCCAAGGACGCTTTTGTGTTCCTGCACGGCGCGCTGAAAGCGCTTGCCGCGAACCTTTTCAAGATAGCGAACGATGTCAGGCTGTTGTCATCAGGACCGAGGTGCGGCATCGGCGAGCTTGTGATACCCGCGAACGAGCCTGGCAGCTCCATCATGCCCGGCAAGGTCAACCCTACGCAGTGCGAAGCGCTGACCATGGTCTGCGCACAGGTCATGGGCAACGACGCCACGATAGGCTTCGCGGCGTCACAGGGGCATTTTCAGCTCAATGTATACATGCCCGTGATGGCGTACAATATGCAGCAGTCCATACATCTGCTCGCGGACGCGGCGGCCTCGTTCGACAAAAACTGTATGCGCGGGCTGGCGCCGAACGGGCCCGCGATAGCGAAGCACCTCGATAATTCACTCATGCTCGTGACGGCCTTGACGCCGAAGATCGGCTACGACAACGCCGCGAAAATAGCGAAGCGCGCCCACGAAGACGGCACGACGCTGCGCGAGGCGGCGCTGGCGTCAGGGCATCTGACCGAGGCCGAATACGATGCGCTCGTTGACCCAGAGCGTATGGTTTAGTATACTGTAACATGCGGCTTTTGAGAAGCGCCGCTATTAGTGCCGTGAGCGAGGCCGGGTCCTGTGCAACAGAGCCCCGTGAACCTCGTCAGGTCCGGAAGGAAGCAGCGATAAGCGGATCGCGCTGTGTGCCACAGCAAAATCCGGTCTCGC